>DASVVS010000039.1:0-34601 GCA_036386455.1 Thermoleophilaceae bacterium
TCCACCGTCCCGTACCGCGACAGGAGCGACACGAAGCTCACCTTGGACCAGTGGTTCAGGTGACCGGGCGTGTTGCCGAGGTCGCGCAGGTACGCGCCCCGGGCCATGTTGAGCCCGCGCCAGATCGGCTCGCGCGGCACCGACACGAGCAGGTAGCGCTCGGCCACGCGCGCCATCTCGGAGAGCGTCGCCTCCGGCTCGGGCACGTGCTCGAGCACCTCGATGGCGGTGGCGACGTCGAATTCGCCGTCGCCGAACGAGAGCGAGGTGGCCTCCTCCACGCGGTACTCGAGGTTCTCGCGCCGGCGCGTGTCCCACTCGGCCCTGAGCTTGGGGTCGTCGAGGTCGATGCCCACGATCCGCCCGCCGTCGAGGCGGTCGGCCCACTTGCAGGTGAGCACGCCCTCGCCGCAGCCCACGTCGAGGATCGAGCGCGGCGCGGCCTGCGCGAACAGCTCGTCGAGGTCGCGCTCGAAGCCCGCCATGAGGCGCCTCATGACCGGGTTCGTCGCGTTGTACTTGTCGGTGGTGTTCCCGGTGGGGACGGTCGGCGTGGTGGTCACAGCTTGAGAGCCTCCCGCTCCTCGGTGTTTCCGGTCGCGCGGCCCGCGGCGGCGCCGGTCGTGGGCGCGCGGGTGCCGCCCTCGCCCGGCTCGTAGTGCGACGGCTCGACACCCAGCTGCAGCTCCACGCGCCGCACGCGCTCGAGGATCCGCTGCTGGAGGATCCGGCTGCCGGCGAGGATGTCGCCGACGATCCCGAGCGCCGCCAGCTGCACCGCCGCGATGAACAGGACGGCGCCGAGGATCAGCGACTGCACGTGGCCCGCGCCCTCGTCCTCGATGACGTAGAAGTAGAGGAAGCGGGCCCAGATGATCGCCGCCGCCAGGCCCACGAGCGCCGCCGCGGTCATGAACACGCGCAGCGGCTCGTACATCGAGTAGATCCGGAAGATCGAGACGGTGTTGCGGCGCACGTAGGCGCCCATCGACTTGAACAGGCGCGACTCGCGCGTCTTCTCGTTCGTGCCGATCGGCGTGTGGTCGACCGCGATCAGCATCTTGCCCGCCTGGATGATCGTCTCGAGCGTGTAGGTGTACTTCGAGACGACCTGCACCTGGATCGCGGCCTCGCGGTTGTAGGCGCGGAAGCCGGAGGTGGTGTCGGGCACGTCCGTCTCGGACGCCCGCCGCACCACCGCGCTGCCGAGCTTCTGGAGCGACTTCTTGAGCGGCGAGAAGTGCTCGATCGACTCCACCACGCGGTCGCCGACGACCATGTCGGCGCGCCCCTGGAGGATCGGGTGGACCAGCTTGGGGATGTCCGAGGCCTTGTACTGGTTGTCGGCGTCGGTGTTCACGATCACGTCGGCGCCGAGCTTGAGGCACGCGTCGAGCCCCGCCTGGAAGCCCGTGGCGAGGCCCTTGTTGTTGGTCAGCCGCACGATGTGGTCGACGCCGTTGCGCTTCGCGACCTCGATCGTGCGGTCGGTCGAGCCGTCGTCGATGATCAGCCACTCGACCTCGTCGAAGCCCTCCACGTGGCGGGGAAGGTCGGCGAGGGTGGTCGGAAGCTGATCCTCCTCGTTGAGGCAGGGGATCTGGATGATGAGCTTCATGCCGCCGATGGCAGAGGGTATCGCCGCTCCCGGCTAAGTTTGCGCCCGTGCGGACGGGCCTTGCGATAGCGGCTGCCTGCGCGGCGCTCCTCGCCGCGGGCTGCGGCGACGACGGCGATCAGAACGAGCAGGGCGCCGTGCGCGAGGTGGTCGAGAAGTTCGCCCTGGCGGACGGGCCCGAGGCCTGCGACTACCTCGGCGGCCAGGCGCTCGAGGACAACTACGGCGGCCGCGACTACGCCACCGGCAAGAAGCGCTGCGAGCGGGCCGCCGACCGGTTCGAGGGCGAGCGGATCAAGATCAACCGCGTCCGCGTGACGAGCGACACCACCGCCCGCGTGGACGCGGAGCAGGCCGGCCGGCTCTACGTCGTCTCGCTGTCGAAGCCGCAGGACGACTGGGTGATCGAGCGGATCATCCAGCAGCGGCGCGAGTAGCGCCGCCGCCGTCCCCGCGCGCCCTAGTGGGCGGTGTTGCCGCCGAACGTGTGGCGCAGGTCCGACATCTCCGCACGCTCGTCCTCGGCGCGCCGCGTGGCGGCCTTCTTGTCGGCGGCGGCGCGCTGCTCGCGGCCGGCCTTGCGGGCGGCGTCGTTGCGGGCGGCGATCGCGTTCTTCTCCTCGCGGTACGCGGCGTCGCCGCGGGCTGAGCTGTCGGTCATGGGTCCCTCCCCGGGTCTGATGTCACCGAGGCTCGCCCCGGGTGCGTGGCTCAAAGCCTAGGGGGTCCGGCGACGGATCAGTACATCCGCGCGCCCACGACCGCCTCGCGGGTCGGGCTGAGCAGCACCACGTTGCCCTCGGCGTCCGGCGCGCCCAGCACCAGCACCTCGCTCATGAAGCCGGCGATGTTGCGCGGCTCGAAGTTGACGACGGCCATCACCTGCATGCCGCGCAGCTCGTCGTGCGTGTAGGTCGTGACCTGGGCGCTCGAGCGCTTCACGCCGATCTCCGGCCCGAAGTCGATCGTGAGCCTGTAGGACGGGTTGCGCGCCCGCGGGAAGTCCTCCACCTCGGTCACGACGCCCACGCGGACGTCGACCTTCTCGAAGTCCGAGTACTCGATCGTCACGACTTGGGCCGGTAGCTCGTGGCCACGCCCTTGTCGAGGCCCTTGGTGCCGAGCGGGCCGACCGGCACCGACTTGGTCTTCTGCACGCAGTTCTCGAGCTCGTACACCCCGATCTCCGGCCCCGGGCGCTTGTACGCCGTCGGGTAGTAGTTGTACGAGAAGTCGTAGTGCAGCGGAACCTTCTCGGCCCCCTCGTCGTACGGGCTCGCGTAGAAGATCCGCTTGGACTCGCGCTCGAGCCGGTCGTAGTACGCCAGCGCCTGCGGCACCTTCGCGTTCTCGGCGCGGCCGCGGATCACGCTCATCGTCACCACCAGGCAGAACCCCTGCTGGCGGTAGAGGTCGATCAGGCCGGGCTCGAGCGTGGACGCGTACGTGGTGTCCGCCCCCTCGGGAGCGTCGAGCACGGTGCGGCGGCGCACGTCGCGGATGAAGCCGCGCACGAACTGGCGGGTCCGGTTGCGGCTCCCCACCAGCCGGTAGTAGTTGTCCGGCACGCCCGGCTCGATCACGATGCGGATCCCCGGGTCGTAGTTCAGCTCGAGGTAGTCGCGGGCCATCTGCCGCGTGTCCTTCTGCCCCAGCACCTCCGACGTGCGGACGTCGGCCACCACCGACTGCGCCATCACGCCCGCCGTCAGGGCGAGCAGCGCGAGCCCCTGCATCACCGGCCGGCGGCGGATCAGCTCGGCCAGCTGAACCAGCGCGACCGCCGCCAGCAGCGCCAGCACGGGGTACATGGGCAGCAGCCAGCGCCCGAAGTAGCGCGTCTGCGACCCCATGTAGAGGAACAGCACGAGCGGGAAGAGGGCGAGCAGGATCCCGCGCCAGCGGTTGCGGCGGATCTCGATGACCGCCCCGGCCAGCGCGGCGGCGCAGGCGGCGTAGCCGAAGCCCCAGCCGAGGCTCTTCACGTAGTAGAGGAAGCCGCCCTCCTGCGACTGGCCGAGCTTGGCCGAGTCGCCGGCCGCCTCCGCCTGCTGCTTGAGCTGGTAGAGCGCGCTGATCGGCTTGACGAAGAAGAACGGCGTGGTGATCGCGAACGCGGCCGTGGTCGCCACGCCCGTGAGGATCAGGCTGAGCAGCTCCGGGCGGCGGTGCCACGGCGTGCGGTACCACGCGCGGCCCGGCTCGCGCTGGCGCCAGAGCCGCACGAGCGCCGCCACGAACAGCGGCGCCAGCACGAGCCCGGCCGTGTACTTGAAGCCGACCGCGAAGCCGGCCGCCACGCCCGCCAGCACGTAGTGGCGCCGGCGCCCGTCCTCCCAGGCGCGCAGCGAGAAGTAGACGCACAGCACGACCGGCAGGAACGTGCCGGTGTCGGTCAGCGCGATCCGCGAGTAGACGACCGGCAGGAACGCGAAGCAGAGGATCGTGGCCGCCACGATCGCCACGCGCAGGCCCCAGAGCCGCTTTCCGACCCAGAACGTGGCGACCACGCCGAGCATCGCGAGCACGGCCGCGAGCCCGCGGGCGAGCTCCCAGATCGGCGTGGGGTCGTGCACGAACTGGCGCCGGACGCTGCCCTCGTTCAGCTCGAACGCGAACCCGAAGACTCCGTAGACGACCTTCAGCAGGATGAAGACGAGGTACGTGAAGGCCGACGGGTTCTGGTAGTAGCCGGGATCGAGGTCCCCGCTGATCATCGTCACGGCCTTGTTGGTGAAGTGCTGGGCCTCGTCGTAGTTGTAGACGTACGGGAGCCCGTAGTCGTTGTTGCGGAAGCGCAGGTAGAGGCCGACGACCACCAGGGTCGCGAGAAGGCCATAGGCGATCAGCTCATGGCCGGTGGGGCGCCGCAGGCGGGCTCGCATCCGGCCGCGCAGGTTAGCGGCGAAAGCACAGGCCGCTGGTAAGGTTGACTCACGAGTCAACGACGCGTACGAGGGACCTGCTAAATGGCTGAATCGCCCGCTGCCGAGCGGGATGCCCGGCACCTGAGGAGAGCCATCGAGCTGGCCTCAGAGGCGCGGGGCATGACCAGCCCGAACCCTCTCGTGGGCGCGGTGGTGGTCAAGTCCGGCCGCGTGATCGGCGAGGGCTTCCATTCCGCCGCCGGCCGCCCACACGCCGAGCGCGAGGCGCTCGCCGCCTGCGCGGAGGACCCCTCCGGCGCGACGCTGTACGTGTCGCTCGAGCCGTGCGCCCACGAGGGCCGCACGCCGCCCTGCACCGAGGCGATCGTGGAGGCCGGGATCAGCCGCGTGGTGGTGGCCTCCGACGACCCCACCGCCAAGGCCAGCGGCCGCGGCCTCGGGATCCTGCGCGACGAGGGCATCGCGGTCGAGGTCTTCAACGGCGAGATCGCGCACGCGGCGCGGCTGATCAACCAGCCGTTCCGCAAGCACGCGCGGACCGGGCGGCCGCTCGTGGTGATGAAGGCGGCGATGACGCTCGACGGCAAGGTCGCCACCAGCACCGGCGACTCCAAGTGGATCTCGGGCGAGGACAGCCGCGCGCGGGCGCACCGCTGGAGGGCGGAGCTCGACGCGGTGGTGGTCGGGATCGGCACCGCCCTGGCCGACGACCCGCTGCTCACCGCGCGAGTCGAGGCCGTGCCGCGCCAGCCGCACCGCGTGGTGTTCGACTCGGAGGCGCGGCTGCCGCTCGACTCGCAGCTCGTGCGCACGGTCGGCGAGGCGCCGCTCACGGTGGTGTGCGGGCGCGCGGCGGGCAGGCGGCCGGTGGAGGCGCTGGAGGCCGCCGGCGTGGACGTGGTGGTCGTGGCCGGCGAGAACGAGGGCGCGCGCGTGGGCGCGGCGCTCGACGAGCTCGGCTCGCGCGGCATCCAGTCGCTGCTGCTCGAGGGCGGCCCGCATCTGGCCGGCGCCTTCCTCGACGCGGGCGAGATCGACGTGGCGCACACGTTCGTGGCCCCGATCCTGGCCGGCGGGCGCAACGCCAAGCCGCCGATCGAGGGCGAGGGGATCGAGCGCATCGCCGCGGCGCGGCGGGCGGTGTCGACGGAGGTGGAGCGGGTCGGCGACGACGTGCTGGTCTCGGCCCGCTTCGCGGAGTGGTGATGTTCACGGGTCTCGTGCAGACGACCGGCACCGTCGGCTCGATCGAGGGCGGAAGGCTCTCGGTCCGCGCCGCGGCGTCGCTCGACCTCGCGGAGGGCGACTCGGTGGCTGTGAACGGCGTCTGCCTGACGGCGAGCGCGATCCGCGCGGGCGACGGCTTCGACGCCGAGGTGATGCCGGAGACGCTGCGCCGCACCGCCCTGGGCGGGCTCGAGGCCGGCGACTCCGTGAACCTCGAGCTGGCGCTGCGCGCCGACGCCCGGCTGGGCGGCCACATCATGCAGGGGCACGTGGACGGGACCGGCACGATCGAGTCCGTCCGCGAGGAGGGATTCTCCCGCGTGGTGCGGATCGCGGCGGATCCGGCGATCCTCCGCTATGTCGTGCAGAAGGGCTCGATCGCGGTCGACGGCATCTCGCTGACGGTCTCCGCGGTCGACGACCAGGCGTTCGAGGTCTCGCTCATTCCCGAGACCCTGCAACGCACAACTCTGGGCGATGCGGCCTCAGGCCGTATCGTGAACCTGGAGGTGGACGTGCTGGCCAAGTACGTGGAAAAGCTCGTGGGGGCGAGATGAGCAACCCGTTCAGCACCATCGAGGAGGCGATCGAGGACGTCCGCGCGGGCCGGATGGTGGTGGTCTGCGACGCCGAGGACCGCGAGAACGAGGGCGACCTGACGCTCGCGGCGCAGTTCGCCACGCCCGACGCGATCAACTTCATGGCGAAGGAGGCGCGCGGCCTGATCTGCCTCGCGATCACCCCCGAGCGCTGCGACGAGCTCGGCCTCGACCTCATGGCGGCCAAGAACGAGTCGCCGTACGAGACCGCGTTCACCGTGTCGATCGAGGCGCGCGAGGGCGTGACCACGGGCATCTCCGCCGGCGATCGCGCGCACACGATCCAGGTGGCGGTGGACCCCCGCTCGAAGCCGCGCGATCTCGTGCAGCCGGGCCACGTGTTCCCGCTCAAGGCCAAGCCGGGCGGCGTGCTCGAGCGGACGGGCCAGACCGAGGCCGCGGTGGACCTCGCGCGGCTCGCCGGCCTCACCCCGGCGGGCGTGATCTGCGAGATCATGAACGACGACGGGACGATGGCGCGGGTGCCGGACCTCGTCGACTACTGCGCGCGGCACGGGCTCAAGATGATCACTGTCGCCGACCTGATCGAGTACCGGCGCCGCCGCGAGAAGCTGGTCGAGCGCGTGGTCGAGACCAAGCTGCCGACCGACTTCGGCAACTTCCAGGCGGTCGGCTTCCGCTCGCTCGTGGACGGCAAGCACCACATCGCGATGGTCAAGGGCGACGTCGCGGACTCGGAGGACGTGCTCGTGCGCGTGCACTCGGAGTGCCTGACCGGCGACGTGTTCCACTCCCAGCGCTGCGACTGCGGGCTGCAGCTCGAGACCGCGCTCGCGCGCATCGACGCCGAGGGCTGCGGCGTGATGCTCTACCTCGCCCAGGAGGGACGCGGCATCGGCCTGCTCAACAAGCTCAAGGCCTACAAGCTCCAGGAGGAGGGCCTCGACACGGTCGACGCCAACCTCGAGCTCGGCCTGCCCGCCGACCTGCGCGACTACGGCATCGGCGCGCAGATCCTGGTGGACCTGGGGCTCTCGTCGATCCGGCTGCTCACGAACAACCCGAAGAAGATCGTCGGGCTCGAGGGCTACGGGCTGAAGGTGACCGACCAGCTGCCGATCGCGATGCCCGCGGGCGTGCACAACCGCGACTACCTGCGGGCCAAGCGCGACAAGCTCGGGCACCTGCTGCACCACCAGGGGCTGGCGCTCGACGAGGAGATGATCCACGAGGAGCAGGTGCACGACCGCGAGCGCGACACCGGCGCCGCGCGCGTGCCGCGCCCGGATCCGCCCGAGCGTGGCTGAGCCGGGCTGGGCGATCTGCGTCGCCCGCTTCTACGAGGACCTCGCCGACGAGCTCGTGGGCGGAGCGATGCGGGTGTTCGGCTCCGCCGACGTGCACGACGTGCCGGGCGCCTTCGAGCTTCCCCTCGGCGCGTCGTACTGCGCCTCGTCCGGGCGCTACCGGGGCGTGGCCTGCCTGGGAGCGGTCATCCGCGGCGAGACCTCGCACTACGACCATGTGTGCGAGTCGGCCGCGGAGGGGATCCTGCGCGTGTCGCTCGACACCGGCGTGCCGTGCGCGTTCGGGGTGCTGACGGTCGAGAGCATGGACCAGGCACTCGCCCGGCTCGGGCCGAAGCGCCATCAGGGCGAGGACGCCGCCCGCGCGGTGGTGCGCATGGCCGAGATGCGCGACGAGCTGCGGTGAGCGCCGCCGAGCCGGTCAACCTCTTCTCCGACACGCAGACGCGGCCGTCGGAAGGAATGCGGCGGGCGATGGCGTCGGCCGAGGTGGGCGACGAGCAGCGCTTCGCCGATCCCACGGTGAACGCGCTGCAGGAGCGGGTGGCGGAGCTGCTGGGGTTCGAGGCCGCGCTGTTCCTCCCCACCGGCACGATGTGCAACCAGATCGCCATCCGGCTGCACGTGCGGCCGGGCGAGGGGATGATCCTGCACCGCCTGGCGCACCCGATCATCGCCGAGGGCGGCGGGCCGGCGGCTCATGCCGGGGCGATGATCGTGGCGGTCGACGGCGAGGGCGGGATGTTCTCGGCCGATGCCGTGCGCGGCGCCCTCAGCGTGCCGGGCTCGCGCTACGAGGCGCGCTCGGCGCTCCTGTGCGTGGAGCAGACCACGAACATGGGAGGCGGCCGGGTGTGGCCGCTCGAGCGGATCCGCTCCGTGCTGGAGGTCGCCGCCTCGCGGGAGCTTCGCGCCCACCTCGATGGGGCGCGGCTCCTCAACGCGGTGGTGGCCTCGGGGGTGCCGGCCGCCGACTTCTGCGCGGGCTTCGACACGGCCTGGATCGACTTCACGAAGGGGCTCGGCGCGCCCGTCGGCGCGTGCCTGGCCGGCTCGGCCGAGCTGATCGAGGAGGCGTGGCGCTTCAAGCAGATGATGGGCGGCGCGCTCCGGCAGGCGGGGATCGTGGCGGCGGCCGGCCTCTACGCGCTCGACCACAACGTGGAGCGGCTGGCGGAGGACCACGAGAACGCGCGCGTGCTGGCCGACGGGCTGGCTGAGCTGCCGGGCGCCTCGCTCGACCCGTCGCTGGTGGAGACCAACATCGTGATCTTCGAGGTGGACGACGCGCCCACGCGCTGGGCCGAGCTCGCGCAGGCGGGCGTTGAGGTCTCGCCGGTCGGGCCCACGCGACTGCGCGCGGTCACGCACCTGGACGTCGACCGCGCGGCGATCGACCGCGCGCTCGAGGCGTTCCGACGCGTACTCGGCTGAGCTGCGCGCCGGCCGTGGGGGCGTTCGCCGTGAGAGCGCTCGCCGTTGGGGCACTCGCGGCGGCGGCGCTCGGAGCGGGCTGCTCCGGCGACGAGCCCTCCCCCGCCCCGGCCCCCGCGGACCCCTCCGCTCGCGCCCCGGCGCCCGAACGGACCGAGAACCGCCGCGGGCTCGACGCCACGAACGAGCAGGAGGTGGCCGGGCTCGTGCGCGGAGCGGTGCGGGCGCGGCCGGTCCGCTGCCGCACCGAGCGGCTCCATCCCGGCGCCCCGGGCCTCTACCGCTGCACGGCGGGCGGCGGCGAGTACCGGGTCGAGTGGGCCCACTACGGCACGGGCGCCTACACGATCACCGCGCTGCCGGGCGGGCGGGTCGTAGCCCGCGGGACGCTCTCGATCAGCCAGTAGGCGGGGGGGCGTACGATCGTCCGATGCCGGGCGTGGTCGAGTCGATCCACATCGCGAGCAAGGGCAAGGAGCCGCCGCGCAGCGTCGAGCGGGCGCGGGCGGTTGCGGGGCGCGGGCTCGAGGGTGACCGCTACTTCGAGGGCACCGGCAGCTTCAGCCACTGGAGCGGCGAGCGCGACCTCACGCTGATCGAGGCCGAGGCGGTCGAGGCGATCGACCTGGAGCCGGGCGCGGCGCGGCGGAACGTGGTGGTGCGCGGCATCGACCTGAACGCGCTGGTCGGCCGGCGCTTCCGGGTGGGCGCCGTCGAGTGCGAGGGGATGGAGCTCGCGCCGCCCTGCAACCACCTGGCCAAGCTCACGGACCGGAGCGTGCTGCGCGGCCTGGCGGGGCGCGGCGGCCTGCGCGCGGCGATCCGCGGCGACGGCGAGATCGCGGTGGGCGACGCGGTCGGCTGACTGGTCGATCTAACCCACGCTATATGTGGTCAAGATCGACCAGTTGCTAGCCGGCGACCGCGAACACCGCTCGCGCGCGCACGACCTCGCGGCCGTCCACGGTCAGCGAGCAGTCGGCGAAGGCGAGCGTCTCCCCCGCCTTCTCCACCTCGGTGTGGGCCTCGACCCAGTCGCCGGGCTCGACCGCCTTCAGGTAGTCGGTCGTGAGGCTGACGGTGACGCCCGCCGCGTCGGCCTCGGCCACGGCGCGGCCGAGCGAGAAGTCCACGAGCGTGGCGAGCAGGCCGCCGTGCGCCTTGCCGGCGATGTTGCGGTGGCGATCCTCGATGCGCAGCGCCAGCACGCGCTCGGCGCCCTCGCCGCGGGCGTAGACGGGCCCGACGAGGTCGATGAACGGCCCGCCCTCCTCGAGGGGGGCGAAGCCGTCGGGGACGGTCAAGCCGCCTTGGTGACCTTGTTGGCCTTCAGGCAGCGCGTGCAGACGTACTCGCGGCGGGGCGCGCCGCCGACGTCGATGCGCACCTTCTGCAGGTTCGGGTCGAACCGGCGCTTGGTGGCGACCATCGAGTGGCTGCGGCTGTGCCCGAACGAGGGGCCCTTGCCGCATGAGTAACAGACCTTCGGCACGGCGCGGAGGATAGCGGCGGGGGGCACGGTCCCGCGGGGGCGGCCTCCGGCTAGAAGTCCCCGCCGCCGAAGTCGCCGCCGCCGAAGTCGCCGAAGCCGCCGCCGCCGAAGTCCCCGCCGCCGAAGTCGCCCCCGAAATCCCCGAAGCCGCCGCCGTCGCCCATCGCCACGTCGGGGCCGAAGCCGCCCATCGCGCCGCCGAGCATCGTCCCGAACAGCATCCCGGGCAGGAAGCCCATCCCGCCGAAGCCGCCGTAGAAGCCGCCGGCCCAGCCGCCGTAGGCGGGCGAGGCGTTCCAGTACGGCGTCGGCTGCCCGCCGACCATCACCTCGCGCATCGCCGGGTCGCGACCCTCCTCGAGGGTGACGGCGTCGGCCGCGCAGGCCGGCACGGGCCGCGGCGCGCCGCCGGGCGGCGCCCACTCGACGTCGCGGACGGACGGCCCGTGGCGCGGGTCGAAGAAGCACGGCGGCCGGCGCTCCGGCGGCTGGCGGCCCTCCAGCCGGGCCTTCGCCGCCACGATCGCGTAGCGGCCCTCCTCGACGGACTCTGTGACGACCGCGAAGTCGTCGGGATCGCGCGCGCGGTCGAGCGCCTGGCTCGCCCGCTCGTAGGCGCCGAGAGCGCGGCTGTAGTCCTCGCGCGTCGCGGAGTCCACGCCCGGCATCTCCACGTCGAGGTCGAGCGCGCGGATGTCGTCGCCGAGCGCCACCACGTCCTGGCGCGCCGTGTCCGTGACCTCCTGCATCTCGGCGGCATAGGCCTCGCGCCGCTCGCGCCCGCGCCGGAAGGAGCGCAGGCCGAAGAGCCCCGCCGGGATGCCGATCAGCGCCAGCAGCAGCCATCCGGGCACGCCGCCGCCGCCCGAGTCGCGGCCCCCGGGGTCGCGGCGCTCCTCCCCCACTCGGTCGATGAGATCCCGCAGGGTGGCGGCGAGACCCGCGCCCCGCCGCGCCTCCACCGCCTCGGTGGCGAGCACGCCGGCCCGCCCGCGCTCGAGCAGCGTGCTGGCCGCGCGCAGCTCGGTCCCCGACGCCAGCACGTAGGTGCCCGGACGCCGCAGCGTCGTGGCGATCTCGCGCAGCAGCGCGGCCGGGTCGCCGCCCGCCTCGTTCACCGCCTCGGGCGCGACCACCGCCACGTAGACCGGGCCGGCCTCGGACTGCCGTATGGCGCGCCGGACCGAATCGCGCTCGGCTTCGCTCAGGCCGGGCTCGGCGCCGGGCGCCACGAAGACCGGGTCGGCGGTGAGCGACGCGACGGCGCGGTCGACCGCGCCGCTGGTGGCCGTGGGCGACTGGGCGGACGCGGAGGCCGCGAGGACCAGCGCGAGCAGGGCGGCGACTATGGCGATGCGGGGCACCTCGGGGGGTTACCCGGTCGCCCGGAGGCGGAATCCGCGGCCGGGGTGGCGAAATCGGGCGATCCGGTTTAGGTTGGTGGCAGAGCTTGCTACGGGGCGGACTCGCACCTCGCTCTTGGCAGCCGCGACCGTCACCGGGGGGAGACGGTCGCGGCGCTAGCTGTAGTTCCTAAGACCCTTTGTCACATCCGGGCCTCACTGGAGGCTGAGCGCTGTCGAGGCAGCTCAGATCCAGGAGGCCCAGATGCAGGTTCACGCTAGAGCACCCCTCAGTCCGATCGGCAGGCGACTCGTCGTCGGCCGTGTCCAAGAGCACGGCTGGTCGGTGACGGCGGCGGCCGAGGCCGCCGGCGTCAGCGAGCGCACCGTCTACCGCTGGCTGGCCCGGTTCCACGCCGACGGCCAGGCCGGGCTCGTCGACCGCCGGCCGGTCGCACGCCGGCTGCCACACAAGACGCCGGTCGAGCGCGTCCAGGCGGTCTGCGCGCTGCGGCGGCTGCAGATGACGGCCGCGGAGATCGCCGAGGCGCTCGGGATGGCGCTCTCGACCGTCTCGGCGGTGCTCAAGCGCGAGGGGCTCGGCAAGCGCTCGCGGCTCGATCCGCCGGAGCCGCCGAACCGCTACGAACGCCGCCGCCCCGGCGAGCTCGTCCACATCGACGTCAAGAAGCTCGGCCGGATCGTCGTCCCCGGCCACGCCGTCACCGGCAACCGCCGCCAGCGGGCCGATCGCACCCGGATCGGCCAGCCCGGCGGGCGCTACCTCGGCACCGCCGGCTGGGAGTTCGTCCACGTCTGCGTCGACGACCACAGCCGGCTCGCCTACGCGGAGGTGCTGCGCGACGAGAAGGCCACCAGCGCGATCGCGTTTCTGCGCCGGGCGATCGCGTTCTTCGCCCGCCATGGCGTCCGTGTCGAGCGGGTGATGACCGACAACGGCTCGGCCTACGTCTCGCACGCCCACCGGCTCGCCTGCCGCGAGCTGGGCGTCAAGCACCTGACCACGCGGCCCTACCGGCCGCGCACCAACGGCAAGGCCGAACGCTTCATTCAGACGCTCACCCGCCGCTGGGCCCGCGGCCAGCTCTACGCCAACAGCGCCGAACGCACGGCGGCGCTGCCGGCCTGGCTCGATCACTACAACTTCACGCGACCACACGGCAGCCTCGGCAAGCGACCTCCGGGGTCACGGCTGACGAAGGCGGCTGGGAACTACAGCTAGGCCGCTCGCTCGTCGCGCTCGCGCTGCAGCTCGCGCAGGGTCCGCATCGCTTCCTTCTTCTGGTCGCGCGAGGTGCGGTCGAGCATCAGGACGCCGTCGAGATGGTCCATCTCGTGCTGGATCACGCGCGCCTCGAGGCCCGACGCCTCGACCACGCGCTCCTCGCCGTCCTCGTCCTGGGCCCGGACCCGCACGTGGACCTTGCGCGGCACGTCGACCTGGATGCCGGGGATCGACAGGCAGCCCTCCTCGAAGGTCTCCTCGTCGTTGCCGGTCCATTCGATCTCCGGGTTGACGAGCGCGACCAGCGGCGCGTCGTGGCCGACGCGGTACACGAGCAGCCGCTGCGAGATGCCGAGCTGCGGCGCGGCGAGACCGATGCCGATCGCGTCGCGCATGACCGCCGCCATGCGGGCCACCTGGTTGCGCAGCGCGTCGTCGAAGCGGTCGACCTCGGTCGCGCGGCTCTTCAGGACCGGGTCGCCGAAGCGCCGGATGAATGACATCGCGGCCGTACGGCGGGCCTCGGCCTCCGGATCGAGCGGCGGGGCCTCCTCCAGCTCGGCGTCGTCCAGCTCGGCGTCGTCGGGCTCGGTGACCTCCGTGGGGATCTCTTCGCGGTCAGGATCCACGACCGGCGAGTGTAGGGGTTCTGGAGTCTCCTACTGCGGATCGACGTCGACCGACCAGCCGACCCCGCGGTGCTCCTTGGCGCCCACGAGCGACTCGACCACCCGGCGCACCGCGCGCACGGCCGCGGCGCGGCCGCCCGGGTCCGCCGGCGCCTTGACCAGCACCTGAGCGCGGTCGCGGCCCTTGAGCCGGAACAGCGCCGCCGGGCCGAGCACGGCGCAGCCGGGCGCGCCTGCCAGCTGCTCGCGGACCGCCATCGCGGCCGCGGTCTCCGGCCCCGGCTCGCGCGAGAGGCAGACGACCCGGATCAGCGTGGAGTACGGCGGGTAGCCGAGCGCCCGGCGGCGCCCGAGCTCGTCCGCGACGAAGCCGTCCGCGTCGTGGGCGGCGGCGAAGCGCAGCGCGCGTGCCGTGGGGTCCAGCGCCTGCACCACGACCCGGCCGCCGCGGGCGCCCCGTCCGCTGCGCCCGGCGAGCTGCGCCACCAACGCGAACGTGCGCTCCTCGGCGCGGAAGTCCGGAAAGCGCAGCGTGGAATCGGCGTCGAGCACGAGCCCGAGCGTGACGTCCGGGAAGTCGTGGCCCTTGGCGACCATCTGCGTGCCGAGCAGCACCCCGGAGGATGCCCCGTCGAAGGCGCGCAGCACGTCCTGGATCGCGGTGCGGCCGGCGGCCACGTCGGCGTCGAGCCGCATGACCGGCAGCGGCGCCATCAGCTCCTCGAGCTCGCGCTCCCCCCGTTCGGTGCCGAACCCGTGACGCGCCACGGACACCGACCGGCAGTCCGGGCAGCGCCCGGGCACGGGCTCGGAGTGCCCGCAGTGGTGGCAGGCCACCCGCGCGGCCGACCGGTGCAGCACGAGCGAGACGTCGCAGTTGGGGCACTCCCACACGCGGCCGCAGGAGCGGCACGAGAGGAAGTTCGACCAGCCGCGCCGGTTGAGCAGCACCACCGCCTTCTCGCCCCGCTCGCGCACGCCCTCGAGCGCCTCGCGCGAGCGCGGGTGCAGCAGCGCGGGCGCATCGAGCATCCCGACTATCTCGACCGGCGGCATCCGGCGCCCGTCCACGCGCTCGGGCAGCGACACGCGCTCGAGGCGCACGCTGCTCTCGGGCCGCGGAGTGGCCGTGCCGGCGACGAGCACGGCGCCCGCCTGCCGGGCCCGCCGCTCGGCCACGTGGCGGGCGTCGTAGCGCGGGTCGCCCTCCTGCTTGTACGAGCTGTCGTGCTCCTCGTCGACGACGATCAGCCCGAGGCTGGGGACGGGCGCGAACACCGCGGAGCGCGGCCCGACGCACACGCGCGCCTCGCCCCGGCGCAGCCGCAGCCACTCGTCGTGGCGCTCGCCGGCGCCCAGCTTGGAGTGGAGGATCGCCACGGTGTCGCCGAAGCGGCGCCTGAAGCGCGAGGCGGTCTGCGGGGTGAGCGCGATCTCCGGCACGAGCACGATCGCGGAGCGGCCGCGCGCCAGCGCCGACGCCGCCGCGCGCAGGTACACCTCGGTCTTGCCGCTGCCCGTGACGCCGTGGAGCAGCAGCCCGCCGCCCGGGTCCGGTGCCGCCAGCCGCCGCTCGATCTCCTCGAGCGCGGCCCGCTGGGCGCCGGTGAGGTCGGGATCGGCGCCCCCGACCGCCCCCACGTCCGGCGCGGCCGGCCGCGCGCGCCGCTGCTCGGCGCGCTCGAGCTCGATCAGCCCGCGCGCCTCGAGCGAGCGCAGCGTGGAGTGGGTGCAGCCGACCGCCCGAGCAAGCTCGGCCGCGGTGACCGGGGCCGCGTCGAGCTGCTCGAGCGCCGCGCGCTGCCGGAGTCCCAGCCGCTCGGCCGAGACCAGCGCCGCCTGTCCCGCCTTCGTGATCCGCGCGACCAGCGCCCGGCGGATGCCGACCCGCGGCAGCGCGCCGGTCCCGGCCCCGGGCGGAAGCACCAGCGCGAGACCGCGCGCGGGTGTGGAGCAGTACTCCTCGGCCACCCAGAGCCCGAGCCGGACGAGCTCCGGCGGCACGCCGCGGTCGAGGGCCGCGAGCGGCTCCACCAGCCGCTCCGGCGGCACCTCGCTGTGCTCGGCCATGTCCACGACCACGCCGAGCAGGCGCCTTCGCCCGAACGGCACGATCAGCATCGAGCCGACGTCGACCTCGCTCATCGCCCCCGGCAGCCGGTAGTCGAACGGGCCGCGCAGGGCACGGGCGGGGGTCAGCGGCTCGACCTTCGCGATCACGGACCCGAAGCTAGGGCCGGGCTCGGACGCCTCTCCGCCCGCGCGCCGGTACGCTCCCGACCATGGACCTGAACCCCGGCGAGGTCGTGATCTTCGAGGGCCGCCCCTCCTGGCGCTCGATCCTCGGCTTCTACCTGCTCGGCCTCATCGCGGTGGTGGCGGCCTTCGCGATCGGCCTGCTGGCGGCCGACGCGGGCATCGGGGCGGCGGCCGGAGGGGTCGTCCTGCTGATCGTGCTGCTCTGGGGCTACCTCAAGCGCTTCCACACGCGCTACGCGATCACCAACCGGCGCCTCCACATCCGCCGGGGCATCCTCAGCCGCGACATCGAGGAGACCCGCCTCGAGCGCGTCCAGGACGTGAAGGTCACCCAGCACCTCGGCCAGCGCCTGCTGGGCGTGGGGACGGTCGACTTCGGCACCTCGGCCGAGTCGGGCGCCGGCTTCCGGTTCGAGGGGATCGCCGACCCGGACCACGTCGCGCGGCAGGTCGACCGCGTGGTGCACGAGGCGGACGCCCCGGCCCCGCCGGTCGAGCCGCCCCCGCCTCCCCCGCCGCCGGCCGCCCGCTAGCGCGCCCGCAGGCAGACCCGGCCGACCCGCACGCCGGTCTCGTCCGGCAGGTAGTCGGGCACCGTCTCGTAGCCCGAACCGCCCTCCGTCTGCAGCCCGAGCGGCTCGAACGCCACCCGTGCCCGCCCCGGGTCCCACTCGCCGCGGGAGCGGAGGAACGCGACCACGCTCGTGACGTCGAACGCGCTCGTGGGGGGCCCGTCGCCGTTCGTGTGCACCAGCCCGAAGAACGAGAGGATGCCCGCGCGATACGTCTGCGCATCGGTGCCGCGCACCCCCTCCGGCTTGTTCAGGTAGACCGCGTAGACGACGCCGGGGTGGGCCTCGAGGCTCACGTCCTCCACCGTCAGGTAGACCGACCGCCGCATGCTGCGCGCCTCTGTCAGCGTGCGCAGGGCGCCCTCGGCACCGCCTCCCAGCGGGACCTCGGCCGAGCTCGGGCGCGCGCCCAGCGCCAGCGGCTCGTCCGAGGCGCCCAGCTCGGTGCCCGAGCGGGCGGGCTCCTCCCCCGGGGCGGGCGGCGCGCTGCGGCGCCGCGTCCGGTGCGACGGCGCCAGGCCCAGCACCTCCGGGGACTGCGCCGCGATCGACGGGTACGCGTACGTGTAGCCGAGCGCGAGCGTGGTCATGACGTCCCCGCAGGCTCCGGTGTACTCGCGCCCGTCGCTGTCGTAGAACGAGAACTCGCGCGCGGTCCACTCCGGGTCCGCGGGGTTGCGCCCGCCCTGGGCCATCCACACCACCCATAGGCGGTCGATGTTCGCGTGGTGCACCCAGAAGACCGGGTCGAGCGCCGCGCAGCGCGGATCGGACATCCAGCCTCGGCCGCAGCCGTCGAGGTCGCTGGGGCCGCCGATCAGGTCGTGGATCTGGTCCTCCGGGGGCGGCGGCGGGCCGTCCCAGTCCTCGAAGGTCTTGAAGCTCATGATGTAGTCGGTCTCGACCACGTCGGGCGGCAGCGGCGCGCCCCCGTTCATCCCGGGGAACGGGTTCGGGTTGCGGTGGTCGGCCACGTAGAGCGGGTTCTCGGCGCCGTCGGGCAGCGTCTCCTGGCGGAACGCGAGCGGCAGCGACGGGTTGCGCGTCCAGTTCCAGAACGGCAGCGCCCAGTCGAGCGGCCCGCCGTTCGCGACCACGAAGGAGCGGGCGATGCGCTCGAACATGTAGACGAGCATCCTGTGCCACGGGAGGCAGTACCGGCTGCCGTGCGGGGCGCTGCCCCAGAGCGGATCCGGGCTCGCGACCGCGGGCGGGAAGCCGCGCATGTAGGCCTGGAACGTCCAGCCGCGCGGATCGCGCGGGTCGTTCGCCGAGACCTCCTGCATGGCGCGAACGGCGTTCGCGTACGCGAGCGTGTACGGGTCCCACGCACCGGCCGAGTTGAGCTGGTCGATGTCCTGCCGGACGTACATGCCGATCGGAGCGGGCAGCCCCATCGAATTCCCCCCTAGATCGCGGATGCGGGCGCGTGGCGACCTTGCGCCGGATCGTCCCTGCCCCGCTGCGCGACCCTAGGGGGTGAGCCACCACCGTTACAAGGGCGCGCCCCCAACAACCCCCTCTTGGGGGACCGGGATCAGGCTAGAAACGCCCGGTCGCCTACCGCAATCCGGCCGGGCCGCTCCACGCTGCAGTTGAGCGCCGCCAGCCCGCCGAGCTCGGCGTTGATCCGGCGCAGCACGTCCGGGTCCTGCTCGAGCGTGTCTGGATCGAAGGTGGTCATCACGCAGCGCTCGCAGAGGTGGTCGAGGCCGATCACCAGGTCGCCGACGCGCAGCCGGCGCCCCTCCCAGTCGCGCTCGGACATCCCCTCCACCCCGCCGAGCACGATGTTCGGCCGCAGACGCCGACGGTCGATGCCGAAGGACCGCGCCATGCCGTCGGTGGCCACGAGCAGCGGCGTCTCGTCGAAGCGCAGGCCGTCCTCCGCGGCGCCGGCCAGCCGGGCGCCGGGGCCCGCGGCCGTCTCCACCGCCCGCGCGGCCTCCTCCGAGCGCCACGGCACGCCGTCCACGAGGGCCGCTCCGTCCGGGCCTAGGGTGGCGTGGAGCCCGAGCAGGCCTGGCCGGGTGCGACCCGTCACGAGCGCGCCGCGCTCATCGAGGACGTGCACGAGCCGGTCCCCGGCCACGCCGTCCTCGCGCACCTCCGCCTCGCGCAGCGGCTCGCCCCGCATCGACTTCACCGGATAGCGCCAGAGCTCCGCGACGTGCACGGTGGCGCCTCCGTCCGCGCGTCTACGCGGTGACGGCCTCCGACGAGGAGAGCCCCGCCGCCTCGCGCAGCGCGTCGGCCTTGTCGGTCTTCTCCCACGTGAAGTCGTGGTCGTCGCGGCCGAAGTGGCCGTACGCCGCGGTCTTCTGGTAGATCGGCCGGTGCAGCTTGAGCTGCTGGCGGAACGCCGCCGGGCGCAGGTCGAAGTGCTCGTCGATGAGCTGGGCGATCTTCGCGCGCGAGACCCGCTCGGTCCCGTACGTCTCCGCCATCAGCGACACCGGCCGCGCCACGCCGATCGCGTACGCCACCTGGATCTCGCAGCGGTCGGCGAGCCCCGCCGCCACAACGTTCTTGGCCACGTAGCGCGCCGCGTAGGCCGCGGAGCGGTCGACCTTCGAGGGGTCCTTGCCGCTGAAGGCACCGCCGCCGTGCCGCGCCGCGCCGCCGTATGTGTCGACGATGATCTTGCGCCCGGTCAGGCCGCAGTCGCCCATCGGGCCGCCGATCTCGAACTTGCCGGTCGGGTTGACCAGGAAGCCGTCGAGCAGCTTCTTCTCGTCGTACAGCTCGGCCGGGAGCACCGGGTGCAGCACGTGCTCGAACAGGTCGGGCTTGATGAGGGTCTGCGAGTCCACGCCCGGCTTGTGCTGGGTCGAGATCAGGACCTTCTCGATCTCGATCGGGCGGCCGTTCTCGTAGCGGACCGTGACCTGGGTCTTGCCGTCCGGGCGCAGGTACGGCATGACGTCGCCGCGGCGGACCTCCGCGAGCCGGTGCGCGAGCTTGTGCGCCAGAGCGATCGGCATCGGCATCAGCTCGCGCGTCTCGCGCGTGGCGTAGCCGAACATCATCCCCTGGTCGCCGGCGCCGGCCTTGTCCAGCTCGTCGTCGTCGGCCGGGTCGGTGCGCATCTCGTACGCCTGGTCCACGCCCTGGGCGATGTCGGGCGACTGCTCGTCGATCGCCGTGATCACGGCGCAGGTGTCGCAGTCGAACCCGTAGTCGGCGTTGTCGTAGCCGATCTTGCGGATCGTCTCGCGAGCGATCTTAGGCACGTCTACGTAGGTCGAGGTGGAGATCTCACCCGAGACCACGACGAGGCCGGTGTTGACCAGCGTCTCGCAGGCGACGCGCCCGTTCGGGTCGTCGCGCATGACCGCGTCGAGCACGCCGTCCGAGATCTGGTCCGCCATCTTGTCGGGGTGTCCCTCGGTGACGGACTCGGATGTGAACAGGTACTCGTTGTCGGACAGAGGCTGAGTGGTCATGGGTTCGCGGAGACGCTCCGAAGTTCGGGTCTGGAGACCGGACGAGGTTAGCGGGGGCGCCGCTCCTCGCGGCCGTGGTAGTCGATCACGAGCGGCACGCCGTGCAGCCCGTAGCGCTCCCGGAGCCGGTTCTCGAGCATGAAGCCGTAGTCGCGCGTGAGGCGGCCGCGGTCGTTCACCTGGATGCTGAAGCGCGGCGGGCGGGTCTCGTACTGGGTCATGTAGAGCAGCTTGAGCCGCTTGCCGCGCACGACCGGGGGCTCGCGCACCGACTGGACGTCCGAGAGGAAGCGGTTGAGCTCCGAGGTGGGGACCCGGACCCGGATCCGCTCGGACAGCTCGAGGGCGTGCAGCAGCAGCCGGCGCACGCCGCGGCCGGTCTTCGCGGACACGGCCAGGACCTCCGGGCGCTGGCGCAGCCGCTGCTGGGCGCGGGCCTTCGCGTCCTCGAGGTCGGTCCGCCCCACGTCCCACTTGTTGAGCGCGAGCAGCGTGCCGCACTCCTTCTGCATCGCCAGCTCGCCCACGCGCAGGTCCTCGGTGGTGAGCGCCTCGGACGAGTCGCAGACCACGATCGCCACGTCGGCGCGCTCCGCGGCGCGCTCCGAGCGCAGCTGCGCGTACCAGTCGACGGTGCCGGCCACCTTGCCGCGGCGGCGCAGGCCGGCGGTGTCCACCAGGACCACCGGCTTGCCGTCCACCTCGAGGCGGGTGTCGACCGCGTCGCGGGTCGTGCCCGCGCGGTCGGACACGATCACGCGCTCCTGCCCCAGCCACGCGTTGATCAGCGACGACTTGCCGACGTTCGGGCGCCCGAGCACCGCGATACGCGGCACGTCGTCCTCGGGCTCGGGCTCGGGCACCTCGTCCAGGGCGCCGGCCAGGCGGTCGAGCAGATCGCCGGTGCCGAGGCCCTGCGCCGCGGAGACCGGCACCGGCTCGCCCAGCCCGAGGCGGTTGAACTCGGCGGCCTCGGGGATCGCGTTCGCGCTGTCGACCTTGTTCGCGGCCACGATCACCGGCACCGTCGCGCGGCGGAGCTGCGCGGCCAGCTCCTCGTCGCCGGGGCGCACGCCGGTCCGCGCGTCCACCACCAGCACGATCGCCTCGGCCTCCTCGCGGGCGTACGCCGCCTGGGTCTGGATGTCGAGCGCCAGCTCGTCGCGGTCGGCCAGGTCCACGCCGCCGGTGTCGACCAGCATGAAGCGGCGGCCGTTCCAGTCGGTCTCGAGCTCCTTGCGGTCGCGCGTGACGCCCGCCTCCTCGTGCACCACGGCCTCGCGCGAGCCGGAGAGGCGGTTCACGAGCGTCGACTTGCCGACGTTCGGATAGCCGACGACGGCCACGCGTGGGAGCGCCATCAGGCGCCCCGGGTGCGGGCGTCCCGCACCAGACCGGCGATCTGGGCGATCACGTCCTCGGCGGGGCGGTCCGTCGTGTCCAGCTCGATCGCGTCCGGCGCCGGTCGCAGCGGCGAGTGCTTGCGCTCGCGGTCCTGGGCGTCGCGCAGCGCCTGGTCGCGCAGGACCACGCGCCAGTCGGCGCGGAGGTCGTACGCGCGGCGCCGCGCCCGCGCCTCGGGGCTCGCGGTGAGGAAGATCTTGAGCTCCGCGTCCGGCGCGACGACCGTGCCGATGTCGCGCCCCTCGGCCACCCAGTCGCCCTCGGCGACGGTCTCGCGCTGCTTGGCGACCATCGCCTCGCGCACCGCGCGGCTCGTGGCGATCCGCGAGGCCGCCTCGGTCACCTCGGGCGTGCGGATCGCGTCGGTCACGTCGCGCCCGTCGAGCGTCACGCGCTCGCCCAGCTCGATCCGCGCCGCCGCCGCGGCCTCGGCGGGGTCGCCACCGCGCCGGAGGTGCGCCAGGGCGACCGCGCGGTACATCGCGCCGGAGTCGAGATAGCCGAAGCCGAGCCGCTCCGCGACCCCGCGCGCGACGGTGCTCTTGCCGGCCCCGGCGGGACCGTCGATGGCGACGACCATGCGAGGAGGCTATGCCAGTGCCGCGAGGTCGGCCTCGAAGGCCGGATACGAGATCGCCGCGGCCTCCATGCCGTCGACCTCCACACCGTCGCGCGAGGCGACGCCCGCGATCGCTCCGAGCATCGCGAGGCGGTGGTCGCCGCGCGCCTCCAGCCGGCCGCCGGCCAGGCCGCCGGTGCCGCGGACGGTGAAGCCGTCGGGTGCCGCCTCGATGTCGGCGCCCAGGCCGCGCAGCCCGTCCACGACCCCCTCGATCCGGTCGGACTCCTTCACGCGCAGCTCCTCGGCGCCGCGCACGACCGTCTCGCCCTCGGCGAAGCAGCCGAGCAGCGCCACGAGCGGCAGCTCGTCGATGGCGAGCGGCACCTCGTCGCCCTCCACGACGGTGCCCTCGAGCGGCGCCTGGCAGACGTCGATCTCGCCGACCGGCTCCTCCGGCGCGACGACGTCGGACGGCTCCTCCAGGTCGCCGAGGACCACGCCGCCCATCCGTGCGGCGATCCGGAAGAACGCCGTGCGCGTCCAGTTGAGCGCCACGCGGTCGATCACGATCCGCGAGCGGGGCACGATCAGCGCGGCCGCGGCCAGGAAGGCGGCGGAGCTCGGATCGCCGGGCACCATCACGTCGTCGAGCTCCAGCTCGTCGACCGGCGCGACGTGCAAGGTGTTGCCCTCGCGCCTGAACGACGCACGGGCGCGCGTGAGGATCCGCTCGGTGTGGTCGCGGCTGCGCGCGGGCTCGGTGAGGGTGGTCTCGCCCTCGGCCATGAGCCCGGCGATCAGCAGGCACGACTTGACCTGGGCGCTGGCCACCGGCAGCTCGTAGTCGAGCGCCGCCAGCGGCGTGCCCTGGATCGTGAGCGGGGTGAAGCGGTCCTCGCGGGCCTCCAGGCGCGCGCCCATCGCGCGCAGCGGCTCCACGATCCGGTCGATCGGGCGGCGCTTGATGGATGCGTCGCCGTCCAGCGTCCAGACGCCGCCGGGCTGCCCGGCGAGCCAGCCGGGCAGGATCCGCAGCAGCGTGCCGGCGTTGCCGACGTCGAGCAGGCCGCCCGTGGTGGGCGCGGCGGTGCCGAGCCCCACCCCGCGCACGAGCACGGTCACGCCCTCGTCCGAGGCGGACGGCGTGCCGCCGGCCGTCGGCGGCTCCATCTCGACCGCGGCGCCCAGCGCGCGGATCGCGTCGAGCGTCGAGAGGGTGTCCTCGGCGGTCAGGTAGTTGCGGATCGTCACGGGCTCGTCGCTCATGGCGGCGAACAGCGCGGCGCGGTGCGAGATCGACTTGTCGGCCGGCGGCACCACGCGGCCGCGCAGCGGCCCGGCTGGGTCGAAGCGGGTTGCCATCGTCAGCGCGGCGGGCTCACCGCACGCCGGCGACCGGGAACCCGAGGGCCTCGATCAGCTCGGCCGCGCGCACGCCGGCGTCCTCGCCGACGACCCACAGCGTGATCGCGCCGGAGCGGTTGTCGGGTGCGGGCGCCAGCGCCATGTCGGCGATGTTCACGCCGCCTCGGCCGAGTGCGAGTGCCACCTGGGCGACGATACCCGGGCGGTTCGGGACCGATGCCTGGAGCTCGTGCACGGCGCCGCCGGCCAGGTCGGCCTCCAGCAGGCGGCGACGGTCGCCCGCGGCGCGCTCGTTCCAGCTCCGGAGCGCGTCGCCGTCGCCCGCCCGCAGCATCCGGGCGACCTCGCCGAGGTCGCCCGCGAGCGCCTCCACCTCCTCGGCCACCGCCTCCGCGTTCGAGAGGTAGATGTCGGTCCAGATCGCCGAGTTCGCGCCGGCCACGCGGGTCGCGTCGCGGAAGCTCGGTCCCACGCGCGGCAGCGCCTCGCCCTCGCGCGAGAGGCGGTTCGCGACCTGCGAGACCAGCACGTTGGCGAGCACGTGCGGCAGGTGGCTGACGGCGGCCAGCAGGCGGTCGTGGGTGTCGGCGTCGAGCGCCACCGGCATGGCGCCGAAGCTGACCAGCAGCGAGTGCAGGCGCTCGTAGAGGACGCCGGACGAGCGCTCGCCGGGCGTGAGGTACCAGGTGGCGCCGCGGAACAGGCTGGCGCGCGCGTTCTCCACGCCCGAGGTCTCGGCGCCGGCGATCGGGTGGCCGCCGATGAAGCGCTCGTCGTCGATGGCGGCCACGGCGCGCTTGGTGGAGCCGACGTCGGTCACGACGCAGGCGTCGCCGGCGGCGGCGAGCGCCTCCGCGACGAGGCCCGGGAGCGCGCCGACGGGCGCGCAGGCGAAGACCACGTCGGCCCCGGCGACGGCGTCCTCGACCGATTCCGCCGCCGCGCCGACGGCGCCGGTCTCGCGGGCGCGGTCGAGCCCCGCGGGATCCGGGTCCCAGCCGATCACGTCATGGCCGTCGCCGCCGGCGGCGAGACCGACCGACCCCCCGATCAGGCCTACGCCAAGAAGCGCGATCCGCACCCAGAGGCTCCGCCGGCCTCAGACCCGGACCGGCTCCTTGCCCGCCAGCGCCGCGGCCTGCTCCAGCTTGCGGAGGTACTCGGGGAACTCGTCGGCCACGAGCGCCTGCGGACCGTCGCAGATCGCCTCGTCCGGCTCCGGGTGGATCTCGACGATGACCCCGTCGGCGCCCGCCGCCGCCGCGGCGTAGGAGAGCGAGGGCACGAGCGAGCGCTTGCCCGCCGCGTGGCTCGGGTCGACGATCACCGGCAGGTGGGTCATCTCCTTGAGCACCGGCACGGCCATCAGGTCGAGCGTGAACCGGTAGTTGGTCTCGAAGGTGCGGATGCCGCGCTCGCAGAGGATCACGTTCGTGTTCCCCTCCTTGAGGATGTACTCCGCCGACATCAGGAGCTCGTCGAGCGTCGCGGAGAGCCCGCGCTTGAGCAGCACCGGGACGTTCGCGCGGCCCACCTCGGTCAGCAGGTTGTAGTTCTGCATGTTGCGGGCGCCGAGCTGGATCACGTCGGCCACCTCGAGCACCGGCTCGAGGTCACGGACGTCCATCATCTCGGTCACGATCGGCAGGCCGGTCTCCTCCTTCGCCTCCTTGAGCAGGCGCAGGCCCTCGTCGCCGAGGCCCTGGAACGAGTACGGCGAGGTTCGGGGCTTGTAGGCGCCGCCGCGCAGGAGCTGCGCGCCCGCGTCCTTCACGACCCGCGCCGCGTTCATCATCTGCTCGCGCGACTCGACCGTGCACGGGCCGGCGATCGTCATGAAGTTGGTGCCGCCGATCCTGCGGCCCCCGATGTCGAGCACCGACGGCTGCTCCTTGCGGAACTGGAGCGAGGCCAGCTTGTACGGACGGGTGATCGGGACCACGTGGTCCACCCCCGGGAGGCCCTCGACCTCCAGGTTGGCGACGTGCTCGTGGTCGGCGATGGCGCCTATCACCGTGTGGATCTCGCCCTCCGAGACGTGCGGCGTGGCGCCGGCCTTCTTGACGTGGGCGACGACTGCATCGACCTGGTCGGTCGTCGCTCCCTGTTTCATGACGATCATCATCTGGACCTGCTTTCGAAGCTCGCGGTGGAAATCCTAGTTCTGGTACGACGCTGGCCGGGGAAGCGGCCGGTGGACAGGCGTCCGGCGGGGAGCTCTTGCTCGGTCTCGCGCCCCTCTGCGGGCGGACGCGGCCGGACGCCTAGCTAAATCGCCAGGTCCAGAGATAGGCACGCCAAGCGGCGCCGGAGGCGCTCTCGGTGATCGGTGACGTGCCCGTGCGAAGCATCCGCGTTCTCTTCTATCACGTATCGGGCCCGGCGACCAGAGCTTTAGGTGGAAAGTTCACCCGCCCGGCGGCTCCGGGGGGCGAGCTTCTGGCCTTAGGCTCTTAGGGATGCATGGAACGAACTCTGTGGAGTGACGAGCGCATCGACGACGCGATGGACAGAATCGACCGGCGATTCGACCAGGTGGATGCACGCTTCGATCGGCTGGAGGCCCGGATGGATCGGCTGGAGGCCCGGATGGATCATCTACTGCACCAGATGACGACGTTCGCGCTGACCCAGTACGCGGCGACCGTCGGCATCATCATCACGATCTTCCTGCGCACCTAGGCGCGGGCTAGGCGCTAAGCGGCCGGCGGGGCGGCCGCCAGGGCCTCGTCCAGCGCCGCCAGGAAGCGGTCGTTCTCCGGGCGGGTGCCGTAGGTGACCCTGATGTGGCCGGGCTCGCCCAGCGCGCCCCCGCCGCGGACGATCACGCCGCGGGTGGCCAGCTCGCGCAGCACGGCGGCCTCGTCGCGGTCGCCGAGCGAGAACCACGAGAAGTTCGCCTGCGAGTCGCTCGACCACAGGCCGCGCTCCTCCAGCTCGTCCTCCACGTGCAGGCGCTCGATCGCGGTGCGCTCCACCCGGCGCTCGACCTCGTCCTGGTGGCGCAGCGCCTCCACCGCGGCCGCCTGGGCCAGCGCGTTCACCGAGAACGGCTGGCGCACGCGATCGACGGCCGCTCGGAACGACTCCGACCCGCACAGCCCGTAGCCCACGCGCAGCCCGCACAGGCCGTAGACCTTCGAGAACGTCCTCAGCAGGACGAGGTTCGGGTGGCGCTCGAGCAGCGGCAGCGACTCGTCCGGGTCCTGCATGGTCGAGAACTCCACGTACGCCTCGTCGAGGATCACCGCCACGTGGCGCGGGAGCGAGCCGACGAAGGCGTCGATCTCGCCGATCGGAAGCGACGTCGCGGTCGGGTTGTTCGGGTTGCAGACGAGCACGAGACGCGTGGCCGCGGTCACCTCGCGCGCCATCGCATCCAGGTCGTGGCGGCCCTCGGAGTCGAGCGGAACGGTGAGCGCGCGCGCCCCGCTGGCCGCCGCCAGGTGCGGATACATCGAGAACGACGGCCACGCGTAGACGATCTCGGCGCCCGGCTCGAGCAGGGACTCGCCCGCGGCGAGCAGGATCTCGCACGACCCGTTGCCCACCGCCACGCGCCCCGGCACGGTCTCGAACCGGTTGGCGAGCGCCTTGCGCAGCAGGCCCTTCTCGGGGTCGGGATAGCGGTTGAGCCCTCCGAGCGCCTCCTGGATCGCCTCCACGACCGACGGGTGCGGCGCCCAGGGCGACTCGTTCGAGGCGAGCTTGACGAGCTCGCCGCCGTACTCGTAGGTCTGCGCCGCCGGGTAGGACGGGATGTCCGCGAGCCGCGAGCGGAACTCGATGCTCACTGCGCCCCCTCCAGGTCGCGCCGCAGCGCGGTCGCCTCGCGCAGGTACACGTGCTGCGCCTCGTCGGAGTAGCAGTGGACCATCAGCCGGATCACCCGCTCGAGCGACCCCGGCACCTCGATCTCCTGCGCGCAGAGCAGCGGGACGGCGCTGAGCCCCAGCCGGCGCGCGGCCTCGGCCGGGAACGCCGCGTCGAGGTCCCCGGTGCAGGTGAAGATGCAGCTCACGATGTCGCCGGGGTCGAGCGAGTTGCGCTCCATGACCTCCTGGACGAGCTCCTCGGTGCCGTCGAGGATCGCGTCGCGCTCGTTGCTGTCGACGGTGATCGCGCCTCTGATGGCTCGCAGTCGCATCGGCGGTGGATTCAAGCAGGGGGGCGGCGGCGTCCGGCGCCGCGCGAGGTCCCCCGGCGGCGCCCGGCGGCGGGCGGAGCGGCGCGGCTCGGCTCGGGGGCAGCGGCCTCGCGCAGCGCCTCGACCTCCTCCGGCGTCAGCCGCCGGTGCGCGCCCTTCGCGAGCGCGCCGAGCCGCAGCGGCCCGAAGCGCACCCGCTCGAGGTCCACGACCCGGTGCCCGACGGCCTCGCACATGCGCCGCACCTGCCGCTTCCGGCCCTCGGTGAGCACGATCTCGACCCGGGCGGAGGAGAGCTCGCGCACGCGCTCGGCCCGGGCGAAGCCGTCCTCCAGCCGCACGCCCGCGCGCAGCGCCTCGACCGACTCCGGCTTCAGGTCCGGTTTCACCCGCACGCGGTAGACCTTCTCCACCTCGTAGCGGGGATGGGTGAGCAGGTTCGCCAGCTCGCCGTCGTTCGTCAGGAGCAGCAGTCCCGTCGTGTCGGCGTCGAGCCGCCCCACCGGGTAGAGCCGCCGCGACTCGCCGGGGATCAGCTCGACCACCGTCGGGCGCCCGTGCGTGTCGGCGGCGGTCGAGACGACCCCCCTCGGCTTGTTCACCGCGTACACCACGCGCCGCTCGGCCCGCACCTGCTCGCCGTCGACGGCCACCTCCACGTCGCCGGCCACGTCGCGCGCGGGATCGGTCACCACCTCCCCCTCCACCGTCACCCGCCCGGCGGCGATCAGCCGCTCGGCCGCCCGGCGCGAGGCGACGCCCGCGTGGGCCAGGTGCTTTGCGAGGCGCATGCACCTGAGGCTGCCACACTCGGGCCGTGGACCTGAAGCTCCTCGACGACGTGCTCGCCCAGGCGGGCCAGCCCCGCTTCCGCGCCAAGCAGATCTGGGAGTGGACCGCCCGCGGCGCGTCCTCCTACGACGAGATGACGAACGTGCCCGCGCCCCTGCGCGAGCGGCTCGCGGCCGACGTGCCGCTGTCGAGCCTGACCGTGGAGCACACCGCCACCGCCCGCGACGGCACCGAGAAGGCGCTCTTCCGGACCGCCGACGGCCGCGCGATCGAGGGTGTGCTGATGCGCTACCGCGACGGGCGGCGCTCGCTCTGCCTGTCGAGCCAGGTCGGCTGCGCGCTCACGTGCACGTTCTGCGCCACGGGCCGGATGAAGTTCGCCCGCAACCTGACCGAGTCCGAGATCCTCGACCAGGCGCTCCACTTCCGGCGCATCGAGGCGGTCGACCACGCCGTGTTCATGGGCATGGGTGAGCCGCTGATGAACCTCGACGCGGTGCTGGGCGCCTGCGAGCGCCTGCCCGACGTCGGCATCACGAGCCGCCGCACGGCCATATCGACGGTCGGCTGGATCCCGGGGATCGAGCGCCTGACCAACGAGGGCCCGCCGGTGCGCCTGGCGCTCTCCCTGCACGCAGCCGACGAGACGCTGCGCTCGGAGCTGATGCCCGTGAACGACCGCTACCCGCTGCCCGACGTGCTCGAGGCCTGCCTCGCCTGGTCGCGCGCCCGCCGCCAGCCGGTGTTCGTGGAGTACCTGATGCTCGACGGGGTCAACGACCGCTACGAGCAGGCGCTCGCGCTGGCCGGCGTGCTCCAGCCGCGCGAGGCCTTCAAGGTCAACCTGATCCCGTACAACCCGACGGATTCCGAGCTGCGCGGCTCGTCGCGTGCGGCCATCGACGCCTTCCGGAGCGCGCTGGAGGAGCGCGGCCTGCGCGCGACCGTCCGGCTCACCCGCGGCCGCGACATAGCCGCGGCCTGCGGTCAGCTCGCCGTCACGGCGGCCTGAGCCGCCTCGAGCGGCGCCAGCGCCGGCGCGGACGCGGGCGGCAGCGGCAGGCGCCCGGCCTCGATCTCGTCGCAGATGGCCTCCACGACCTGCGGGTCGAAGCGCGTGCCCCTGCAGCGGCGCAGCTCGGCCATCGCCTCGCACGGCGACATCGCGGGCTGGTACGGGCGCTCCTCGGTCATCGCGTGGAAGGCGTCGCAGACCGCGATGATGCGGCTCGCCAGCGGGATCGCGTCGCCGGCCAGGCCATCGGGATAGCCGCTGCCGTCGAAGCTCTCGTGGCTCGACCGGACGATCTTCGCGACGTCGGCCAGCGCGGGCGCCGCGGCGAGGATGCGCTCGCCGACGATCGTGTGCTGGCGGACGAACTCGAGCTCGCCCTCGTCGAGCGGGCCCGGCTTGTTGAGGATCTCGTCCGGGACGGCCATCTTCCCGATGTCGTGCAGCTCCGCGGCGCGGGCGGACTGGTCGAGCTGCTCGGGGCTCAGCCCCATCCGCCGGCCGACCGCGAGCGCCACCTGCGCGACCTCGCGCAGGTGCTCGCTGAGGTCGGGCTTGCGCGCGTGCAGCACCTGGAGCAGCACGTCGCGGGTCTGCTGCCCGACCGCGCTGCTGCGGCGCGAGCCCTTGTGGCCATAGAGGCGCTGGTCGGCGATCTGCATCGCCGCGGCCGCGTCGCCCGTCTCGAACGGGAGCAGCACGAGGCCGTGCGAGGCCGTCACGAGGAAGCCCTGGCCCTGCTCGGTGAGCGCCTGGCTCGCGGCGGCGATGACCGTCGCGGCGCCCTCGGCGTCGGCCGCGGCGAGCACGCAGAACTCGTCGCCGCCGAGGCGGTAGGCGCGGCCGTACGTCTCCGTGGCGCGCTGGAGGGCGTGCCCCAGGCGGGCCAGCAGGGCGTCGCCGGCGGGGTGGCCGAAGTTGTCGTTGTAGCGCTTGAAGCCGTCGAGGTCGAAGAGCGCCAGCACGCGCGGCTCGGCGGGCGACGCGCTCGCGAGCTCCTCGTCGAGGTCGGCCATCAGCCGGCGGCGGTTGCCGAGGCCGGTCAGCGCGTCGGTCATCGCCTCGAGCCGGCTGGTGGAGAGCATCCGCATGTTCTCGCCGAACGTCATGGCGGTCCGCACGAGCACGACGAGCATGCAGGCGGCGGCGAGCGCGATCGCCGCGGCGTCGACCGGGTGCCAGTGGTCGTACACGAGCACGCCGAGCGACGGCAGCGCGAACAGCACCGGCAGGACCAGCATGCGCCAGCCCGCCAGGTGGATGTCGCCCTTGCGGCGGTTCGGCTCCCAGGCGGCGAAGCCCACGAGCAGCGTGGCCGCGGGCCACACCGCGTCCAGGATCGTGCCCTCCGTGTAGGTGCCCTGCGAGGCCTGGTACGCGTAGATCGAGTCGCCCACGGCCATCGCGGTCAGGCCGAGGCCGATCATCGTCCAGGCGCGGCCGGGGCGCCAGGCGGTGAGCGAGAAGACACCCATCACGAGGGCGAGCATCACCAGGTCGGCGATCGGATAGGCGAGGTCGGTCGCCACCTCCTTCGGCTCGGCCAGGCCGCCGGCGAGGCTCGCCTCGGCCATCGGGCTGAAGACCCAGATCTCGCCGACGGCCGCCACCGCGAGGGCGGCGACCAGCCCGTCGAGCCACAGGCTCGCCCGCGCCTCCCGCATCCGGGCGCGCACGAGCAGCGCCAGGGCGATGTAGGTCGCCGGGTAGAAGGAGAGCCAGAGGCCGTCGGACAGCGACGGGTACGGCGGCTCCTCCAGGTTCGTCAGGTGGAAGCTGTAGTAGACCTCGGCCGCGGCCCAGGCCACGAGCCCGGCGCCGAGCAGAGCCCAGGCCGCGCGCCCGGCGCGCACGCGCACCGCGCGCAGGATGCACGAGGCCGCGGCCACCAGGACGAGGCCGTTGTAGATGTAGTCGTTGAAGAGCGGCGCGAGGCGGTCCCCGCCCAGGTCCGCGCCCAGGTGCAGACCGCACGCGAGCAGGGCCAGTGCACAGGCGACTTGGGTCGCCCGGAGGAACCGGCGCGGCTTGTGCTCTGCGGCTGCGTCCAAAGGGTCACGTCCAGGGGGCGAAATGGGCGCCTAGGCGCGTATCGGCTGGATCGCGCGGGTCCCTGAGCGTTTCTGGCCCTCCCCGCAGATGGGGGTGGGTCTATCCCCCGGTTGGGGAAGGCCCTATGGGACCGAGGTCCAGGCCGTTCTCCCGGGCCGCGGCGGCTATGGCGGGGATCGCCCCGGCCGTGGGTACCGCGCTCTCGCGAACGGCGTAGCGGGCCGAGTCGTGCAGCAGGACGATGGCGCCGGCGGCGAGGTCGCGCGTGACCAGATCGGCGATCCGCTCGGCCGGTATCGGCTCCCAGTCGCAGCCCCAGGCCGACCAGTAGACCGGCGTCAGGCCGAGTTTGAGGCAGGCCTCGTGCGAGTGCTCGGAGAAGCGGCCGTACGGCGGCCGGAAGAGCTCGGCCTGCTCGCCCGTGGCCGCCTCGAACGCGCCGACGCCGCGCGCCACCTCGTCGCGCGCGGCTGCCGGGCCGAGCTCCGCGTGGCGCGGGTGGGCGGCGCCGTGCAGCGCGAGCTGGTGGCCGCGGGCGCGAGCCTCGCGGGCGATGGCCCAGTGGCGCATGAGCTGCTCGCCGACGACGAAGAACGTGGCCTTGACGCCCGCCGCGTCGAGCGCGTCGAGGACGGCGGGGGTGGCGTCGGGATCGGGGCCGTCGTCGAAGGTCAGTGCGGCGCGGGCGCCGCCCGGAGCGTCCGCGGCTTCGCCCGGAGCGCCCGCGGCTTCGCCCGGCGCGGCGGCGCCGCCCGGAGCGTCCGCGGCTTCGCCACCGAGCCGCTCCACCCCCGGGAAGAGCCGCCAGCTCTCGAGCATCGCGACGTGCTCGCCGAAGCCGGGCATCCCGTGCGCCGGCTCAGCCGGTACCCGCGCGCTGGTCGCCGGCCTTCAGCAAGCGCTCGCGCAGCTCGCCCTCCTCCTCCGGCGTGGGGTCGAACTGCGCGGGGTCGGGCAGGGCGTCGAGGCCGCTCAGGCCGAAGAGGCGCTGGAACAGCTCGCTGGTGCGGTAGAGGATCGCGCCGAACTGGGAGCGGCCCGACTCCTCGATCAGGCCGCGCTCGAGCAGCGTGGCGGTGGCGGACTCGGAGGCGACGCCGCGGATGCGGGCGATCTCGGGGCGCGAGACCGGCTGGAGGTACGCGACGATCGCCAGGCACTCGGCCTGCGCCTGCGTGAGCGGCGGCGTGCGCGGGCGGCTGAACAGCCGGCGCGCGGCGCGCTCGGCCACGGGGTCGGTGGCCAGCGTGAACCCGCCGGCGACCTCGCGCAGCACCACGCCGCGCCAGCCCTCCGCGTAGTGCTCGCGCAGGCGCGCGAGGGCCTCCACGACCTCGCCCTCGCTCGACTCGGCGGCGTCGGCCAGCTCGGTGGACGTGAGCGGCTCCGGGGAGAGGAACAGCAGCGCCTCGATCACGCGGGCCAGCTCGTTCACGCGCGCGCCCCAACGATCGTGATCGGCTCGAACGGACCGGCCTGCTCCCAGTCGGCCTCGCCCTTCTTGTAGAGCTCGAGCAGCGCGAAGATCGTGACCGCCTGCGTCACGCGGTCGGCCCCCTCGACCGCGTCCTCGAACGCGAACCGCGTGCGCGTGCGGAGCAGGTCGCGCAGGTGGGCGAGCCGCATCTCGACGGTCACCCGCGGCCGGGCCATGTGACGCAGGTCGATCGGCGGCGGCGTGCGCAGGAGGCCGCCGATCGCGCCGGCCAGCGACTCGGGCTCGTACGACTTCTCGGCCAGCTCGACCGAGACTCGCCGCAGCGCGGGCGGGATCGGCGCCGAGCGGTAGCGGAAGCCGGACTCCTCCTCGAGCCGCTCGCGCAGCCAGCCGGCGGCGCGCTTGTGGCGGGAGTACTCGAGCAGGCGGGCGAGCAGCTCGTCGGCGGCCTCGCCCGGCTCCCAGTCGATCCCCTCGTCCTCCTCGCCCGGCAGCATCAGCCGCGACTTCAGCTCCAGCAGGGCGGCGATCAGCACGAGGAACTCGGTGGTGGCCTCCAGATCGAGCTCGCCGGTCGACTCGAGGTACTCCACGTAGGCGAGCACGACCTCGGCCAGCTCGACCTCGGCGAGATCGATCTCCTCGCGCAGGACGAGGGTCAGCAGCAGGTCGAACGGACCCTGGAAGACCTCGAGGTCGAGGTCTAGGGCGGCGGCGCGCATCGGGGGCGATGCTAGAGGGCGGCCCCGATGGCTTCCTGTGAAGGATTACCCGGTCTATGGACCGAGTAGGTCTTCACACCCCCGGGCCGACCCCCATCCGCTCCCTCACGAGCTCCATCGTCTCCCGGGCGAGCACCCGCGCCCGCTCCGCGCCCTCGGCCAGCACCGCGTCGAGCCCCGCCGGATCGGCCACGAGCTCCTCGTAGCGGTCGCGGATCGGGCCCAGGCGCGAGGTCACGGTCTCGGCCACGGCCATCTTGAAGTCGCCGTAGCCCGACCCCTCGAACTCGCTCTCGACCGCCTCCGGCTCCACGCCGCGCAGCACCGCCATCACCTCGATCAGGTTCGAGATGCCCGGCTTGTCGGGCGCTCGCACCACCTCGCGGCCCGAGTCGGCCACCGCGCGCTTGATCTTCTTGGTCATCACCGCGTCCGGGTCGCGGATGAGGAGGGTGCCCGCCTCGGTGCCGAAGGTGGTGGACATCTTCCGCTCCGGCTCCTGGAGGTCCATGACCCGGCCGCCGACCTCGGGGATCCGGTGGTCCGGCACGACCAGCGTCTCCCCGAAGCGGGAGTTGAAGCGCATCGCGATCTCGCGCATCAGCTCGATGTGCTGGCGCTGGTCGTCGCCCACGGGGACCTCGTCGGCCCGGTAGAGCAGCACGTCCGCGGCCTGCAGCGCCGGGTACAGGAACACCCCCGCGGACACGAGCTCGCGCGCGGCCGCCGACTTCTCCTTGAACTGGGTCATCCGGTTCAGGTCGCCGTGAGCGGTGAGGCAGGTGAGCAGCCAGCACAGCTCGGTGTGCTCGTGAACGTCGCTCTGGCGGAAGAGGATGCAGCGCCCCGGCTCGAGGCCGGCCGCGAGCAGCACCGCGGTCGTGTCGAGCACGTTGGAGCGCAGCTCGGCGGGCTCGAACGGGACCGTCATCGCGTGCAGGTCGACGATGCAGTAGATCGCCGGGTCGCCGCGATCCTGGCCCTCGACGTACTGGCGGATCGCGCCTATGTAGTTGCCGAGGTGCTTCTGCCCGGTGGGCTGGATGCCGCTGAAGATGCGCACGCGGCGGCGCAGTCTACGGGCGG
>DASVVS010000040.1:0-45716 GCA_036386455.1 Thermoleophilaceae bacterium
GTCGGCCACGCGGACCTCCCAGTCGGGGTCGCGGATCAGCCGGCGGACGACGGCGCCGCCGATCGTTCCGGCACCGCCGGTGACGAGCACTCGGGCCATGCGGCGAGGTTACCCGGGGGCCGGCGCCGGCACGCGCACGCGCGCCACGTCCTCGCTCGCCCCGACGAGCGCCCCGCCCGGGCACTCCTCGCACGGCACCTCGCGGCGCCGGTCGCGCAGGCCCGCCGCCGACAGCAGCCCGCCGAGCAGCATCAGCCCCGCCGCCACGCTCACACCCGTCCGGAAGGCCGACACGGAGGCGTCCGCCGTGGCCTCGCGCAACGGGGACGAGGGGGGAGCGACCGTGAGCGGCCGCGTCTTGGCATCGTCGAGCGCCTGCCGGCTCGCTCCGGCGGCACGGTCCTCGAGCGCTCCCGCGAACTGCGCCGCCACCACCGCCCCGATCGCCGCGATCGCCACGAGCCCGGCCACCTGCGCCACCGCGTTGTTCACCCCGGACGCGACTCCGGCGTGCTCCTGGTCGGCGTCCGAGAGCACGGTCGCAGTGAGCGGCGCCACCACCATCGACATCCCGAGTCCGAGCAGCGCGACCGCCGGCACCACGTCCCCGAAGTACGAGGCGCCCTCGTCGAGACGCATCAGGAGGAGCACCCCGCCCGCGGCCACCAGCGGCCCCACGGTCATCGGCGCCCGCGCCCCGATCCGGTCCGCCAACGCCCCGAACCGCTTCGACAGGAAGAACAGCATCACGGTCATCGGCACGAGCGACAGCCCCGACTCGACCGCGCTGAACCCCGCCGGGCCCTGCAGGAAGATCGGGAGGAAGAAGAAGCACGTCGAGAGCCCGGCGTAGATCGCCAGGGTGGCCGCGTTGCCCACCGCGAAGTTGCGCCGCCGGAACAGCCCGAGCGGCAGCATCGGGTCCGGCGAGCGCCGCTCCTGCACGAGGAACAGCGCCAGGAATGCGGCCCCCGCGGCCAGCGGCGCCGCCACGATCGGATCGCCCCAGCCCTCGCGCGGCTGCTCGATCAGCGCCAGAACCACGCCGCTCAGGCCGAGCGCGCACAGCACGGCGCCGGGCAGGTCCACGTGACGGTCGGAGCGCGCGTCGAGCCCGCGCGGCACGTGCCGCACCAGCAGGTAGAGCGTGACCACGATCGGCACGATCCCGATGGCGAAGACGAGCCGCCACGTGGCCGCCTCCACCAGCAGCCCGCCGAGCAGCGGCCCGCCGAGCGTCGCGACCCCGCTCCAAGCCGTCCACGAGCCGATCGCCGCACCGCGCTCGTGCTCGTCGAAGGTGGCCATGATCATCGCCAGCGCGCTCGGCACCAGCAGCGCGCCCGCGACGCCCTGCAGCGCCCGCGCGGCCACCAGCAGCTCGGCCGTCGGCGCCGAGGCGGTGAGCAGCGACGTGACCCCGAAGCCGACGACGCCGGCCTCGAACACGCGCCGCCGCCCGAGCAGGTCGCTGAGCGACCCGCCGATCAGCACCAGCGAGGCCAGCATCAGCAGGTACGCCTCCACCACCCACTGCTGCGTGGCGAGCCCGGCATCGAGGTCGTCCGCGATCGCCGGCAGCGCGACGTTCACGACCGTCGAGTCGACGAAGACGATCGACGAGGCGAGGATGCAGGCGACGAGCGTGAGCCGCTTCTGGCGCGGCGTGACGGCGCCGGCGCTCAGCGGTTGCGAGCCAGCTCGCGGACCGCCGCGAAGACCTCGCCCGTTCCCGTCACGTTCCACGGGTCCACTATGACCGCGTCGTGAGGCAGCAGCGGGAGGATGCTCTCGTACTCGGTGTGGTTCGTGGCCACGACCACCGCGTCCGCGCCGGACAGCGCCGACTCGAGCGACTCCGTGCCCTCCGAGACGTACGGGTCGTGCCGCGACACGTGCGCCAGCTCGCGCTCGAGCAGGCGGATCAGCTTGGCCGCGAGCGAGTCGCGCACGTCGTCGGAGTCGCGCTTGAAGGTGAGCCCGAGCACCGCCACCTTGCAGTCGCGCAGCGAGCCGCCGAGCCGCCCCTTGAGCCCCTCCACGAGGAACAGCGGCACCGACTCGTGCACCCGCGAGACCGACAGCAGCATGCCCGGCGCGCGCGAGCGCTCCTCCGAGAACGCGAAGTCCTTGCGCAGGCACGTGCCCGCGGTCAGGCCGGGGTCCTTCATGCCGCCGCGGGGATACTCGTGGTTGATCAGCTCGATCACGTCGAACACGTTGGCGCCGTACTGCTCGCACTCCATCATCAGGAGGTTGGGCAGCGCGAACTGCGTGTAGCGCAGGATGTTGGTCCAGATCTTCGCGAGCTCGGCCTGCACCGCCGAGGTCTGCACGATCTCGGTGCCGAAGACGCCGAACAGCCGCGCCGCGGCGTCACCCGAGCCGTCCCCGACGCCGCCCACGATCGTCGGCAGCGTGGAGATCTCCTCGAGGAAGTGGTTCACCGCGATCCGCTCCGGCACGTGCGCCACGTACACGTCCTCGCCGGCCGTGAAGCCGCGCCGCTGCTCGATGTAGCCGGCCACCCACTCGGTCGTGCCGGGCGCCACGGTCGAGCGCAGGATGATCGTCTGGCCCTCGCGCAGCAGCGGCAGCAGGGCGTCGACCACGCTGCGGATCTGCGAAATGTCGATCTCGATGTGCACGTGGGTCGGCGTGCCGAGCGTGAGCACGATCTGGTCGGCCTCGGCCGCGTCCTGGATGCGCTGGGAGAGCGTGAGCCGCTCGCCGGCGACCACGCGCTCGAGCAGCTCCTGAGTCCCGGTCTCGTGGAACGGCATCCGGCCGCCGCGCACCGTGTCGAGCACGCGCGGCTCGCGATCGATCCCGACCACGTTCAGTCCGCGGTCGGCGAACGAGAGTGCGAGGGGCAGCCCGATGCGGCCGAGCCCCACGATCGCGACGTCCGCGGCCATGCCCCTGAGGCTATCCGCGGGTGAGGCGGCTGCCCTGGCGACGGCGCTCGGTCACGAGCTGCCGGCCCAGGGAGGCCATGAAGCGGGGGTTGTGGTAGACGTAGCGCGGCAGCAGCCGGCGGGGCTCCTGCGCGATCCGGTACGTCCACTCGAGCCCGCGCTTCTGCATCCACTCCGGCGCCTGCGAGACGCGGCCGCCGAGGAAGTCGAACGCCGCGCCGACGCCGCACATGACCGGCACGTCGAGCTTCTCGCGCATCCGGGCCATCCACTTCTCCTGCTTCGGCACGCCGATCCCGACCCAGAGCACGTCCGGCCGCGCCGCGTTGATCTGGCCGGCGAGCTCGTCCTCCTCGGCCTCGGTCAGCGGGCGGAACGGCGGCGAGTAGCCGCCGACGATCCGCATGCCCGGGTTCGTCTTGTGCATGTTGGTGGCGAGCTGGGCGAGCGAGCCCTGGTCGCGCCCGCCGTAGAGCCAGACGCGGTGGCCGTGGTCGCGGCAGCGCTCGTTGTAGCGCCGCATCAGCTCGGGGCCGTACACGCGATCCCGCAAGTTCTCGCCCATCATGTTGGCGGCCCACACGAGCGGCATGCCGTCCGGCACGGTCAGGCTCGAGCCGAGGATCGCGTCGCGCAGCACGCGGTCGGTCTTGGCCAGGGTCACGGAGTGGACCGCGGCCACGCACACGTAGCCGCGCTCGCGGCGGGCGATCATCCCGTCCATCACGTCCATCGCCTGGGCGTAGTCGGTCATCGCGATCGGCACGTCGAGGATGTCCCGGGTGCGGATGTCGGCGGGGGTCGGGAGCGAGCGGGCGTCCAGGCGGGCGCGCTCGCGGGCGTCCGGGAAGGACAGCAGCGAGCCCGGCAGCGGCTCGCCGGCGATCTGTGACTGGGAGGGGGTCAACTCGTTTCCGATGCCCGTGGGGCGGGGTGGACAAACAGCAGAACTCGACCCCTTGCCCAAAGTTGCGGGTAAGTTATGCGTCGCTATGGACGCAAGGGCAGTTGCAGAGCGTTTCCGCACCGCGGTCGAGGCGGGGCACGCCGAGGGTATCGCCGAGCTTCTGGCGCCGACAGCCGTCTTGCACAGCCCGGTGACCTTCCACGAGTTCCGGGGGGCCGAGGCCGTGGGCGTGGTCCTGAAGGCCGTGTCGGAGGTTTTCGAGGAGTTCCGCTACGTCGACGCGCTGGAGGGCGAGGAGACCCACGCGCTCGTGTTCGAGGCGAAGGTCGGCGACCGCGAGGTCACCGGCGTGGACATCTTCCGCGCCACGAGCGACGGGCGGATCGCCGAGCTGACCGTGCTGATCCGCCCGCTCTCCGGGCTGATCGCGCTGGCCGAGGCGATGCGGCCCAAGGTCGAGGCCGCGCTGGCCGAAGCCTCCTCGGCCTAGGCCGAGGACTCCGCCAGAAGGCCGGACGCGCTCAGGGCCGCGCCGCGAACGCCGCCAGCTGCGCGGCGGTGATCCCCCGCGCGTCGGCTCCGGCCGCCCAGGCGCGGAACCAGTCGACCGTGGCCGACAGCGCGTCGTCGAGGTGCCAGCGCGGCTGCCAGCCGAGCCGCTCGCGCGCCTTCGCCGAGTCCAGCCGCAGCACGGCGGTCTCGGGCGGGCCGCCGTCGCCCTCGGCCCGCCACTCGAGCCCCTCGCCCCACAGGCCCGCGAGCCGGTCCGCCACCTCGCGCACCGGCAGCTCGTCGCCCGGCGCCGGCCCGAAGTTCCACGCCGCCGCCGCCTCGGGCTCCTCGCCCAGCCGCTGGGCCACCTCGAGGTAGCCGCTCAGCGGGTTCAGCACGTGCTGCCAGGGGCGGATCGCCTCGGGGTTGCGCACGAGCAGCGGCCGCCCGTCGAGCGCCGCGCGGATCGCGTCCGGCACGAGCCGGTCCGCAGCCCAGTCCCCGCCCCCGATCACGTTCCCGGCGCGCACGGTCGCGATCGCGGGCCCTCCGTCGCGGCCGAACGACTCGCGCCAGGCCGCCGCCACCAGCTCGGCGCACGCCTTGCTGCTCGAGTATGGGTCGGACCCGCCGAGCGGGTCGCCCTCGCGGCAGGGCTCGGCGCGCGGCGCGTAGCACTTGTCGCTCGTCACGACGACCACCGCGCGCACGCCGGCGCACACCGCGGCGTCGAGCACGTTCGCCGTGCCGCTCACGTTCACCTCGTAGGTGCCGACCGGGTCGGCGAACGACTCGCGCACGAGCGGCTGAGCGGCGAGGTGGAGCAGCACGTCCGGCTCGGCCACCCGCACCGCCTCGGCCACCGCGGCCCGGTCGCGCACGTCGCCGATCGCCGAGGCCATCCCCTCGCCCACGCGCGCGGCCTCGAAGAGCGACGGCTCCGTGGGCGGCTCGAGCCCGTAGCCGCTGACCTCGGCCCCGAGCTCCTGGAGCCACAGCGACAGCCAGCTTCCCTTGAAGCCGGTGTGGCCGGTCACGAGCACGCGCCGGCCGCGCCAGAAGGCGGGGTCTACTCCCACGTTCGCCAGGGCGCCCGGCCGGAGCGCCACAGCTCCTCGAGCGCGTTGCGGTCGCGAACGGTGTCCATCGCCCGCCAGAAGCCGCTGTGCCGGAACGCCCGCAGCTCTCCGTCCCGCGCCAGGCGCTCGACCGGCTCCTCCTCCCACACGACCGAGTCGCCGTCGATGTAGTCGCCCACGCGCGGCGACAGCACGAAGTAGCCGCCGTTGATCCAGGCGCCGTCGCCGCTCGGCTTCTCGTGGAAGCTCTCCACGCGGTCGTCGTCGAGCGCGAGCGTGCCCCAGCGGCCCGGCGGCTGCACGGCCGTCACGGTGGCCAGCGCGCCGTGCGAGCGGTGGTAGGCCACGAGGGCGCTCACGTCGAGGTCGCTCACGCCGTCGCCGTAGGTGAACAGGAACTCGTCGCCGTCGACGTAGGGCAGCACGCGCTTGAGGCGCCCGGCGGTGGCGGTCTCCTCGCCGGTGTCGATCAGCGTGACCCGCCACGGCTCGGCCGTCTCCTGGTGCACCTCCATGCTGTTGCCGGCCAGGTCGACGGTCACGTCGCTCGCGTGCAGCCAGTAGTTCGCGAACCACTCCTTGATCACGAAGCCGCGGTAGCCGAGGCAGATCACGAACTCGTCGATCCCGCCGGTCGCGGCGAGCCCCTTCATGATGTGCCAGAGGATCGGGCGGGCCCCGATCTCGACCATCGGCTTGGGCTTGACTCCGGTCTCCTCGGCGATGCGCGTGCCGAGGCCCCCGGCGAGGATGACGGCCTTCATGGGCGGTAGTTAAGCGGGCGCGGACGCTCCGGCGACGGCCGCCCCAGGCACGCCGTGCTTAGGTTCCCGGCGTGCAAATGAGCCTCGGCCGCAACGTCGTCGCGAGCGTGGTTACGTCGGCACTGACGATCGGAGGCGCGCTCGTATCGGTGCCGTTGATCATCGACGGCGTCGGCACCGACGGCTTCGGGATCTGGACGATCGGCCTTTCGATCGTGCTCTTCCTGTCGGTCGCGGAGGCCGGTCTCGGCTCAGGGATCATGCGCTTCGTCGCGGTCGCACACGGGCGCGACGACCGCGATGGGATCGCCCGAGTCGCCTGGACCGCCCTCGGCCTGTACGTGGCGGGCGGCCTCGTGATCGTCGCGCTCGCGCAGCTGCTCGCGCCGCCACTCGCGAGCGCGTTCAACGTGCCCGCGAGGCTGGAGGGCGACGCCGAGACGATGTTCCGCCTGCTCGGGCCGATCGTCCTGGCTGCCCTGTTCTCCGGCGGCCTCGCGAACCTCCAGCAGGGCCTCGAGCGGTTCCCCGCGTATGCCGTCGCCACCGCCCTCGGGGTCGCCGCGCAGGTCGCCCTCCTGATCGTGCTGCTGCCGGGCGAGGGACTTCGCGGCGTGGCGTACGCGGCACTCGCACAGCAGCTCGTGGCGGCGGGGGTGCGTCTGGTCACCGTCGCGGACGTCTTCACGCGGAGCAGGCCCGCGCTCCTGTCGCGCGCGGAGACGCTCGCGCTGGCCGGGTTCTCGGCGCGCGTCCAGATGTCCGCGATCGCCACGTTCGCCAACAACCAGAGCGACAAGCTCGTGCTCGGCGTCATCGCGCCCGCCACGACGGTCGGGCAGCTCGGCATCGGCGCCCAGGCGGCGGAGGCCGGCCGCGTGGTGGCGGCATCCGCCCTCAATCCGCTCGTCACGCGCATGTCGCTTCTCTACGGGCACGAGCCGGAGGCGCTGCCGGCGCTGTACAGGCGGCTGCACCGGCTCTGGCTGCTGACCGTCATGGGCGCGACGGTGATCGCCCTCGCCGCTCTCCAGCCGCTCATCGAGGGATGGCTCGGCGATGGTCACGACGAGGCGGCGCTGCTCGGCGGGTTCCTCGTGTTCGCGTACGGGGTGAACCTGCTGACGGGCATCCCGAGCGTCTACCTGCGGGCGGTCGGGAACCCCGGGCTCGAGGCGCGCTACGCGACGCTGCTCGTGGGCATCAACGTGGTCGCTTCGGTCTCCCTCGGGATCCTCGCGGGGGCCTACGGCGTGGTCGCGGCCACCGCGCTCGCCTACGTCATCGGTACCGCGTGGTTCTTCTCCCGCGCCCGCGGCCTGGTTCCCGCCATGCAGTTGCGCGAGATGGGATCGGGCCGAGTCATCGCGGCGAGCCTGGTGCTCTCCGCGGCGGCCGTCTTCGCCTGGGGCTTCGCCGCGAACGCCCTCCTTCCGAGCGGGCTGGCGCTGCCGGTCGTGGTCGCCGGCATGGGGGCGGCCGTGGTCGCGCATCTGTCGGTCACCACGGGCGTGCGGCCGACGCTCGCCAACGCTCGCGCGCTCGTCGGGACCTAGGACCCCCGGATCATGCGAGCGGCCTCGCGGCGCTTGCGGAACCAGCTCGGTGAGAACCAGCTGTCGATCGGTTCCATCCGCGAACGGAGCTCGCGACTCGACACGCGCCGCCGGCGCCGGATGGCCCGGCGTTCGCGCAGGACGCGCGGCAACCCTCGCAGGGCATCGCGCTTGGCCCGCAGGACGGGCCCGGCGCGGCCGGCGCGGACGTAGTCCCACGTCATTCCCGCGTGCATCGCCAGGTGCGCCGGCAGGTACAGCACGAGCAGCGGCCACGGCATGGCCTTCCAGAACATCCACACCAGGTTCCGCTGGGTGTGGTAGATCGTGAAGTCGCTGTCGACCCCCGTCGTGGCCGAACCCAGGTGGCGGACCACCGAGCCGGGGACGTACCGGACGCCGTGGCCGAGCAGCTGCATGCGGAAGGAGAGGTCCGCGTCCTCGAAGTAGATGAAGTAGCTCTCGTCGAACCCGCCGAGTGCCTCGAAGACCTCCCGGCGATACAGGGCCGCGCCCGCGCAGGCCGCGAAGACGTCGGCCGGCACGGAAGCCTCCGGCGTCTCCGCGATCGGGTGGCCGTGATGACGCCGGCCGGCGAGCCCGTTCCGGTGCATGACGTCGCCGGTTCCGTCCAGCAGGGTGGGATCGCGCCCGTCGAGCATCAGGCTGGAGAAGGCGGCCGCGTCCGGATGGTCGCGCGCCGCCGCCTCGAGTCGCTCGAGCCATTGCGGCTCTGGAAACGCGTCGGCGTTCAGCAGGGCGACCAGATCGCAGTCGCCGGCCGCGCGCACCCCGCGGTTGTTCGCCTCGGCGAAGCCCGCTCGCTGTGACAGGGCGACGATCCTCACGCGCGGATGGCGCTCGCGAATCCACTCCGGCGACCCGTCGCTGGCGGCGTTGTCCACCACGACGATCTCGTCGGGCGGCCGCGTCTGCGCTTCGAGGAGAGGAAGCGTCTCCTCCAGGAGCTCTCCCTCGTCGGTGTCGATCAGAACGACGGCGATGCGCGCCCGTCTGTCGGGATGCGGCTCGCCCATCGGCGACACCTTAGAAGTACAGTGGCGGCCCCGTGGATCGCCCGAGCCCGGCCGCCGTTCGCTCTCGCGTCTGGTACGGCAACATCGACGCGGCCCTGCGCTACGCGACCGTGTCCGAGCTCATGGCCGAGCGCTGGACGGAGGGCGCCGACGTGCTCGAGGTCGGCTCCGGGGCTGGGGGCATCACGCAGTTCCTCGACCTTCCGGTCACCGGCCTCGACCTTGCGTTCGAGCGGACCGCGGTGCTCGCGACCGGCTGGCTGCGCCCCGTCGAGGGGTCGGCGCTCGCGATGCCGTTCGAGGACGGCAGCTTCGACTTCGTCCTGTCGCTGGAGATGCTCGAGCACCTGGACCCGGCCGACCGCGAGCCCGCTCTGCGGGAGATGATCCGGGTGCTGAGGCCCGGCGGCCGGCTGGTGGCCACCTTCCCGGCCGACGCGGCGGCGACCGAGCTCGACACGTGGCTGAACGACCGCTACCGGCGCAAGCACGGTGAGGACCATCCGTGGGTCGGCGAGCACCTGCGCGAGGGCGTGCCCGCCACGGACGAGATGGCCGCGCTCGTAGAGCGCCTGCTGCCGCCCGGCGCGAGCGTCGCGGTTCACAAGCACATGCCCGCCCCGGCCTTCAAGGTCGTTCACTGGCTGTATGCGCTCGAGCCGTTGTGGCCCGTGACCCGGCCGCTCGGCCTCCACACGCGGCCGTTCGTACGTCTCCTGTTCGACGCGGTCCGCCGGTGGCGCCGCGGCCCCGCCTACCGGACGATCGTCGTGGTGGACCGGGGTCCGGCGGGCTGAGGCGCTACTCGCCGGCGCCGGACTGCGCCGCCCACGAGGCGGGCAGGTTGCGAAGGACCTCGACGCCGGCGAAGTCGGGGGTCTTGCGCGGGCCGTGCTCGCGCGCCCAGCGGACCATCCGCTCGACGCCGTCCTCGAGCGAGGTCGCCTCGCGCTCACCGAAGACGCGCGCGGTCTTCGAGTGGTCCGAGAACGCGTGCAGGACCTCGTTCCTCGCCTCGTGGTGCACGACCGGGTGGTCGGGCACGTCCATGGCCCTGCGGACGACGTCCGCGAGCTGATTGACCGAGTAGGGCGTGTCGGCGCCCACGTTGAAGACCTCGCCGCGCGCCCCGGGCGTGAAGGGAGCGTCGGCGATCGCGGGAACGATGTCGCCGACGTAGCTGAACGCGCGTGACTGCTCGCCATCGCCGAAGATCGAGAGCGGCTGCCCCTGCATGATCTGGTTGATGAAGATGCCCAGCACGTTGCGGTAGCGGTCGCCGATGTTCTGCAGCTCGCCGTAGACGTTGTGGGGGCGGAAGATCGCGTAGTCCAGTCCCCACATCTCGTGGGACACCGCCAGCTCCTGCTCGACCGCGAACTTGGCGATCCCGTAGCTGTCCTCCGGCTCGGGGCGCATGTCCTCGCGCATGGGCACCTGGCCCGCGCCGTAGACCGCGATCGACGAGGTGAACACGAAGCACTCCACGTCGTTGTTCACCGACGCGTTGATCAGGTTCACGCTCCCGATGACGTTGTTCGTGTAGTTGAACCGCTTGATGAAGTGGCTCAGTCCCTCGGCCGCGTAGGCGGCGAGGTGGTAGACGTGGTCGAACCGTTCGGCCTCGAAGAGCCCGTCCACCAGCTCGTGGTCCACGATCGAGCCCTCGACCAGTCGCGCGCGCTCGTCGACGTTGTCCGGGAAGCCGCCGCTCATGTCGTCGAGCACGACGACGTCGTGCTCCCGTTCCACCAGGGCACGGGCGAGATGGGCCCCGATGAATCCGGCGCCGCCTGTGACGAGGCATTTGGCCATGGAGGCGCCACAAGGTAGCGGTGGGACGGCGCGGAGCCGCTGCTAGCCTCGGGCGCCGACGCGCACCGCAGCAACCTCCTCGTGCGCGTGTTGGAGGTTTCCATGAGCGAGAACGGACAGCCGGCCGTGTCCCTGCCGGGGCGCGATGTGAGAAGCAACGGACTTCCCCCCGAGCCGCCCCAGCGCGGCCAGAAGGTGCTCGTCGCCGGCGGCGCGGGCTACATCGGCTGCGTGCTCGTGCCGCGGCTGCTCGAGCGCGGCTACGAGGTGCGGCTGCTCGACCGCCTCTACTGGGGCGAGGGCCCGCTGGCCGACTTCCGCGACCGGGTCGAGATCGTGGAGGCCGACGTGCGGGACATGCCCGCCAGCGCCTTCGAGGACATCGACGGCGTGATCAACCTCTCCGGCCTCTCGAACGACCCGACGGCCGAGTACGACCCCGAGGCGAACTGGCAGATGAACGCCGTCGCCACCGAGACCATGGGCCGCGCCTGCGTGGACCACGGCATCGAGCGGCTCGTCTTCGCCTCCTCGTGCTCGCTCTACGACGGGCTGCCGCTCGGCATGCACGACGAGACGGCGGACATCAAGCCCTACGGCGCCTACGCCACCTCCAAGCGCTACGGCGAGGAGGCCCTCCTCGGGATGGTGGGCGAGGGGCTCGTGCCGGTCTGCCTGCGCAACGGCACCGTCTACGGCTGGAGCCCGCGCATGCGCTACGACCTCGTGGTCAACACGTTCGTCAAGGACGCGCTGCTGAAGGGCCGGCTGTCGCTGCACGGCGGCGGCTGGATGTGGCGCCCGCTCGTGGACGTTCGCGACGTGTCCGACGCGATGATCTTCGCCCTCGAGGCCCCCGCCGACGACGTGCGCGGCGAGATCTTCAACGTGCTGCACTCGAACTACCAGATCCGCGAGCTGGCGATGCTCGTGGCGGGCTCGGTACAGCTCCTCGGCAAGACGGTCCAGCTCGAGGAGGCCCCGGCGCCCAAGCTCACGCGCGACTACGAGTGCTCGAACGCGAAGCTCGCCGCGCTGGGCTTCATCCCCAGCCGCTCGGTCGTGGAGGCCGTGCAGGACCTGCTCGCCCACGTGGACCTGCAGGACCCCAGCACGCTCACCGATCCGCGCTTCTACAACATCCGCTGGATCGAGCTGCTCAACGAGGTCAAGCCGCGGATCGAGCGCTTCGGCGCCGTCACGTGACGCGCGCTCTGGTGACCGGGGGCGGCGGCCAGCTCGCCTCCGATCTCGAGGAGCAGCTGCCGGCGAAGGGCGTGGAGGCCCGCGTCCTCGCGCGCGCCGAGCTGGACATCACCGACGAGGCCGCCGTGGAGCGCGCGTTCGCGGACGTCTCGCCCGACGTGGTGTTCAACTGCGCGGCGTTCCACAACCTGGACGTGTGCGAGCAGGAGGTGGACCGCTCGTTCGAGGTCAACGCGCGCGCGGTCAAGCGGCTCGGCGAGCGCTGCCGCGACGCGGGCGCCAAGCTCGTGCACCTGAGCACGAACTACGTGTTCGACGGCCGCGGGACGCAGCCGTACCGCGAGGACGACCTGCCCAACCCGCGCTCGATCTACGCGATCTCGAAGCTGAGCGGCGAGTACTGCGCGCTCTCGTACGCGCCCGGCGCGCTCGTGGTGCGCGGGGCCGGGCTGTACGGGCTGCACGGGAGCGCCTCGAAGGGCGGCAACTTCGTGACCCGCATGCTGGGCCGCGCCCAGCAGCCCGGCGCCCAGCTCAAGATGGTCGCCGACCAGCGCCTGAGCCCCACGTTCACCGCGGACCTCGCGGCGGCGCTGATCGAGGCGGTCGAGAAGGACGCGAGCGGCGTGCTGCACCTGACCCAGGGCGGCGAGTGCTCGTGGTTCGAGTTCACCGAGGCGATCATGGACATCGCCGGGCTCGAGGTGCCGATCGAGGCGGTCGAGACGACGGTGCCGGCCGGCGGCGTGGACCGCCCGCTGAACGGCGTGCTGGCCCGCCCGGCGGCCGACGCGGCCGGCCTCACGCCGCTGCGCGACTGGCGCGAGGCGCTCGAGGACTACATGTCGCGCGCCGGCCTGGTCGCGGCGACGGCGTAGCCGGCTCCGCAACGCGGGGCGTCGCGCCGTGTTCCGGCTGGCATGACTCGCACGCGCCAGATCTCCAGCGCGGCCGCTGCCGCGATATCCCTCGTCGCCGCCTTCGCGGTCCCCGCCGACGCGACCTATCCCGGCGAGAACGGCCGCCTCGCCGTGGCGTTCCAGAACGACGAGGGACGGGCGCTCTACACCCTTCAGCCCGACGGGAGCGGCCGCGTCCGGCTGACCGCCGCGAACCGCGGCATCTTCGACCCGTCCTGGTCGGCGGATGGCACGAAGATCGTGTTCCAGGACCGAGGCGACCTGTACGTGGCCGCCTCCGACGGCGGCGACGAGGTCAGGGTGACGAGTGACGGCAAGTCGCTCCATCCGGTGCTCTCGCCCGATGGAAAGCGGATCGCGTTCGTGCACGACGAGTACCCGTCGTTTGTGGTTCAGACCATGAACCTCGACGGCAGCGACCGGCGCACGATCGGCGCCGGCAGCCCGTTCGACGCCCCGAGCTTCTCGCCGGACGGGCGGCTGATCGCCTTCTCGCGCGAGGGCCGTGCGAGCCAGCCGGACGAGAACGGGTACACGGCGCAGACGTTCAGGATCGTCGTGGCCGATCTCGCCACCGGCGCGGAGCAGGCCGTCACCCCGGAGCCGGTGCGCGCCCACGGCCCGTCCTTCTCGCCCGACAGCCGGCGGATCGTCTACAGCGGCAACAACCAGATCCACGTGATGGACGCCGGCGGCGGCGGCGACGTGACGCTGCCGGCTCCGGCGACGTTCTGGGAGAGCGCGCCGGTCTTCTCGCCGGACGGAGAGCAGATCGCCTACGGATCCGGAGCGCGGATCGGCATCGTGGACGCCGACGGGTCGAATCCGCGCTCCGTGGAGCTCGGCGGCTACGGCGTACCGGAGGTCGACTGGCAGCCGCTCGACCCGCCGCCGTTCACGCCGCCCGCCCCGCCGGAGCCCCCCGCCCCGGTGCCGTCGCCCGAGCCGTGCAGCCAGGCTCGGTCCGGCACAGCGGGCGCCAACCGGCTCACCGGTACCGGCGGAGGCGACCTGATCCGCGGGCTGGCCGGCGACGACCGTCTCAGCGGCGCCGGCGGCGCGGACTGCCTCTTCGGCGGCGCGGGCGACGACCTGCTCTCCGGCGGGCCCGGGAACGACCGCCTCGACGGCTTCCGCGGCGACGACGTCCTGAAGGGCGGCACCGGCCGCGACCGCTTCTCCGCCGGCACCGGCCGCGACCGCGTGAACGCCCGCGATGGCGTGCGCGAGACGGTGGACTGCGGCCCGAGCCGCGACACGGCGGTCGTCGACGCGCTCGACGTGGTGCGCCGCTGCGAGCGCGTTCTCAGGTAGCGCGCTGCCGGGGCGGCCGTTGCTAGCCTCGCGCCGCTGATGCCGGTCGCGATCGTCACGGGATCCGGGGGGCTCGTGGGGTCGGAGTCGGTCCGCCACCTCGTCGGCGCCGGCTACGACGTCATCGGGCTCGAGAACGACATGCGGGCGAGCTTCTTCGGGGCGGACGCCTCCACGAAGCCGGTCAGCGAGCAGCTCGACGGGGAGCTCGACGAGTTCCGCTGGCTCGAGCTGGACGTCCGCGACCGCGACGGCGTCGAGCGAGTGTTCGCCGAGCACTCGAAGTCGATCGAGGTGGTCGTGCACGCGGCGGCGCAGCCGTCGCACGACTGGGCGGCCGGCGACCCGCACACGGACTTCGGCGTGAACGCGGTCGGCACGCTCAACCTGCTCCAGGCCGCGCGCGAGCACAGCCCCGACGCGCCGTTCGTCTTCCTCTCGACCAACAAGGTCTACGGCGACGCCCCGAACTCGCTGCCGCTCGAGGAGGGCGAGCGGCGGCTCGAGCTGCCGACCGACCACCGCTGGTTCGGCGGGATCGACACGACGATGTCGATCGACCACTGCATGCACTCGCTGTTCGGCGTATCGAAGGCCGCCGCCGACCTGATGGTCCAGGAGTACGGTCGCTACTTCGACATGCCCACGATCTGCCTGCGCTGCGGCTGCCTCACGGGGCCGAGCCACGCGGGCGCGCCGCTGCACGGCTTCCTGGCCTACCTGATGCGCTGCACCGTCACGGGCGAGCGCTACACGGTCCACGGCTACAACGCCAGGCAGGTGCGCGACAACCTGCACAGCGCCGACCTGGTGCGCGCGATCGCCGACTTCGTGGCCGCCCCGCGCGCGGCCGCGGTCTACAACATGGGCGGCGGCCGCCACGCGAACTGCTCGATGCTGGAGGCGATCGAGGCGTGCGAGCGGATCGCCGGCCGCGAGCTCGACTGGGAGCTGAGCGACCGGGCGCGGATGGGCGACCACCGCTGGTGGATCAGCGACCTCGGCGAGTTCCGGCGCGACTACCCGGACTGGGCGCCGGAGTACGACATCGAGGCGACGCTGCGCGAGATCCACGACGCGAACGTCGAGCGCTGGGCGGCGCTGTCCGGATGATGCTCTCGGTCGTCATCCCGACGCAGAACGAGGTGGACTCGATCGTGCCCACGCTGCGCGAGCTGGTCCGCGAGCTCGACGCCGCGCACGTCGAGTACGAGCTGCTGGTCGTGGACGACGGCTCGAGCGACGGGACCGGCGAGTGCGTGGACGAGTTCGCCCGGTCCACCGCGAACGTGCGCTGCGTGCGCTCGCACTACCCGAAGGGCTACGGCTTCGCGGTGCGGGCCGGGCTCGACCTGTTCGAGGGCGACGGGGTGGCGATCGTGATGGCCGACGGGTCGGACGCCCCGCGCGACGTGGTGGCCTACCACCGGATCCTCGAGGCGGGCTACGACTGCGCGTTCGGCTCGCGCTTCGTGCCCGGCGCGAAGGTCACCGACTACCCGCGCCTCAAGCTCTACATCAACCGGATCGTGAACTGGTGGATCAAGCAGCTCTTCCGGCACGGCTACAACGACACCACCAACGCGTTCAAGGCCTACCGCCGCGAGGTGATCGAGAACGTCCAGCCGCTGCTCTCGAACCACTTCAACCTCACCGTCGAGATCCCGCTGAAGGCCGTCGTGCGCGGCTACACGTTCGCGGTCGTACCGATCTCGTGGACGAACCGGGCGGCCGGCGAGTCGAAGCTGGGCCTGCGCGAGATGGGCAGCCGCTACCTGTTCATCGTCCTCTACGTGCTGCTCGAGCGCTACCTGAGCCGCGGGGACTACGTGCGGCCGGAGCTCGGAGGCGGCATCAGCCGCCGTACTGGAACGGCAGCTCGTCCGCGACGTCCGAGAGGAGCGGCGCGGTGGCGTCGCGCTGCGAGGGGATCAGCTCGACGTCGGGCCACTGGATCCCCACCTCGGGATCGTCGTACTTGATCCCGCGCTCGATCGACTCGTCGTAGTAGGCGTCGCACTTGTACATGACGTCCGCGAGCTCGCTGGTCACGCAGAAGCCGTGGGCGAAGCCGATCGGGCAGTAGAGCTGGTGGCCGTTCTCGTCGTTCAGCTCGAAGGCCTCCCACTCGCCGAACGTGGGCGAGCCCTTGCGCAGGTCCACCACCACGTCCACGATCGCGCCGCGCGCGCAGCGCACGAGCTTGGACATCCCGCGGCCGACCTGGAAGTGCATGCCGCGCACGATCCCGTGGCGCGAGCGCGAGTGGTTGTCCTGCACGAACTCCTCGGGGATCCCGAGCTCGGCGTAGACCTCGCGGCGGTAGGTCTCCTGGAAGAAGCCCCGCTCGTCGCCGTGGACGACGGGCTTGACGAGGATCGGGCCCTCGATTCTTGTCTCTAGTCGCTCCATAGGGGCGGTGAGGCTAGCGATCGCTCTGAGCGACGATCGACTAGGGCGCAGGGCGAGTCGACGCCATCCCGGCGGCAAGCGCAGCGTAGGCGGGCTTCGCGGTGAAGTCCTCGTGCACGAGCCCGAAGTGCTCCTCGTACACGTTCCACGCGTCGTGGTCACGAAGCTCATACGCGATTGCCGCCCCTATGTACGGCAGTTCCTTCAGGACGCCAAACGCCTCCGAGACGTGGTGGGCCTGAGTCTGCTCCGATACGCACCACTCCCGGATGTCCCCCGGGGGTTCGGGAAGCGGACAGGTGGTCCAGCCGAACTCGGTGAGCCAGATGTCCTTGCTCCCGTCACCGTGAGCGGCCATCTTGCCGTGCATGCGGGGGATGGTCGTGGTCCAAGCGGTGAACTGGGTCTCGTTCCATGCCGGGGGTGCGGGCGTCCGGGGCGACCGGTTGCCGTTGTAGGGATGCATCGAGACGACATCGAACTTCTTGCCGAGTCCCTCGTCGTACATCTCCTCGAGGAAGCCCTCGTCCCCGCCGAGCACCGATCCCGTGACGATCTCGAGCTCCGGGCGCACCGTGTTGACGGCGTCGAAGGTCGCGACGGTCATCTGCGCCGCCGACCGGGCCCTGTCGGTGCTGATCAACGAGGAAGTCTCGTTCGGCTCGTTCCAGACCTCGAGTCCGAGCAGATGGGCCGCCCAGGGCTGCGACGCGAGCTTCGCCGCGCCTGCGCCGTAGTCGGTGGGATCCTGGGGCGCGCACTTCGTGTACCCGTATGGGTCGCTCGTATCGTGCGGACACCCTGACTGGATCGCCCACGGGGGCGTGCCGATGAGCACGATCACGGGGCGGATGCCTCTGGCGTGGGCTTGGGTCACGACCGCGCCGACGTCGTCGAGGTACGCCTGATTCCAGGTCCCCTCCGTGTGCTCGAACCCGTCCCACGAAACGTCGAAGCGCATGGTGCTGGCGCCGGCGTTCTGGAGCAGATCGAGCTCGTGGTTGAAGTCGCTCGGGTTGTAGTTCCACATCGGGTGGGTGCCCGCACCGGACCAGGGGAGCGCATCGCCACGGACCGCCACGCGCGTGTCCGTGACCTCGACCTGGCGGCAGCCGGCCGAGAACTGCGTCACCCACTGGCTGTTGAGTGCCGGCTCCTTCGCGCCGCAGTCGCGGCCCTCGTGCATGACGGCCGCGCGGCTGCCGCTGAGGGCCAGTTGAGTGCATTTGTTGGCGCCCACCCCCGGCCCCCACTGGGTCATCCAGGGGGTGAACATGTCGTTCTTGGCGCTGCAGTCGCCGCCCTCGTGGCGCACGCCCACGCGGCTGGCGCCGAGCTTCAGTTCGCTACAACGGTTGGTGCTCACACCGGGGCCCCACATCGTGTACCAGGTCGTGAACAAGTCCGCCTTGACAGAGCAGTCGCCGCCCTCGTGGCGCACACCGACGCGGCTGCCGGCGATCCTCAGCTCGCTACAGCGGTTGGTGCCCACACCGGGGCCCCACATCGTGTACCAGGTCGTGAACAGGTTCTCCTTGACCGAGCAGTCGCCGCCCTCGTGCATGACGCCGACGCGCGTGGCGGTGAGTGCGAGCTGGGTGCACCTGTTCGTCCCGACGGCGGGGCCCCACATCGTGTACCAGGTCTGCGCTCCCGCGACAGCCCCCTCCCTGACCCTGCAGTTGCCGTCGGCGGTGCGAATGCCGATCCGGTTCCCCGCCAGGGTGACCTCGGCGCAGCGCGACCCGTTCAAGACAGCGGTCCCCTGGGCTACGAACGGCGCGCTGAGGGCGCCCTCCTTCGCCAGGCAGGCGCCCTCGGAGGTCGCAATCGCGAGGCGGTTGTCCGAGACGGCGACCTGTTCGCACCCGGAAGCGCGCTGGAGGACGAGCGCGCCGTTCAGCGCGCCTTCCTTCGCGTAGCAGCCGGTGGTCGCGCTGGCGGGCGCCGCCGGAGCAGCGAGCACGGCTAGGACGGCCACGGCTGCAAGGGCGCAGGCGTGGCGGATCGATCGGGCCAGACCGGGCGAGCGCATGATCTCGCGTGACCCTATGAGCGGCACTCGCTGGCCGCCATCCCCCCGCCCGGGGGGCGGGGACGGAGCACCTAAGGGCCCGGAACACCCCGGAGCCGCTGGCTCACGTGAACCAGCGCGTGAGGACCATGAACTGGGCCGCGTAGGCGAGTCCCATCACCGCCACCACGAACGCGGTCGCGAGCTGGGTCACGTAGCGGCGGCCGAACGCGTAGGCGGCGCAGACCACGATCGCGGCGATGCCGGCGATCGCCGGGAACAGGTAGCGGCCCTGCTCGGGGATCGTGTCCGCCCGCGGGGTGACCGGGAAGTAGAACGCGTGCACGCCGCCGAGGATCCCGCCTATGGCGAGCATGATCACGAGCGCGGGCACGGCGAGCTGCCGGAGCCGGTGCCGGTAGCGCACGAGCGCGGCCACGGCGCCGATCGCCACCACCGGCTGCACGATCGCGATCACCCAGTAGACCCAGTCCGAGAACGTCATCGCGTACCACCCGAACGAGCCCCAGGCGCGCACGACGTACAGGAAGTAGTACGGGTAGTGGCCCTGCTGCCAGTAGTCGATCATGAACGGCAGCGGCGGGAAGAAGATCTGCCACAGGTAGGCGAGCAGGCCGCGCGGGTTCTGCACGCCGCCGAAGTTGCTCCCCGGGGCCGTGCCGCCGGGCGTGGTGAACGCCTCGCGCTCGAAGTGGCCGCTGAGGGCGCTCCAGGCGAGGAACAGGGCGATGGCGGTCACGCCGAGCGCGGCCGCGGAGACCCAGGCGCGGCGCGGGTGGTGGCGCCAGAGCGACGCTCCGACGCCGACGACCGCCGCCGGGTAGAGCGCGTACGCGGTCCCCTTCATCAGCGGCGCCACGATCAGCAGCGCGCCGATCGCGACCGCCAGGCCGGGCGACAGGCCGCGCACGTACGCGCGGACCACCAGGAACAGCAGCAGCGCCGACATCGCGTTCACGCCCATGTCGTTGTTCACCGCGCCCGACATGAACGCGAACATCGGGTGGAACGCCACGAGCAGCCCGGCGGCGACCGCCACGAGCCGCCGGCGCGGCACCAGCTCGGCCACGAGCAGGAACGCGCAGGCCGCCGCCAGCGCCCCGTAGAGGGCCGAGGTGATCCGCAGCGAGGTGACCTGCGTGGCGGCCGAGCCACCCTTCACCGCTAGGTAGGTGGGGGCGAGCGTGCCGTAGTAGACCGGCGAGTGCGAGCTGGTGGCGGTGGCCACCCCGCCGCCGTCGTCGGTCGGGCGCCGCTCGCGCCTGTCGGCCTCCTTCCACTCGTCCTCCTGCTCCTGGAGCCACGGCGGGCGCCCGTCGCCGGTCTCGTTGTGAGCCAGCACGCGTGTGGCGTCCACCAGGCGGCCGGTGTCGCTCGAGTAGAGCTGCGGCGAGTTCGTCAGCCCCTTGCCCGTCTCGGCCACGCGCTGCGCGTAGGCGAAGTGCTCGGTCTCGTCCGGCGCGTCGAGCACGGGCGTGACGAGCGCCCAGCAGGCGGCGTGGCCCAACGCGATCAGCGCCACGGCCAGGGCGACCGGCACGCGCCGCCGGTGCTCCTCCCCGGAGCGCGCCAGCAGGCGCAGCCCCGCGTAGATCAGGCCGGGGAAGACGAGGAACAGGATGGCCACGTAGGTCCACGGCCCGACGATCCCGGGCCGGAACAGCGCGGCCCGCCGGACGATGTCCGGCAGCATCGCGGCCACGGCCTTCTTCTCGCCGCTCGGCGGCCGGAACCAGACGGCGATCCGGCTCGGCACCGGCTTTCCGTCGACGGTCGGCGGCGGGCGGTCGAACTCCCCGGCTATGTGCATCCCGCCCACGAACAGCTTGCCCGCGCTGCGCAGGCAGACCGCCCCGGGCACGGTCTCGGGCGTCTCCGGCAGCGGCGGGATCTCGATCTGGATCTTGTGCGTGCCGGCCGTCGTGGGCGTGATCACGCGGCCGGGGATGGGGGTGCCGGCGCGCGGGATCACGAGCGGCGCGATCGGCGGGCGCGGCTTGCCCGCCGTGTCCACCATCAGCTCCACCCGGCCGGTGCCGCTCGGCAGCCGCTGCGGCACGCACAGCTGCTGCCCGCGGGCCAGCTCGATGGGGAACGAGCGCAGGCGCACGCTGCTCGTGCCGGTGTAGTAGTCGCGCGGCACGAGCAGCGCGACCGCGATCCCGATCAGGAAGAACGCGCCGAGGCCCGCGGCCACCAGCCATACGCGGCGGTCCCCCGGGAAGAGGGCGTCGCGCACCCGGCTGCCGCGCGTCACTTGGTGCGGCGCAGCCCGAGGATGCTCAGCAGGAACGACGAGAAGATGACCTGCACGCCCACGATCACGAGCGCGGCGGCCACCACGGCAAGCCGCTCCTCGCTGAGCGAGCCGAAGCCGCGGTCGATCCAGGTGACGACGATCACGCCGGCCATCACGAGCCCGGCCAGGAGGATCGCGCCCCCGGCCAGCAGGCCGTGCTCGAGGCGGAAGCGCTCTCGCATCCGGTCGAACCACGGGTCCTTCTCGCCCATGAAGTAGGTGCCGTAGGCGTGGGCGCAGAGCCCGAGCGCCAGTACCTGGATGCCCACGACCGCCAGCAGCACGCCGCCGATCAGCGCGTGGATGTCCCAGGTGCGGCCGAAGATGTCCACCTGGAGCACCACGGTGAGGGCGGCGAGCGCGCCGAGCAGCGCCATCGCGCCGCCCGGGATCACGAACAGGTAGGTCGGGCTGTGCACGAGCAGGAAGCGCAGATGGCGCCAGCCGTCGCTGAAGCTCGACAGCTTGGACTCGCCCTCGCGCGGGTGGTACTCGATCGGGAACTGCCGGATGTCGAGCTTCTCCTTGGCGGCGCGGATGACCATCTCGGAGGCGAACTCCATGCCGGTCGTGCGCAGGTCGAGCTTGGGCAGGACCTCGCGGCGCAGCGCGCGCATGCCGCAGTGGGCGTCCTTCACGCCGGTGCGGAAGAAGAGGTTGAGCAGGCCGCTGAGCAGCGGGTTGCCCACGTAGCGGTGCAGCGCCGGCATCGCGCCCGGCTGGATGTTGTCCATGCGGTCCCCGATCACCATCTCGGCGCCGTCGCGCATCTCCTCCACGAAGCGGGGGATGTCGCCGAAGTCGTAGGTCAGGTCGGCGTCGGCCATAACGATGTAGTCGCCGCGGGCGGCCGCAAGGCCGGCCAGGTAGGCGCTGCCGTAGCCGCGGCGCGGCTCGTGGATCACTATCGCCCCGGCGCGCTCGGCCAGCTCGGGGCTGCCGTCCTCGGAGCCGTTGTCGGCCACCACGACCTCGCCCTTGTAGCCGCCGCGCTCGATGCCCTCGAGGGCGAGCTGCACGCAGCGCTCGATCGACTGGGCCTCGTTCAGGCAGGGGATCACGACGGACACCTCAGGTGCCGCCTGTCGCGCATCGACGCCTACCTCGATGTGTTCGCGCTGCTGAACGGTGCTCATGTATCCGTAGCCTCTCGGAGGGGGCCTGGCGTCTCGAACCCGTGCGGGCGCCAGGAGTAGCGCTACGGCGAGTCGCCATTCTATTGCCGCCCATGTCGAGCGTCTGTGCACTCGTACTTACCCGGAACCGCCGCGAGCTCTTGCTCGAGTGTCTCGGCGCGCTCGAACGGCAGACCGTGCCGGTCGATCGGATCGTGGTGGTGGACAACGCCTCCTCGGACGGGACCCCCGATGCCGTGGCCGCGCTGGGGCTCGGCGAGCGCCTCGTGTACCGGCGCCTCGAGCGCAACGTGGGCAGCGCCGGCGGCTACTCGTACGGGGTGGAGGTGGTGCGCGGGCTCGACGGCGTGGACTGGATCTGGATCATGGACGACGACGCCGAGCCGCCGGAGGACTCGCTGGAGCGGCTGCTCTCCGCCCCCGCCGCCGCCGATCCCGCCACGTCGGCGCTGGCGAGCGCCGTCGTCGTGCCCGGCGGGGAGATCGACACGCTCCACCGCGGCTTCACCGGCCGCTTCCTGCGCGCCCTTCCCGCCGAGGAGTACCGGCCGGGCAACCACGTCGAGCTCGGCTTCTCGTCGTTCACGGGCCTCCTGATCGCCGGCCACGCCGCCCGGGCCGAGGACCCGCCGCGCGCCGACTTCTTCATCTGGGCCGACGACGTGGAGTACACGATCCGGCTGCGCCGCCACGGGCGGCTCGTGCTCGTGCCGGAGGCCGTGATCGTGCACAAGACGCGCATGGGCGGACGCGGCAACACGCTGCGGGGGCGGCTGATCAACCGCCTGTTCGGCGTCGCGTACCCGTCCGCCGACTGGGACACCTACTGGAAGAACCTCCACATGTTCCGGAACTTCGCGTGGATCAAGCGCGAGCACTTCGGGGCGGGGCGGGGGGAGCTGGCGGCGGTGGCGGCGGCGTACGTGGTGAAGAGCCTGCTCTACGACTCGAGGCCGCTGCGGCGAGTGCCCTGGATCCTGTGGGCGTCGGCGCGCGGGCGCCGCGGGGAGCCGCTCGGGATGCCGCCGGAGCGCTGGGAGCGGATCGCGCGCGAGGGGCTCAGGCCCGCCGCCCCGTGAACGTCGTCTTCGTGACCCACTACGCGCTCCCCCACATAGGTGGGATCGAGACCCCCATCGACGCGGTCGCGGCCGGGCTGACCGCGCGCGGGCACTCCGTGACGCACGTGGCCTCCGCCGCCCGCCGGCCCGCCGAGCGCGGCAGCCCGGTGCCGCCGCGGCCGTACCGCCGCGTGCTGGTCCCGGCGATGAACTGGCCGGAGGAGCGGCTCGGCGCCCCGTACCCGCTGTTCTCGCCGGCGCTCGTGCGGGTGCTGCGGCGCGAGCTGGCCGCCGCCGACGTGGTGCACTGCCACGGGTTCCTCTACCTCGGGACGATCGCGGCGCTGGCGCTCGCCGGCGGCCGGCCGTCCGTCCTCACCGAGCACGTGGGGCACGTGGACTACTCGAACCCGGTGCTCGACGGCGCCCAGGCCGCGGCGATCGCCTCGATCGGCCGCTGGTGCGCGCGCCGGGCCGACGCGCTCGTGGTCTACAACGACAAGGTCCGCGAGGAGCTGCGCGCGCTGGCGCCCGGCGCCCGGATCGAGTGGATCGGAAACGGGGTGGACCCCGGCCGCTTCCACCCGGCCCGCGACGGGGAGCGCGACCGGCTGCGTGCCGAGCTCGGCTGGGACGAGCGCCCGCGGGCGCTGTTCGTGGGGCGGCGGGTGGCGAAGAAGGGGCTCGACCGCGCGCTCGCGACCGCGGCCGCCGCCGGGGGGAGCTTCGTGCTGGCCGTGGCCGGGACCGACCGCCTCGACGGCGGGACGCCCGACCACGTGGAGCTGCTCGGCCACGTGGATCCCGACCGGATGCCGGCTCTCTACCGGGCGGCCGACGCGATGCTGCTCCCCTCGCACGGGGAGGGGTTCCCGGTGGCGGTGCAGGAGGCGATGGCCAGCGGCCTGCCGGTGGTGCTCGCCGAGGACCCCGCCTACCGCGAGCACCTGCGCGGCGCCGACCCGGGAGCGGCCGAGCTGGTGGCACCGGAGCCGGCCGCGCTCGCGGCGGCCGTGAGCGCGCTGGTGTCCGACTCCGAGCGCCGCGCGGCGGGCGGCGCCGCCGCGGCCGGCCACGCCCGCCGCAGCTTCTCGTTCGAGCGCGTGCTGGACGAGCACGAGCGGCTGTACGCGAGCCTCGGGAGCCCGGCGCCCTGATGGCACGCCGCGTCGTGGTTCTCTCCGGTGACCCCGTCGGAGTCCGCATGGGCGGATCCGGCATCCGCGCCTACGAGATCGCTCGTGCGATCGGGCGCCACGCGGACGTCACCCTGGCGGCGCCAGCCGCCGAGCAGCCGGCTCCCCCGGGCGCCCTCGAGGTGCCGGTGTTCGAGTACGACTTCCTCGACCAGCGCGCGCTGCGCACGGTGCTGGACGGCGCCGATGCCGTGTTCGCGCAGCCGCCATGGCCGCACATCGCGGACGAGCTCGAGCGTTCCGGCGCCCGGCTCATCTACGACATGTGCAATCCCGAGCCGCTCGAGGTGCTCGAGTTCGCCAAGCGGCGCGGGCCGCGGGCGCGCCGTGCGGCCGTGGCTCTCACGATCGACCGTGTCGTGGACGCGTTCCACCGCGGCCACCACCTCGTCTCCGCCGGCGAGAAGCAGCGCGATCTCTGGCTCGGGCTCATGATGGCCGAACGGCTGATCGGCCCCGCGCTCTACGACCGCGACCCGAGCCTGCGCTCGGTGCTGGACACCGTTCCGTTCGGGGTCCCCGGCGATCCGCCGGATGCCCGGGCCGACGGGCCACGCGAGCGCTTCGGCCAGATCGGCCTCCACGACGAGATCGTCCTCTGGAACGCCGGCATCTGGGAGTGGTTCGACGCTCCCACCGCGATCCGTGCCGTGGCGCTCCTCGCGGAGCGCCGCCCCGGCGTCCGGCTCGTGTTCATGGCCGCCTCGGGCCGCGGTTCGGCCGCGGCCGCGACCGAGCAGGCCATGCGGCTCGCGGCGGAGCTGGGCGTACGCGACACCACCGTGCTCTTCAACGACGACTGGGTCCCCTACGGCCGGCGCGCGGACTGGCTGATGGCCTCCGACTGCATGGTCTCGACGCATCGCGAGCACCTCGAGACGCGCTTCGCGTTCCGCACACGGATCCTCGACTGCTTCTGGTCGGGGCTGCCGACCGTGTGCACGAGCGGCGACGAGCTGTCCGACCGCATCGAGCGGGACGATCTCGGCGAGGCCGTCCCGGAGCAGGACCCGGAGGCCCTGGCCGGCGCGATCGAGCGCGTGCTCGTGCGCGGCCGTGCGTCCTACGCGGAGAGGATCGCCGCGACCGCGGCGGAGCTCACCTGGGACCGGGTGGCCGAGCCGATCGTGCGCTGGATCGAGTCCGGCGAGCAGCCGCCGCGGATCGGCGCCGGCCTGACGCGCCGCCCCGTGCACGCAGCGCGCAGCATCGCCTTCCGCGGCGCCGTCGAGGCGCTTCGGGCGACCGGCCGCGACTGGCCGCGGCTCTAGGCGCGGTCGAGCTTGAACGGGCTGCGCGCCCGCCACGCCGCGTCCGCGGCGAGCCAGGACGAGTTGTCCGGCTCGGCGTGATCGCCCGGGTCGGCTCCGCCGGCCGGCCTGCGCGCGAGGCAGAAGATGTCGTGCGGGACGCGCGGGTGGACGGCCCGGATCTCGAGACCGCAATGGTCCACCACGCGCAGGAGCGTCTCGGTCACGAAGACGTGATGGTGGACGCCCCGCCGGCGGCTGTTGTCGCGCGTGCGGGACTCGAATCCCGCGGGGTCGGAGCGCGCCCCCACGTCGCGGCTCAGGTCGTGCAGCGCCAGCACCTCGTCGAAGTGGGTCTCGTCGTCCTCGGTCGTCCCGCTCCGCTCGTCCTCGATCATGTGCTCGAGCGTCGTCACCGGCCGCCGCCGGTCGAAGGTCCTCTCCTTGTGAGGTGCCACCAGCAGCATGTGACCGCCGGGCCGCACCACTCGGCGCCACTCCCTCACCGCGGCGATCGGGTTCGCGAGGTGCTCGATCACGTGCGAGGCCAGCAGCGCGTCGTAGCTCTCCGGCTCGATCGCCCCCAGGTCCCCCGCCTCGAGGATGAACATCCGCCCCCGCGGCGTGCCCTCGGGCGCGTAGACGCCGTCGTCGGCCGCCTCGCCCCACAGCGTTCCGGCCGCGTAGTTGCAGCCGTCGATCGAGCCCAGCACCTCGTAGGCGGGCAGCTTCCCGCCGGATCGGAACCATGCGCTGGGGCCGCCGATCTCGAGTGCGGACGCGCCCACGAGGGGCTCGACGAAGTCGCGCGGGAGCTTGCGGGGGTCGCGCATCCAGTTGCGCGCCGCCGCGAGCTTGACCGTGGCCGATCCGACCAGGGATTGAACGCCGCCAGCCATCGGCCGAACTCTAGGGTCGGCGCCGCGTCACAGGAACGGCGTCCGCTCGATGCCGAGGGCATTCAGTCCCGCCAGGGCCGCGCGGAAGCCCTCGTCGCGGGCGCGGTGCAGCGGGCGGCGCGGCACGCGCGGGCGCGGCGGCGGCGGTCCCGGATCGGTCACGTAGCGCACCAGCGGCTGCGCCACCCGCGTCCACTCGTGCTCCGCGGCCGCCGCGGCGAGCTGGGGCTCGAAGGCGTCGCGACCGCGCTCCAGCACGCGTTCGAGCGCCGCCGCCAGCGCCGGCACGTCGCCGGGCGGCGCCGTGGCTCCCAGGTCCTCGCGCTCGATCCGCCCGGCCAGTTCGTCGCCGCCGCTCGCCACGATCGGCAGGCGGGCCCAGAAGCAGTCGAGCACGCGCGTGCGGAACGCGAACCGCGTCTCGAGGTGCTCCTGATGGGCCGAGAGAGCGCAGCTAGCGCGCAGCAGCCAGTCGGCGCGCTCCTCGTACGGCACCCAGCTGTCGTTGAAGAACACGACCCGGTCGAGCAGCCCCAGCTCCTCGGCCACCCGCTTCGCCTCGCGCTCGGGCGCCTGCGCCTGGGTCGCACTGGAGGCCGCCATGAACACGAGCTTGAGCCGCGGCCGGCGCTGCACCACCTCGGCCACCGCCCGGATCGCCGACGGGGCGTCGAGCCAGCCCCAGATGCCGCCGCTCCACAGCGCCACCTCGTCGCCGGGGCCGATCGCCCCGAACCGGTCCTCCGGCCCGCGCCCGGCGGCGCGCGGCGGCTCCGGCGAGGTGCCGAACGGCACGGGGTCGATCACCGACAGCAGGCTCGGATCCGAGTCGTACAGCTCCGGCGTGATGACCCGCCCGGCCATCAGCGCCCCGATCCAGAGGTCGCGCTGCTTCTGGCCGCCGCACACGAAGTGGTGCCCGTCGTGCAGCGCGGCCAGCAGGCGGTCCAGGGCGAGCGTCACCAGCACCCGGCGGGTCAGCCGCTGCCCGGCGAGCCCCTCGATCAGCTCGAACGGCTCGGGCGTGACGAGGTCGTACACGAGCCGCGCCCGCGACCGGCGCATCCAGCGCGCGATCACCGGCCACTGCTGCTGGGCGAAGATCGCGTCGGCGCGCTCGATGTGCGGCCGCAGGGCGCGCGGGTCGCGCAGGGCGTAGGTCACCGCCGGCACGCCGGGCGGCGGGGGTGTCTCGGCCTCCACGCCGGCGAGCGTCACGTCGGCGTGCTCCATCAGCACGCGCGACAGCTCGTACGCCCTCACCGCGACGCCGGCCAGCGAGCTGCCGAGCTGGTCCGCGCAGATCACGAGCACGCGCGGGCGGCGCTCGCCGGCCGCGCTCACAGGAACGGCGTCCTCTCCACGCCCAGCGCGTTGAGGCCGCCGAGCGCGACGCGGAAGCCCCCGTCGCGGGCCACGTGGAGCGGCCGCCGGGGTATGCGCGGCAGCGGCGGCGCCGCCGCTTGGTTCACGTAGCGCACGAGGGGCTCACAGACGCGCGGCCAGGCGTGTTCGGCGGCGGCGCGGGCGAGGCCGTCCGCGTGCGCGGCACGGCCGCGGTCGAGCACGAGCCGGATTCCCGAGGCGAGCGCGGCCACGTCGCCGGGCGGCGCCGTCGCTCCGAGGCCCTCGCGCGCCACCCGTGCGGCCAGCTCATCGCCCTCGGTGCACACGATCGGCAGGCCCGCCCAGAAGCAGTCGAGCATCCGCGTCCGGTAGGCGAAGCGCGTCTCCAGGTGCTCGTGGTGCGCCGAGATCGCGCAGCTCGCGCGCAGCAGCCAGTCCGCGCGGCGCTCGTACGGCACCCACCCGTCGTTGAAGAGGACGACGCTGCCGAGCAGCCCGAGCTCGCCCGCCACGCGGCGCGCCTCCTCGGTCGCCGCGCGCGCCGGGCCGGCGCCGGACGCGCCCATGAACACGAGCCGCACCCGCGGCCGCTCGCGCGCGACCTCGGCCACCGCGCGGATCGCCGCCGGCGCGTCCAGCCAGCCCCAGATCCCGCCGTTCCAGAGCACGACCTCGTCGCCGGGGCCGACCGCGTCGAAGTGCTCCTCGGGCCCGCCGCCCTGGGAGCGTGCCGGCTCGGCGGGCGCGCCGAACGGCACGCTGTCGATGACCGACAGCAGGCTCGGGTCGGAGTCGTAGAGGGCCGGCGTGATCAACCGCTGCTCCAACATCGCGCCAAGCCAGAGGTCGCGCTGCTTGTCGCCGGCGCATACGAAGTGATGGCCGTCGGCCAGCGCTCCGAGCACCCGGTCGAGCGTGAGCGTCCCCTTCACGCGGCGCGCGAGCGGCCGCCCCGCCGCCCCCTCCAGCACCTCGAACGGCTCGGGCGTGGCCAGGTCGAACACGAGCCGCGCCCGCGAACGGCGCAGCCAGCGCGCGATGACGGGCCACTGCGGCTGCGCGAAGACCACGTCGGCGGCCTCCACGTGCGGGCGCAGCTCGCCCGGCGAGCGCAGCGAGTAGAGGACCGTCCTGACGCCGCCGGGCGGGGGCGTGTCGGCGCGGTCGCCGGCGAGCGTCACGTCGGCGTGCTCCTGCAGCACGCGCGCGATCTCGTAGGCCCGCATCGCGGGTCCCGCAAGCGAGCTCCCCAGCTTGTCGGCGCAGATCACGAGCACGCGCTTGCGGTCGGCCATGGCGGGCACCCTAGCCGCGCCCTTACCCTCACCCGCGTGCCGCCCGGCAGCACCGTCAGCGTCGCGATCCCGGTCCGCAACGGCGGCGCGGACCTCGCGCGGCTGCTCGACGCGATCGCCTCCCAGCGCGTGGACCGCGAGGTCGAGCTGGTGGTGGCCGACAACGAGTCGACCGACGGGTCGCGCGCCGAGGCCGCCGCCCGCGGCGCCGCGATCGTGGACGTGCCGCGCGGCGAGTTCTCCCACGGCGGCACGCGCGAGCTGCTGATGCGGAGCACGCGCGGCGAGCACGTGGCGTTCGTGACCCAGGACGCGCTGCCCCAGGGCGAGCGCTGGCTGGCCGAGCTGCTGGCGGGCTTCGACGACGCGCCGGACGTGGCCCTGGTCTACGGCCCATACCTGCCGCGCCCGGACGCGAGCCACATGGTCACGCGCGAGCTCACCGAGTTCTTCCAATCGCTCGCCCCGGACGGCGAGCCGCGGGTGGACCGCGGCCTCGACCCGAGCGGGATCCGGCCCGCCCCGGCGACCTTCTACACCAGCGCGAACGGGTGCGTGGCGCGCTCGGCCTGGGAGCGCGTGCCGTTCCGCCCGGTGAGCTACGCCGAGGACCAGCTGCTGGCGGTCGACATGCTCGCCGCCGGCTTCGCCAAGGTCTTCCGCCCGGGCGCGGCGGTGGTCCACTCGCACGACTACCCGCCGGCCGAGCGCTTCCGCCGCTTCTTCGACGAGTTCCGCGCGCTGCGCGAGGTCTACGGGCACGTGGAGGAGGCCGGCTGGCCGTACACGCCGGCCGTGGTGCGGGCCGGCGTGCGTCGCGACCGGGCCTGGCTGCGCGGCCGCGGGGCCGCCGGCTGGGAGCTCGACCGCGGCACGCTCGAGTCGCTCGCGTACCACGGCAGCCGCACCGCGGCGGCGATCCTCGGCACCCGTGCGGACCGCATCCCTCCGGGTCTCCGGCGGGTTCTCTCGAAGGACGGGCGCGGCGGTTTCGAGCCGATCGCGCGCCTCTGACACGCCGACCTAACCTTGCGCGCCACATGAAGACGGACCTGCTCGAGCTGCTCGCCTGCCCCCGCTGCCACGCGGAGCGCCCGTTCGACCTCGACGCCCGCGAGGAGGACGAGCGCGAGGTGCGCTCCGGCGAGCTGACCTGCCGCGCCTGCGGCCACCGCGCGACGATCGAGGACGGCATCGTGGACCTCCTCCACGACCCGCCCGAGTTCGTCACCCGCGAGGCGGCCGGGCTCGACCGCTTCGCCGGTCACATGCGCGAGGAGGGCTGGGACCGCGAGCGCATCCTCAACCTGCCCTACGAGCAGAGCGGATACTGGTTCGCCCAGGGCGCCGCGATGGAGCGCCTGTTCGAGCTGATGAGCTTCGAGCCGGGCGCCACGATCGTCGACGTGGGCTCCAACACCTGCTGGGCCAGCAACATCTTCGCCAAGCACGGCCTGAACGTGATCGCGCTCGACATCGCCACCGCCCAGATGCAGGGGCTGCGCACCGCCGACTGGTGGTTCGAGGAGAACGACGTCTACTTCGAGCGCGTTCTCTCGGTGATGTTCGACCCCGCCCTCGCGTCCGAATCGCTCGATTACGTGTTCTGCTGCGAGGTGCTCCACCACAACCACCGCGAGAACCTCGACCGGACGCTGGGCCAGCTCCACCGGGTGCTCAAGCCCGGTGGCAAGCTGCTGGTCGTCAACGAGCCGCTGCGCTTCCTGACCAACCGCAAGCTCGACCACGCGCAGGAGGTGGCCGAGTACGAGGGCCACGAGCACGTCTACTACCTGCACGAGTACGTGCTGGCCGCGCGGCGCGCCGGCTTCACCGTGCGGATCATGCGCCCCAACACCACGCCGTTCCACCGGGGCGATCCGTTCGTGCTGGCGCCGGACGACGGCATCGGGCCGGCCGTGCGCAAGTTCGCCAAGCACCTGATCCGCTCGAACGAGCGGACGCGGCAGGCCTACACGCTCTACCAGCTGCTCGTGGGTCGCGAGGACCTCTCGCTGGCGATGATGTGCGAGAAGGCGCCCGCATGAGCCCGCGCTGGCGCAGCCGCATCGCCGCGCTCCGGATCCGGATGGTCGACCTGTTCGGCGGCCTGCCCCGGCGCGCCTTCCTGACGATCAAGTACCGCGGCTGGCGCTCGTTCCTCTTCCGCGCGGTCACGTTCCCGCTGCGCCTCACGCCGTTCGGGCGCCACCTCGGCATCGGCCGCGACCGCACCTACGCCGCCAAGGCCAAGCGCTGGTATGAGGACGAGTGGAGGCCGGTCACGATCGCGATCCCGCACTGGGGCCCGCCCGAGCAGACGGTGGAGACGGTGAAGGCGGTCCTGCGCACGACCGACTCCGAGCGCGTCCGCGTGATCGTGGCCGACGACGCGAGCCCCGCGCCCTACCCGCAACAGCTGCGCGACGCCCTGGCCGGCAAGGCCGAGGTGATCCTCGCCGAGGAGAACGGCGGCTTCTCCGTGAACGCCAACCGCGCGATCGACGCGGCGCGCGAGGGCGACGACATCGTGCTGCTGAACAGCGACGTGATCGCGCTGCCGGGCTGGCTCGAGTCGCTCCAGCACTCCGCCTACGGCGCCGAGGACATCGGCATCGTCGGGCCCAAACTGCTCTACCCGGACCGGACCATCCAGTCCGCGGGCTCGCACCGGAACCCGGGCGCGCCCGAGTGGTTCGACCACCGCTACCGCTTCAAGCCGACCGACCACGGCCCCGCCAACGTGGGTGTGCCGTGCGTGGCGATCACCGGCGCGTGCCTGTACGTCAAGCGCTCGCTGATCGACGCGATCGGCCTGCTCGACGAGCGCTACCCGATGGCCTACGAGGACGTGGACTGGTGCCTGCGCGCGTGGGAGGCCGGCTTCCGCGTGATGTACCACCCGCCGGCCTCGCTCTTCCACCTCGAGTCGAAGACGCGCGGCACCGACCAGGGCGAGCGCGAGCTGAGGTCGCAGCGGCTGTTCTGGGAGCGCTGGGGCGACTTCTTCGACGCGCGCAACGTGCGGACCGAGGCCGGCAGGCTGCGGATCGTCTACGTGACCGAGGACACCGGCGTGGGCGGCGGGCACCGGGTCGTCTTCGAGCACCTCAACGGCCTGGCCGCGCGCGGGCACCAGTGCGAGCTGTGGTCGCTCGACGGCCCGCCGGACTGGTACGACCTCAAGGTCCCGGTGCGCAAGTTCGAGGACTACGACGAGCTGACCGAGGCGCTGGCGCCGGTGGAGGCGCTCAAGGTCGCCACCTGGTGGAACACGGCGGCGCCGGTGTGGAACGCGTCGATCCTGCGCGGTATCCCCGTCTACTTCGTGCAGGACATCGAGACCTCGTACTACCCCAACCACCCGCACGTGCACGCGAGCGTGCTCTCCACCTACCGGCAGGAGTTCCGCTTCCTGACCACGTCGCAGTGGGTCGCCGAGCGCCTGCGCGAGCTGGGAGTGGACCCGCACATCGTCCCGCCCGGGGTCGACCTCGAGACCTTCGAGGACCTGGGGATGGAGCGCGAGGAGAACGTGGTGCTCAGCCTGGGGCGCACGAACCCGCTGAAGAACTTCGACCTCACGCTCGAGGCGTGGGAGTCGATCCCCAACGGGCGGCCCGAGCTGTGGCTGTTCGGCATCGAGCCGGAGCTGGGCGACCGGCCGGGCGCGCGCTACTTCGAGCGGCCGAGCGACCAGGAGGTCAACGAGCTGCTCAACCGCACGACGGCGCTGGTGCAGACCTCGCGCCACGAGGGCTTCTGCCTGCCGCTGCTCGAGGCGATGGCGGCGGGCGCGCCGGTCGTGTGCACGGACGCCCACGGCAACCGCGACTTCTGCCGCGACGGCGAGAACTGCCTGATGGCCGACGACGACCCGGCCGCCGTGCGCGCCGCCCTCCAGCGGATCCTCGGGGACCCGGAGCTGCGCGCCAGGCTGTCCGAGGAGGGGCGGCGTACCGCCGCGCGGTACGCCTGGCCCGATTTGATCGACCGCGTGGAGCGCTTCTTCGAGGACATCGCGCCGACCCCACCGAAGGCATAGCCTCCGGGCCCCTTGAGGGTCGCGCTCCTGATTCACGAGCTCGGCCGCTCCGGCGGCGTGAGCACGATCCTCCGCTACGCGGGGGCGCTCGAGCACTGCGAGCTGGTGGTCACCGACCCGCGCGCGGGCGAGCTGCCCGCCCAGGCGGGGGACGGGCTTCCGCTCCGGCGGCTGGCGGACGTCCGGGAGGAGCACTACGACGTCGCCATCGCGACCTGGTGGGCCACGGCCGCCGCGCTGTGGGAGGTGCGTGCCGAGCGCCGGCTCGTCTTCCTCCAGAGCATCGAGAGCCGGTTCTACGAGGAACGTCACTTCTACGAGCGCTTCGCCGCGGAGCAGGTGCTGGCGCTTCCGGCCGGGTTCATCGTGGTGGCCGAGTGGATGCGCGAGGTGCTGGCCGAGCTGCGCCCCGACGCGCCGGTCGAGGTGGTCCGCGGCGGGGTCGACAAGGAGGTCTTCGGGCGGCGCCCGGCGGGGGGAGCCCCCGGCGCCGCGCCCGGCGAAGCCGCCGGCTCCGCGCCAGCCTCCGGCTCCGGCTCCGGCTCTGGCTCCGGCTCCGCCGCCCCGCTCCGCGTCCTCGTCGAGGGCCAGCCCTCGCTCTGGTTCAAGGGCGTCCATGACGCCGTCGCCGCCACGCGTGCGATGACCGAGCCCGCCGAGGTGACCGTCGTCGCGTCCGACCCGAGCGCGGCCGGCGGCCTCGACGGCGTGCGGGTGGTCGGCGGCCTCGACCCGTCCGGCATGGCGGCGCTCTACGCCGAGCACGACGTGCTCCTCAAGCTCTCGCGGGTGGAGAGCCTCGGGCTCGCGCCGATCGAGGCGTTCCACGCCGGCGTGCCGGCCGTCGTGGCGCCGTACACGGGGCACGAGGAGTACCTCAGGCACGGGGTGAACGGCCTCGTGGTGGGCCACGACGACATGCCCGGCACCGCCCGCGCCCTCGATCGCCTGGCGCGCGACCCCGCCCTGCGCGCGCGGCTCGCCGAGGGCGCGCTCGCGACCGCGTCCGGCTGGCCCGCGGCAGAGGACTCGGCGGCCGGGTTCGCCCAGGCGGTGCGCACGCTCGCGGAGGGCCCGGAGCCCGACGCCGCGGCCGCCGTCGCGTACCTGCGGCGCGCGCAGACCCGCTGGCTCGAGCTCGGCCGCGAGCACGCGCGCCAGGAGCACGCGCTCGCCGAGGGCCGCCGCCGCGCGCTGGACTGGTACGAGGACGCCTACGCGCAGGCCCGCGATCACGTGGAGGAGCTCAACGCCGCCCTGCGCGAGGCCGACCGGTTGGCGCGCGACCTGCAGGGCCAGATCGAGGCCGTCAAGGCCAGCCGCGCCTACCGCGTGGCGACGGCGGCGCGGCGGCTGAAGCCGGGGGGCGGGTCTTGACCCCCGAGCCCCTTCGCGCCCTGGGCGAGCCCGGGGCCCTCGGTCTGGCGGGACTCGGCGGCGCCGGCGGTGACGGCGGCGCCGGCGGTGACGGGCCCACGCTCCACCTGGGCCCCACCACGGACCCCGCCGACCTCGTGTGGCTGCGCGGCCGGGCGACCGGCACGGAGCCCCAGGGGGCAAGGGTCATCGCCACCGGCGGCGAGGGCCTCTGGAGCCGCGCCCCGTGGCCCGCCGCCGACGCCCTCTTCGAGCTGCCCCCGGCGCCCGAGCGCCTCGCGCTGATCGCCGGTGGCGACGAGGAGCGGCGCGCCTACGCCGCGGAGCGGCTGGCCGAGCGCGGCCTCCCGGTGCGCGCGGCCGCGCTCCTCTCAGAGGACGATCTCGCCGCCGCCACCGCCGTGGCGCTGCTCGGCGACGCCGACGCCGCCACCCCCGAGGCGCCCTGGACCGCCACCGCGATGCCCGCCGAGGCGCCGGCCGTGCTCGCCGCGCGCCGCGTCCTGATCGCGCCACGCTGCGCCGCCACGTTCGGCCTGCTGCCCGGCACCGACCACCTCGCGTTCGCCACCGGCGACGAGGTGATCCAGTACGTCGACGCCGTCCTCACCCACCCGGACTCCTTCGAGCCCTTCAGGGTGCTCGGCGCCCGCACCGCGGAGCGCCACCGCGCCTCGGCCGTCTACGCCCGCCTGGCGGACGAGCTGGCCGCGGAGGCGCGCGCCTAGATCTGCTCCGCGATCCGCGGCGCCTCGCGGTTGAAGATCCAGAACCCGAGCACGATCGTCACGATCATGATCCCCACGGGGATCGCCAGGTGCCACGGGTGGGCCATCGCGCCGGTGGCGGTCGGCGCGCCCGGGTCGATCACCGCGTGGCGGTTCTGCTGGATGATCACGGCGAGCGGGTTGAGCATCACCATGTGGCCCCACTCGACCTTCGGGATCGCCTCGATCGGGTAGATCACCGGCGCCGCGTAGAACATCGCCTGGGTGAGCACCTCCCAGATCGGGTGCACGTCGCGCGCCCGCACGTACAGCGCCGAGAGCAGCATCGCCAGCCCGACCGCCCACAGGGCGAGCACGAAGATCGTGACCGGGAACCAGAGCCAGGACAGCCGCGGGTGGACGCCGCTGGCGATCGCGAACACCGCGACGGCCAGCAGGTTGATCAGGAAGTTGAAGAAGGCCGTGAGCACCACCGACAGCGGCACGACCATCCGCGGGAAGTGGATCTTGCGGACGAGGTTCTCGCGGTCCACGAGCGAGCTGATCGCGCCGCTCGTGGCGTCCCCGAAGAAGTGGAACGTGACGATGCCGAGCAGCAGCACCACCGCGAAGTTCGGGGCCTGCTGGCCGATCCGGACGAACTCCGTGAACACGAAGTACAGGACCGCGAACAGCATCAGCGGCCGCATGAGCTGCCAGACGTAGCCGAGGATCGACCCGAAGAAGCGCAGCTTGAAGTCCGTGACCGCGAGCGTCCAGGTCAGGTGCAGGAAGCGGCGCATGTCGCCGCCCAGCGCCGACGGCCCGCGGATCCGGCGCCCGTAGCGAGCGTCGGTGGCGGTGTCGACCGCCACGGCTAGGCCTCCACCCGCGCGGTCAGCTTCTCGCCGGCGCTCTCGAGCTCCACGTCGTGCGGCAGGTCCACGACTCCGCCGGTGTTGCGCGTGCCGGTCACCACGAGCGACGCCATCCGCGGCCGCCGGTCGTAGAGGTCGCTCGCGCCGCGCACGACCCACGGCGACGCGTACAGCCGCCCGGGCGTGAACCAGTTCTCGAACACGACCGAGAAGACCGCCTCGTCGCCCTTCTTGAAGCGGCGGTGGATGTTCTCGGTCGAGGTCGCGAACAGCGGGTGGCGCTGCTCGTTCTCGAGCACGACGGCGAACGTCGGGAACTCGGCGTCCACGTGGAACTCGACGCGCGCCTTGAACCGGCACGCCTCGCCCTGCGCCAGCACGGCCTGCCGCTCGCCGTCCTCGTCCTCGAACCACGCCTCCACGATCTGCGCGCTCTGGTCGCCGTAGCGCTCGTCGGCGGGGTTCTCCTCCTGCGCCACCTCGCGCCCGAAGTTCAGCTCGAGGTAGTTGTTCGCGATCTCGTCGGGCCGCCCGATCATCTTCACCTCGCCGCGCTCGATCAGCAGGGCGCGGTCGCAGAACTTCTTCACGGCGGCCATGTCGTGCGTCACGAACACGACGGTGCGGTTCTCCTCCTTGATCCGGTAGAAGACGTCGAAGCACTTCTGCTGGAACGCGACGTCGCCGACCGCCAGCACCTCGTCGATCAGCAGGATGTCGGCGTCCACCTCGATCATCACGGAGAACGCCAGCCGCACCTGCATGCCGGACGAGTAGTTCTTCAGCTTCACGTCCACGAACTCCTCGAGCTCGGCGAACTCGATGACCCGCTCGAAGCGGTCGCGGGCCTCCCTCGGGTTCAGCCCGAGCATGATCGCGTTGAGCGCCACGTTGTCGCGCGCGGCGAGGTCGGGATTGAAGCCCACGCCGAGCTCGATGAAGGTCGACAGGCGGCCGTTCATGTAGATCGCGCCGCTGTCGGTCGCGTAGATGCCCGCCATGCACTTGAGCAGCGTGCTCTTGCCCGAGCCGTTGCGCCCGACGATGCCGAAGAACTCGCCGCGCGGGACGGCGAACGACACGTCGTCGAGCGCCGTGAAGTCGTCGTAGCCGCTGCGGCGGAACGGGTGGAGCACCCGCTCCTTCAACGTGTGGACCTGCTCGTGCGGCTTGCGGAACGCCTTCGAGACGCCGTCCACGACGACCGCCGGCAGCTCGCTGTCGCGCGGCGGACTCACTGGCACAAATGTAGAACCCGAGCCGGGCCCCAGGTTGCGGTCAGCGGCCGATGCCGAGCGAGCTCTCGGCCCGGTCGGCCACCAGCCGGGCGATCGCGAACGACGAGGTCGCGGCCGGCGAGGGGGCGTTGCGCACGTGCAGCGCGCGCTCCGTCTCGGAGAAGACGAAGTCGTCCACCAGTCGGCCGTCGCGCCCGAGCGCCTGCGCGCGCACGCCGGACGGGCCGTCGAGAACGTCCTCGGTCGTGAGGCCGGGCACGAACTCCGCGGCCGCCGCCACGAGGGCGCGGCGGCTGGCCGCGTGGCGCATCTCGGTGAGCCCGGTCCGCCAGAAGCGGCGCATCAGCCGCCACGTGCCGGGCCAGGCCAGCGTCGCGCCCAGGTCGCGCGGGCGCACGCGGCGGATGGCGTAGGCGTCGCGCGCGGCCACCATCAGAGCGGTCGGCCCGATCAGCACCTCGCCGTCGGCGTGGCGGGTCAGGTGCACGCCGAGGAACGGCAGCGACGGGTCCGGCACGGGGTAGATCAGCGAGCGCACGAGGTCGCGCCGCTCCTCGCGCAGGCGCAGGTATCCCCCGCGGAAGGGGACGATGCGCGGCTCGGGCGAGCCGCCCGCCGCGACGGCGAGCCGGTCCGACCACAGCCCGGCGCAGAAGACCGCGTGCCGCGCGCGCGTCTCGCCGCGCGTGTGACGCAGCACGAGCCGCCGCCCGCCCGGCTCGATCGAGTCGATCGCGCAACCGGTGTGCACGGCCACGTCCTGCTCCTCGAGATCGCGCGCGAGCTGCCGCGCGACCTCGCCGAAGTCCACGATGCCGGTCGCCGGCGAGTGCAGCGCCGCCACGCCGCGCGCGTGCGGCTCGACCTCGCGCAGCCCGGCGGCGTCCAGCCGCCGCAGCCCCGGCACGGCGTTGGCGCGGCCGCGGCGCTCCAGCTCGTCGAGGCCCGGCAGCTCGGACTCGTCGAGCGCCACGATCACCTTGCCGCAGCGCTCGTGCGCGATCCCGTTGCGCTCGCAGAAGTCGTACATCTCGCGCGCGCCCTCCACGCACAGGCGCGCCTTCAGCGATCCGGGGGCGTAGTAGATGCCCGCGTGCAAGACGCCGCTGTTGTGGCCCGTCTGGTGGCGCCCGACGCCGTCCTCCTTCTCGAGAACGCGCACGTCCAGGCCCGGGTGGCGTGCGAGCAGCTCGCGCGTGACCGCCAGGCCGAGGATGCCGGCGCCGACGATGGCCACGTCGCACTCGCCGGTGGGGTCGCGCAGGTCGTTCAAGGAGCGATCGAGCATATGTACGTTTGGCATTGACCCAGGCGGGGGACATTCCGCCGCGCAGGCGCTTGTCACTGGTCGGAGCGGGGGTGCGATTGCCAGGGCGCCGGGGCGTACACCGCCTACTCGTCACAACCTGTGTAGTCCTGGGGGCTTTGCTCGGCGCAGCGCCGGGCGCGTCGGCCGCTGAGCAGAACGCCTACGCGGCGGCGATGAACTACGCCACGCCGACGGTCACGATCGGCGAGGGCGACACCCTCACCTTCACGAACCTCGACAACGTCGCCAAGCACGACCTGCTCAGCCACGACGGGTCGTTCGGCACCGAGCTGATCGGCGCGGGCGAGTCCACGCCGGTGAAGGGCGCCGAGAAGCTCCCGCAGGGCCAGTACCAGTTCCACTGCTCGCTCCACGGCTGGATGCAGGGCGTGCTGAACGTCGGCCCGGCGGGCTCGGGCGGCCCCGGCGGCGACGTGGCCGGCGGCGGCGGGACCCCGACCGCGCCGAGCCAGGGCAACCAGGACCCGTACGACGCCTACCTCCACGCGACCAGGGCCTCGATCGGGAAGGCGAGCTGGCCGTTCTACGGCAACACGCTCGCGGGCACGCGCGACGGCGGCGCGGACGGCCCCGCCCCGGCCGACGTCCCCAAGCTCGGGGTGGCGTGGAGCTTCTACTCGAACGAGGGCGACTTCACCGGCACGCCCGTGGTCGCCAAGGGGCTGGTGCTCGCCGGCTCGAACGGCGGGAAGGTCTTCGCGATCGACGCCACGACCGGCCGCCAGCGCTGGGCGCACGAGACCGGCACCGTCATCAACGGATCGGTGGCCGTCAGCGGAAACCGCGTGTTCGTCCCCCTCGCCGACCCGCACCAGCCGAAGGTGATGGCGCTCGACCTGAAGACGGGCAGGGAGCTGTGGGTCACGCAGATCTCCAACCAGAAGAACTCCGACGTCTACGGCAGCCCGGTCGTCTGGAAGGGGCGCGTCTACATGGGCGTGTCCGCGCTGTACGGCGAGTACGGCGACGCCGACGTGAACGTCCGCGGCCAGGTCGTCGCGCTCAGCGAGAAGACCGGGAAGGTCAAGTGGAACACGTTCACGGTGCCGGCCGGCCATGACGGCGGCGCGGTCTGGACGACTCCGGCCATCGACGAGAAGACGGGCCGGCTCTACGTCGGGACCGGCAACGCCTACCACGAGCCGGCCGCCGACACGACCGACGCGATGCTCTCCCTGAACGCGAAGACCGGCCAGATCGTGGGCAAGTTCCAGGCCACCGCGGGCGACGTGTGGAACGGGACCAGCAACGTCGCCGAGGGGCCGGACTACGACTTCGGGGCCTCGCCGCAGCTCTTCGAGGGACCGGACGGGCGCAAGCTCGTGGGCGAGGGGCAGAAGGCCGGCGTCTACCACGCGCTCGACCGCGCGACGATGGAGCGCCAGTGGAGCACCACCGTCGGCCCGGGCGCCTTCGTGATCGGCGGCATCATCGGCTCGACCGCGACCGACGGCAAGCGGATCTACGGCCCCTCCACGATCGGCGGCGAGCTCTGGTCGATCGACAACGGCGGCGGCTACCAGTGGTTCTCGACCGACGGCGGGCCGCTCAAGTTCAACGCCACGTCGGTGGCGAACGGCGTCGTCTACACGACCGACATGACCGGCTTCCTGGTCGCGCGCGAGGCGAGCACCGGCGTGGTGCTCAACCGCATCCCGCTCGGCGGCCCGAGCTGGGGCGGCGTCTCGATCGCGGGCGGCACGGTCTTCGCGGCGGTCGGGAGCCAGTCGAACTCGGGCTACATCGCCGCCTACCGGGTGCGCACGGGCGAGGAGGAGACCGCCGGCGCCGAGCACTTCGAGGACACCCCCGAGCAGGACCCCGACGAGTACCTCGAGGCGCAGGACCGCGAGCAGCGCTGCGCGATCGCGAAGAAGAAGCTGAAGAAGGCGAAGAGCAAGAAGGCCCGCCGCAAGTGGAAGAAGCGGGTGAAGAAGAGCTGCAAGCCGCCCGCGCACGAGCACGCCGAGGGCGAGGAGGACCCCCACGCGGGCGAGGAGGACCACCACGAGGGCGGCACGCACCAGCACGGCGACGCCGCCGGCCAGGGCGGTGCCGTGCTCAAGGCGAGCCGCCAGCGCGGCGACCGCTACGTCCCTAAGAAGCCCGGTACCACCGATCACCTCTCGCTCTACTACGGGCCGTACACGATCCCGCCGGGCTGGGACGCCAACCGCGTGGACCTCGAGCTGCCGACGCAGAACGGCTTCCTGATCGCGCTCGAGCCGGAGATGCGCCGCGTGCAGGACCTCTCCACGCCGATGCACACCGAGGCGCACATCCACCACGCGCACTGGTTCGGCTTCGACCCGGGCAACGCCGAGGACAACTACCTCAACTTCTTCGGGCCCGGCACGCACGAGTGGGTCTTCGGCAACGGCGACGAGGAGACCCGCGCCGACTTCCGCCGTCGCAGCGCGGCCGAGCCGAACGGGCCGGTCTACGGCAACTTCATCCCGGCTGGGCGCAACCAGGACGTCATCTACATGCTGCACAACAAGACGAACCAGCCGATGGCGGTCTGGATCGTCCTCGACGTGGTGTGGCAGCACGGCACCAAGGAGCAGCTGGAGCAGGTCACCGGCCGCCAGTACCACGACGTGAACGGGATGCTGATGGGGCGCACGTTCAACGTCCCGCGCGAGGCGAACGGCGATGGCAAGTGGGAGAACATCAGGGACCAGAAGACGGCCGACGGGAAGGAGCGCCCGATCGAGTTCGTGGCGCCGCGCGACGGCACGCTCATCGGCACCGGCGGCCACCTCCATCCGGGTGGCACGGACGTGGTCGTGGAGAACTACGGCCCGGCGGCCAACCCCTGTCCGGGCGACAGGAAGGGCCGCGGCTACGGCGGCACGCTGCTACTGCACTCCGACATCATCAACCGCAACGCGCCGCTGTCCGAGGACTACCAGACCGAGGTGACCCATCCGGCCTGGCGCGCGCCGGTGCACAAGGGCGATCGGATCAGGATCTCCGGCGTGTACGAGAACAAGGAGCACTCGTGGTACTACGCGATGACGCACGCGGGCTTCTACTTCGACTACGCGCAGCCGCCGAAGGGGCGCTGCAAGCCCTACATCGTCGGGCCGGCCAAGAAGAAGGTGAAGGACCCGACCGCGGGCGTGCCCAACCGGCCGTGGACGATGGAGGACGAATACTGCGGCTGGGGTGACGCGCCCGCCTGCGAGAAGCCCGAGCAGCGGCCCAGCGAGGACAAGTTCGTGTCGCAGAACACCGTCCACATCGCGAACTTCCAGTACCTGCCGGGCGACCGCTCGTCGTCGTCGGCGGGCGGCACGATCCCGTCGGTCAAGCAGGGGGAGACGATCACGTTCGTGAACGACGACCAGTTCGCGAACATCCGCCACACGATCACCACGTGCCCGTGGCCGTGCAACGGTCGCTACGTGGCCAACTACCCGCACGCCGACGGCACGTGGGACTCGAACACGCTCGGCTACGACCCGATCGACGGCGGCACCCCCAACCCGATGGCCGCGACGCCGGCCGACATGGCCCCCGGCCTCTACACGTACTTCTGCCGGATCCACCCGTGGATGCGCGGCGCGTTCAGGATCGAGCCGCCGGGTCCCGCCGCCGGCGGCAGCGGGCTGCTCGGCGGCGGCTAGCCGGGCGCGGCTCCACCGGTAGCCGGAGGCGCTCCCCCGCTACTCGCCGGCCCGCGCGCGCGGCTCGATCTGCAGCAGCTCCTGCTGCCCGTGCGCGTGGTCGACCTGCAGCGTGGTGTGCGTGATGCCGAAGTCGCGTGCGAGCATCCGCTCGAGCTCGCGGCGGCGGGCGTGGCAGTCGTCGTCGGTCGCCACGAGCACGTGCGCGGCGAGTGCGGGGAAGCCCGACGTGATCGTCCAGACGTGTAGGTCGTGCACTCCCTCGATGCCCGGCAGCGCGCGCATGCGGCGGGCGAGGTCGCCGGCGTCGATGTCCTTCGGCGTGGCCTCCAGCAGGATCCGCCCCGAGTCGCGCAGGATCGGCCACGCGCTGGCCAGCACGAGGGCCCCGATCACGAGGCTCACGAGCGGGTCGGCGTGCTCCCAGCCGGTGGTGAGCACCACGATCGCCGCAACGATCACGCCGACCGACCCGAGCAGGTCGGCGATCACGTGCCGGAGCGCCGCCGAGACGTTGAGGTTGTCGTGCGAGGAGCGCGCGAGGATCGTGGCGCCGGCCGCGTTCACCAGCAGGCCGCCGGCGGCGACGCCGAGCATCAGCCCGCCGTCGACCTCGGGCGGGTCGCCCAGCCGCCGCCCCGCCTCCACGAAGATGAAGATCGATATCGCGACCAGCGCGATCCCGTTGACCAGCGCGGCGAGGATCTCCGCGCGCTTGTAGCCGAACGTGCGCTGCGACGTGGCCGGCCGCTGCGCCGCCCACGCGGCCAGCAGCGCGAGCCCGAGCGACAGCGAGTCCGACAGCATGTGACCGGCGTCGGCGAGCAGCGCCAGGCTGCCGGCCAGCAGGCCGCCGACCACCTCGGCCACCATGAACGCGGCCGTCAGACCGAGGACGAGCCCGAGCCGGCGGCGGGCGTCGGCGGTGCCGGCGTGGTGCGCGTGGTGATGGCCCACGCCGCCAATGATGGCGCGGCCGTCAGCCGCCCACGAAGGTCGCCCAGGTGGCGAACGCGACCGCGCCCGCCGTGACCGCGCCGATCGCGGCGCGACCCTGGCCCCTCGCGGCGAACGCGACCGACGACCCCACCAGCAGCAGGCCGGCCGTGGCCCACCCGAGCTGGAAGGTCCACTGCCACGCGTCCGGGTCGTCGCGCCAGCGGCCGGTCGCGCCGCAGGACTCGTCGCACGTCATGGCGGAGATCAGCAGCGCCATCAGCTCCAGGTACAGCGCGCCCAGCGTGAGCAGGACAGTCAGGACGATGCCGGCCGTGCGGCCGCCGCGGTCGCCGCTCACGCCTCGGCACCGTTGCTCGGCGGCTGCACCGTGCGCTGCCAGGCGAAGGCGGCTCCGAGCAGCAGGAGCCCGAGCGCCACGAACGACCCGACGCGGTAGAGCGCCTCGAGCGCCGAGAGGTCGAACAGGAACACCTTGGTCGTGGCGATGCCCAGCAGCACGAAACCACCGATCCTGACGGCGCGGCTGCGCCGGGCGAGGCCCGCGACCAGCGCGGCCACGCCGGCGATCGCCCAGAACGCGCTCAGCAGGAGCTGGCCCTGCTGGCGCTCGTCGAGCACGCCCGCGGCCGTGTCGAAGCCGGTCGGGTCGGGCTGGAACGCCGTCACGATCGCCACCGAGCCGAGGTAGACGAGCGCCGCGGACGCGAGGCTCACGAAGGCGAGCCGCTCCTCGCGCCGGTCGGCCGGCAGGAGCCGCGCCATGAGCACCGCGGCGACGGCGACGGCGACGAGGGCGACGGCGGCGTCGAGCAGGTGCTCCACGCCGTAGACCAGCGCGTCCGGCACGGCCTCGAACACGATGCCGTGCAGCACGGCCAGGCCGAGCAGCGACAGCGAGCCGATCCAGCCGACCGGGTTGCGGCCGCTGCCGCCGCGCGACGCGAGGGCCATCACGCCCGCGGCCTCGATCGCCCAGGCCGCGGCGAGGGCGGGCCCGTGCAGCACGAACGCGCTCGCGTAAGCCAGCACGAACAGGGCCAGCGCGTGGGCCACGTCCCGCCCGCCGCCACGCGGCAGGAGCTGGGCGCCCACCAGCGCGCCGATCCCGATCGCGGCGAGCGCGACGGTCCCCTCCGCCAGATCCTGTGGCGGGCCGAGCAGCTCGGACGGGTCGGCGTCGAGCGTGAGGGCATGGGTGAGGGCGAGGCCGGCCAGTGCGGACGCACCGGCCCAGCCGATCGCGTCGAGCCCGCGCTCGCTCTGCCGCGCGAGGACCAGGACGGCGACCGCCTCGACGGCCCACGCCACGGCGAGCGCGGGCCCGCCGAGCACGAACGCGCTGCCGTAGGCCAGCACGAACAGAGCGACCGCGTGGCCGGCCGGCCGGTTCGCCGCCACGCGCGGCACGAGGTGCGCGCCGAGCAGGGCGGCCAGGCCGGTGGCGGTCAGGGCGAGCACGCCCTCGAGCAGGGCGGCGATCTCGTCGCCGGTCACCGGCGTGGTGAAGAGCCGGGCCGGATCGGCGTCGATCGCAACCGCGTGCGACAGCGCCAGCGCGAGCTGCACGCCGGCGGCGACGCTCAGGCGGACCGCGTCGCCGGAGCGCACCCGAGCGAGAACGAGCAGGAGGGCGGCCGAGCCGGCCCACCCGAGCGCCAGCTCCACGCCGTCGGTGGCGAGCGCGAAGGCGACGTCGGCGAGGCCGATGCCGATCGCGATCGGCAGATGGGCCAGGTCGCGGGAGATGCGCGGAGCGGCCACGCCTGCGATCCCGGCGACGATGCCCGCCAGGGCCACGCCGCCGAGCCAGAGCAGGCGGAGCTCCTCGTGGCCTAGATGGTCGAGGGTGAAGAAGCCGGCCGGCGCGACGAACAGCAGCGATCCGCCGGCGAGAGCGGCCGCGCCCGGATCGATGGCGTCGCCGTCGCGGCCGCGCTCGGCGGCCACGGCAGCGGCCAGGTGCGCGAGGGCGAGGTAGGCCAGCGCGAACATCGTCGCCGCGGCGTCGGGCGCCGTGCCGAGCCACTCCAGCATCGCGGCGGCCGCGACGCCGGACGCCGAGAACGTGAGCCACTCCCAGCCGCGCCGCTGGGCGACCGCGAAGGCGATCGTCATCACGAGCAGGACGAACGCGATCGTCAGCCCGGTGGGGCCGGCGCCGACCAGCCACGGCGCGGCCATCGCGCCCAGCAGCCCGAGCGCCGCGAACGTGCGGGCGTCCCAGCGCAGCGCCAGCGCGGTGGCGGCGGCGCCGATAGCGGCGGCGATCACGAGCGAGACCGGCACGGGGAACAGGTCGTAGAGCTGGGTGGCGGCCGTCAGCGTGGCGAACAGGCCCGCCACCGCGGCGCCCGTGGCGGCCAGCGCCGCCTGGGTGCGGCCACGGCGCTCGTAGAGGTAGACGCCGCCGAGGAGCAGGGCGGCACAGCCGCCGAAGCCGATCGCGATGCGGGTGGGCTCGTCGATCCAGCCGCGGTCGACCGCCATCGCCACCAGGAACGCGACGCCGAGCAGCACGGCGATCGCGCCGAGCAGGCCGAGCACGCGCCCGCCGAGCAGCTCCTCGAGGTCGATGCCGGGGCGCTCGCGCTCCGGGGCCGCGGCGGGCCGG
>DASVVS010000041.1:0-7280 GCA_036386455.1 Thermoleophilaceae bacterium
GCTGGAGCTCCGCTACGGACTCGCCTCCGACGAGCCCATGACCCTCGAGGCGATCGGCAGCGAGGTCGGGGTCACCCGCGAACGCGTCCGCCAGATCGAGTCGAAGACGCTCTCGAAGCTGAAGAACTCGCGCGAGGCCGAAAAGCTGCGCGAGGACCCGCAGGACTAGGCCGGCCAGCTCCGCAAGCGGGGTCACTTCCGTCCTCTATAAGGACGCAATCGACCCCGGTCGGCGACGGCGAAGCTGTCGCTCGCGCCCGATGAAGACGACGCTGTCAGCGGCTATCCTCCGCCGCGCCGGTCCCCGGTGATGTAGCGGCAACATGCTTGACTGTTAATCAAGTCTCGGTGGTTCGAATCCACCCCGGGGAGCTTCAGTTGTCGCGCGGGGTCAGCCGTCGCCGTGCGCGACCCGCCGCAGGGCGGGGATCACGAACCAGAGCAGGACGAACAGGGTGGCCAGGATCGCCGTCACCCAGGTGACCATCGTCCTGTGGAAGAGCAGGTCGGTGATCAGCATCACCGCTCCGGTCATCGCCGCGGCGAGGGTCGCCAGGCCGGCTATCGCGTAGCGGTTCGAGCTGACGACGATCCGCTCCTTGTCGTGCTGGCGGAACAGCAGGCGGTGGCGCGCGGTGGGTGCGATCAGCAGGAGCACGGCTACGGCCGCCGCGAGCAGCGTCACGAAGAACAGGTGGCGCTGGAACTCGGTCACCTTCGCGAAGCGCTGCGTGAAGGGCACGGTGAGGAGGAACGCGAACAGGATCTGCACGCCGGTGAGCGCGACGCGCAGCTCGTTGACGAGCTCCAGCAACTCGCGGTCGAGCCGCTCGTTCTCCCGCGACTCCGGCTCGCTCCCGGAAGCGTCTCGGACGTCCGTCGGCACCGGGGCGGATGCTACGCGCGGGCTCGGAGGTTTTGCGTGTGGGCGCGGGCTCGGAGGGTTGCCGCGCCGCTACGCCGGCGCGGCGCTCCGCGCCCGGCGCCCGATCGCCTCGCGCGCCGCGAACGCCTCCACGGCCCGCGCCGCGCGCTCGGCCCCGTCGTGCTCGCTCGCCCAGTCGCGCAGCTCGCGCGCCCGCTCCGCGTACGACGGCCGGCTGAGCAGCCGCTCCACGGCCAGCCGCACGCCGCGCGGCGTCACGAGCCGCCGCGGCAGCGACACGCCCACTCCAGCCCAGGCCGCCCGCGCGGCGTTCTCCGCCATGTCCCCGGCGGCGGGGCACGCCACCACCGGCACGCCGCAGGTGAGCGAGCGCGCCACCGTCCCGTGCCCCGCGTGGCAGACGACCGCGGCGCACAGCGGCATCGTCCGCGCGTAGGAGACCCACTCCACGAGCCGCGCGTTCGGCGGCACCGCGAGCGGCCGCGGGGGCGGGCGCCGGTTGTAGGTGGCGAGCACGCGCACGGGCGCGCCGGCCAGCCCCTCCAGCGCGGCGGCGAGCATCCGCTGCTCGGGGTCCTGCGAGGTCGACGGCGCGACAAGGACGAGCGGGGCGTCGCCCGGCGGCAGCTCCACGTCGCCGAACGGCCGCTCCCACAGGAGCGGCCCGGTCGTCTCCACCCACGGCTCGACCCGCGCACGCGGGTACTCGAGGTGCGGGAAGGTCGCGCAGAGCGTGAGCCGCCGCGACATCCCGTTGTGCAGCCACGGCAGCGGCGGCAGCCCCACCCGCTCGCGCGCGCCGTTGATCTCGTCGCGGCCCTGGCGCTGGCCGCTCTGCACGAGCGGGTCCATCGCGTTCCACAGCGCCCGCCCGAACGCGGTCTTCGGCAGCCGCGCCCCGATCGAGTAGGGCGGGAAGCCGGGCGCCGGGGTGGGGAGGACGTGCGGCACGAGCGTGGCCCACGGCTTGCCGTTCATCTCGGCGGACAGCGAGGCGGCCGTCGTGAGGATGTCCACCACCACCACGTCCGGATCGAACTCGGCCAGCACCGGCGCCGTGGCCCGCGCGGCGCGCACCGCGGCCTGGTACGGCTTGAGCCAGCCGGCGGAGGGATCGAAGGCAGCCCCCTCGTCGGAGGCCGCGAACCGCATCCCCTCGCGCCGGACGTCCTCCTCCCAGCGCGACCACGTCTCGAGCTGCACCTCGTGCCCGCGCCGCACGAGCTCGGCCCCGAGCGCGATGGCCGGGAACGCGTGGCCGGGATCGCCGAAGGCGGCGATCGCGACTCGGCGTGGGGTCGGCGCGGCGCTCAGACCAGCTCGGCGAGGTCCGTCAGCATGCGCGCCCGGTTCTCGGGCTCGGTCAGCGGCGTGATGATCATCGTCCCCACGCCCGCGTCGCGGTAGGCCCCGAGCCGGTCGCGCACCTTGTCCTTGGGCCCGACGAGGGCGATCGTGTCGATCAGCTCCGCCGGCAGCGCCGCCATCGCCTCGGTCCGCTTGCCGTCGAGGTAGAGGTCCTGCACCTTCTTCGCCTCCGCCTCGAACCCGTACCGGGCCACGGCCTGGTTGTAGAAGTTCTTCTCCCGCGACCCCATGCCGCCCACGTACAGCGCAAGCAGGGGCCGGACCATGTCGCGCGCCTTGTCCACGTCGTCGTCGATGCACAGGTTCACGTTCGGCGCGATGTCGAAGGCGCCGTCTGACGACGTCAGGTCGATCGTCCGCCCAGCGCGGTCGGCGCCCTCCTGCAGCAGCTTGCGCCCGTCGTCCACGTGCTCGGGGGAGAACAGGAACGGCAGCCAGCCGTCGGCCACCTCGCCGCACAGCCTGGTGTTGTTCGGCCCGATCGCCGCGATGTAGATCGGGATCCGGTCCTGCACCGTGCCGATCATCAGCTTGAGCGCCTTGCCCGGCCCGTCCGGCAGCGGCAGCTGGTAGATCTCGCCCTCGTACTGGAGCCGCTTGCGCGCGAGCGTCATCCGGAGGATCTCCACGTACTCCCGCGTGCGTTGGATCTGCTTGCCGAAGCGCTCCCCATGCCAGCCCTCGGCCACCTGCGGGCCCGAGGTGCCGATCCCCAGCAGCATCCGCCCGTTCGACAGGTGGTCGATCGTGGCCGCCGTCATCGCGGTCATCGCGGGCGAGCGGGCCGGCATCTGGAAGATCCCGGCGCCGAGCTTGATCGTCTCGGTCTGCCCGGCGAGCCAGGCGAGCACGGTGGCGGTGTCGGAGCCGTACGCCTCGGCCGCCCACGCCGAGTGGTAACCGGCCGCCTCGGCCTCGCGGACCATCTTGAGCTGGTCCTGCTCGCTGATGCCGAGACCCCAGTAGCCGAGGTGCAGGCCTAGTCGCATGCAGGTTTCCTCTCAGTCGGAAGGAGTTCGCTTGAATACCGGGACGGGAAACGGGTACCTTTCCCATCCGGGCCGGGGGCGCATCGTATGCGACCGAGGGTCCGTTCGACCGATGAGACCGCGCCGACACCGCAAGTACGCGCAGGACCTGAGGCGAGCGATCGACTGCATGCCGCGCGGCACGCGGCTGGCGATGGTCGAGGCGCTCGAGGACCAGCGCATCATCGTCGGCGCCTACACCGACGGGGACGGCGGCGTCTGCCCGATGCTCGCCGCCCACCGCAACGGCGGGCGCACGAGCCTCGCCAGCTTCGCGCGCGCGTGGGACCGCTACACCGGTGCCAGCACGATGCGCGAGGCCAGCCCGCGCGAGCTGCGGGCGCTGCGTGCGATGCTCGAGGCGAGCCTCTACTACGAGGACAACGCCGAGTCGCTCGCCAAGCACGCCGCCGACGCTCAGGCGCTGGCCGAGGAGCGTGCCGTGCGCGAGGAGCAGGAGCGCGCGGACACCGGCGAGCGCGACCGCACGCCGGAGCTGCGCAAGCGCCACGGCTGGGCCTGGCTGCGCGTCTTCCGCCGCCTCGACGAGTACGAGGCCGCGGTCGCCGAGGCCGAGCGCCAGGAGGCCGCCGCCGCGGCCGCCGCCGAGCGCGACGAGCGCCGCGAGCGCGAGCTCGTCTAAGAGCGCTCTAGGTCTTCACCTGCACGTCGCCGGCCCGGATGAACTGGATCTCCGGGACCACACAGGCGGGTGAGGTGCGAAGCAGGAAGCGCACCGCCTCGGCCAGGTCCTCGGGCTGGATCATCGCCTCGGGGGGTACGCCCTCGACCCAGCCCGTCATCGGCGTGTCCACGAAGCCGGGGCAGAACGCCGTGACCTGGATGCCCGACTCGGCCAGCTCGCCATGGGCGGCCTGCGTCAGGCCCACCACCGCGTGCTTGGTGGCCGAGTAGGTCGCGAGCCACGGCTGCCCGAACTTCCCGGCGATCGAGGCGGTGTTCACGACGAGCGCCTTGCCGTGCTCGCCACCGGCCTCCTTCAGCAGCGGGATGCACTCGCGCAGCGTGATGTAGACGCCGCGCAGGTTCACGCCGATCTGCATGTCGAGGTGCTTGGTCTGCTGGTCGGCGATCGCCGCGCCGATGCCCACGCCCGCGTTGTTGATCAGCACGTCGAGCCGGCCGAAGCGTTCGCGGTGGCGCTCCACTAGGCCCTTGATCTCGTCCTCGTTGGCCATGTTGGCCGCCACCGCCTCGACCTCGATGCCCTCGCCGCGCAGCTCCTCCGCGGCGGCCTCGAGCTTGTCCGGCCGGCGCGCGGAGACGGTGAGCGAGTACCCGTCCTGGCCCAGCGCGCGGGCGATCGCCAGCCCGATCCCGCTCGAGCCTCCGGTGACTAGGGCTGCGCGTCCTCTCATCGGTGTTCGGTCCTCCCTCGGTGCATGGTCGTGGGTGGGTTTCTATCCGAGTGAGAGGCCGCACACGACTGCCGTGGCGGCGGGCGCCGTTCCGTACGCTTGAGGCATGGTCCGTGCAGGGGTCCCCAGGAGGCTTGCGGCAGCCCTTGCCGTGGCCGCGGTCGCGCTCGCGCTCGGCGCGTGCAGCGACGACGGGGGCGGCGATGACACGACGCCCCCGCCCGGGGGAGTCGGCGCCGACGAGCCGTTCCCGCAGCCGGGCTCGGAGACGCTCACGGACCTTCGCGACGGGCTCGGGCCGGGGCCGTCGATGGCCACGTCGGTCTCGGTGCTCGAGCCGGGGCGCACCAACCGCTTCGCGTTCGGGCTCTTCGACCGGACGCGCCGCCAGATCTCGGACGCGCCGGCGGCCGTCTACGTCGCGCCCGTCGGCGGCGGGCGGGTGGAGGGGCCGTACCCGGCGCGGCACCGCTCGCTCGAGGTCGAGGACGGGCACCGCAGCGACACGGTCGAGCACGACGACGACTCGGCGCACTCGATCTACGTGGCCGACGTGCCGTTCAAGCGCGAGGGCGAGTACTCGGTGCTCGGGGTGACCAAGCTCGACCAGCGCGTTGTGGGCGGCAACCCGGTGAGGGTGAAGGTCCGGCGTCCGACGACGCCGCCGTCGGTGGGCGAGGCCGTCCCGCGCGTGCACACGCCCACGCGGGCGGACGTGGCCGACCTCTCCGAGATCGACACGCGCGAGCCGCCGAGCTCGATGCACGAGCACGACCTGGCCGACGTACTCGGCCGGCGTCCGGTGATGCTGCTGTTCGCCACGCCGGGGCTGTGCCGCTCCCGCGTGTGCGGTCCGGTCGTGGACGTGCTCGAGCAGGTGAAGGGCGAGAACTCCGACGCGGCCGCGTTCATCCACATGGAGGTGTGGAACGAGAACGACCGCGCCCGGGGCGAGCGCCCGCAGGTGCGCGAGTACGGACTGCCGTCGGAGCCGTGGCTGTTCGCGATCGACGCCCGGGGGCGGGTGGCCGAGCGGATCGAGGGCGCGTTCAGCCCCGAGGAGGCCGAGGCGGCCCTGCGAAAGGCGACCGACGAGTAGCGCGCGGCGCACCTTCCGGCCCTAGCCTGGGTTCTGGCGCGTATGGGCAGGCGGGGGCGAATTCTCTTCTCGGTGGTCGTGGGTGCGTTGCTCTGCCTGAGCGCAGCCGCCTCGACCGCCTCGGCGGATCTGCTCTGGTCGAAGCCCAGGCAGCTCACGCCGCCGTACTCGGCCGAGCCACAGGCCCTCGTGGACGAGCGCGGCCAGGTCCTCCTCACGTGGGGTCAGCGGCAGGGCTACGGGCCCGAGCGCGGCGTCTTCAGCTACCGCTGGCGCGCGCCCGACGGGCGCTGGTCGCCGACGCGCACCCTGCCGTCGGTCAGGGCCGACTACGAGACCGAGGTGGCGATGACGCCGCGCGGCGAGGCGGTCATGGCGTACGGCGACTCGAACAACGAGCCCGTCTACTCGATCGCCGAGCCGGGCGGGACCTTCTCGGCGCCGAAGCCGCTTGGCGAGCCCGGCGAGGAGGGGCGGGTCGACCTCGCGATGGACGACGCGGGCAACGCCGTCGCGGTCTGGCTGCACCGGCTGAGGGGCGCCCAGGGCGGCGGCGCCGTCCGCGTGGCCACGCGCCGTGCGGGCGAGGAGTTCTCCCCGGCGCGCACGATCGAGGTGCTCACGCGGGAGCAGCTGAGCCTGTCGGCGCTGATCGGGCCGTACGCGTCGGTGAACGACGCGGGCGCCGCGGCCATCGTGTGGCAGGGCGGCCAGGAGCCGCGTGCCGACGGGCGCTGGTACATGCGCCACCGGCTCGCCTACCGGGCCCCGGGCGGGTCCTTCGGCGCGCCCGAGGAGGTGCCGCACTTCGTGGGCCAGGGCTCGCACATCGACCAGGGGGTGACGGTGAACGAACGCGGCGACGTCGTCCTCACCCAGCAGGAGTTCCCCAACGGCGTGAGCGGCGGCGTGAGCTACGCGGTGCGGTCCGCCACCGGCGGCTGGGGCGAGGCGCGCGAGGTCGGGCCGCTGGGCTACGTGACGGATACGTTCGCCGAGCCCGGTGGGGCGGTCTCGTTCCTGATCCAGCGGCTGGCCGACCAGGGCGAGCCGGGCGATCCGGCGCCCGCGCCCGACCAGCCGCGCGACAACCGACGCTACGTGGACTTCGCGATTCACCGCGCCGGCGGCGAGCTCGACGGCCCGCGCCAGATCTCGACCGTCGACGGCTATGCGCCCGACGCCGCGATGAACCAGCGCGGCGACATCCTCGCGTCCTGGACGGTGGGCGGGGGCGGCGACCAGCGGGACACTCGCGTTGCCGTCTCGGAGCGGCTCGCCGGGACGCTGTTCACACCCGAGCTCGTGATCTCGGGGCCGGGCGCGTGGCCGCCGCAGGTGTCGATGAACAACGCGCGCCAGGCCACGCTGATCTGGGACGGCGACGACGAGCCGGGCGGCGAGTTCGCCCCGACCGCCTGGGGCTCGTTCAGGTTCGACCCGAAGCTCCCGCCGCTCCCGCTGCCGCCGATCATCGACATCGGCGACCCGCTGGGCGAGGACCCGCTCGACGACCTGCT
>DASVVS010000042.1:0-93831 GCA_036386455.1 Thermoleophilaceae bacterium
CTCGCCGCCCGCGGAGCGGCCTGTGGTGGTGCCGTGGGTGCTGTCCGCGAAGACGGACGAGGCGCTGCGGGAGCAGGCGGAGCGGCTGCGCTCGGCAGAGGCCGAGCCGCTCGACGTCGGCTACACGCTCGCCACCGGGCGGGCGCGGCTGGAGCGGCGCGCAGTCGTGCTCGATCGCGACGGTCTCGACGCCGTCGCCGGCGGGGAGCCGCACGACCGGGCGGTGCAGGGCATCGCGCGCAAGGGCCGCGTGGCCTTCATGTTCCCCGGCCAGGGCTCGCAGTGGCTCGGCATGGCGAACGAGCTGAGCGAGGCGAGCCCGGTCTTCGCCGAGTCGATGGCCGAGTGCCGCGCGGCTTTGGCGCCCTACGTCGAGCTGACCGACGACTACGAGCGCGTCGACGTGGTGCAGCCGGCGCTGTTCGCGGTGATGGTCTCGCTGGCCAAGCTCTGGCGCTCGTTCGGCGTCGAGCCCGACGTCGTCGTCGGACACTCGCAGGGCGAGATCGCCGCCGCGCACATCGCCGGGGCGCTGAGCCTGGAGGACGCAGCGCGGGTCGTCGCACTCAGGAGCCAGGCGATCCGCGACGAGCTGGCCGGCCGCGGCGGCATGGTCTCGATCGCGCTGCCGCTCGAGGAGGTCGAGCGCCGCTTCGGCGAGCGGGTGTCGATCGCCGCGCACAACGGCCCGCGGGCAACCGTGGTCTCCGGCACGCCGGAGGCGCTCGACGCCGTCATGGCCGAGTGCGAGGAGGCCAAGCGCATCCCGGTCGACTACGCCTCGCACTCCGAGCAGGTCGAGGCGATCCGCGAGCGGCTCTTGCGCGACCTGGAGGGGATCGAGCCCCAGGCGCCGCGGATCCCGATGCTCTCGACCGCGCTCGCCGGGCCCGCCCCAGAGCTCGACGCCGAGTACTGGTACCGCAGCCTGCGCCAGCGCGTGCGCTTCCACGAGGCGACGGAGGCCCTGGCCGCCGACGGCGTGACGACCTTCATCGAGGTCAGCCCCCACCCCGTGCTGACCTTCGCGCTCGACGACGCGATCGGCACCCTGCGCCGCGACGACGGCGGGCTCGACCGCTTCCTGCTCTCGCTCGGCGAGGCGCACGTGCGCGGCGTGGAGGTGGACTGGGCGCCGGCGCTCCAAGGCGGCCGGCGCACGGAGCTCCCCACCTATCCCTTCCAGCGCAAGCGCTACTGGCTGACCGCCGGGAAGACGGTGGGCGCCGTGCACCCGTTCCTCGAGAGCGAGGTCGCCGTGGCGAGCGAGGACGCGCGGCTCTTCACCGGCCGGCTGACGCTCGAGGGCCACCCGTGGCTGGCCGACCACGCGGTGCTCGACACCGTGCTCCTCCCCGGCACGGCGATCGTGGAGATGCTCTTCGCCACGGGCGCGGAGGCGATCGAGGAGCTGACACTGGAGGCGCCGATCGCGCTGCCCGCCGAGGTGCAGATCGCGGTGGATGGCGACCGGTCCGTGGCGGTCTACTCGAGGACCGGCGATGACTGGATCCGCAACGCCACCGGCGTCCTCGGAGAGGCGGCCGGCGAGCCGGAGCCGCTCGGCGAATGGCCGCCCGAGGGCGCCGAGCCGGTCGCGGTCGAGGCGCTCTACGACGACCTCGCCGCGCGCGGGTTCGGCTACGGGCCCGCATTCCAGGGCCTGCGCGCGGCCTGGCGGCGGGGCGACGAGCTGTTCGCCGAGGCGTCCCTCGCCGAGGACCAGACCGCGCAGGCCGAGGGCTTCGGAGTGCACCCCGCGCTGCTCGACGCCGCTCTCCACACGACGTTCCTCCAGGACGGCGACGGTGCGATCCGGCTCCCGTTCGCGTGGTCGGACGTGCGCCTGCACGCCGGGGGCGCCGACGCGCTCCGGGTGCGCGTGGCCCCGGCCGGCGACGGCGCGATCGAGCTGACGGCGTTCGACGAGACCGGCGGGCCCGTAGCGTCGATCGGCTCGCTCGCCGGCCGCGAGGTGGACCCGAAGCTGCTGAAGGGCGCGCGCCCGGCCGGTCCCGACTCGCTGTTCCGCGTGGAGTGGGTGGCGGTCGAGCCGCCCACGTCGCAGCCGCCGGCGCGGCTAGCGAGCGTCGGCGACCTCGACGTGCCCGGCGCCGAGCGCCACCCCGATCTCGCGGCACTCGCGGAGGCGATCGCGGAGGGCACGGCGCCCGACGTGGTCCTCGTCGAAGCGCCTGCGGCCGGAGACGGCGACCTGGCGGAGTCGGCCCGCGCCGGCGTGCAGCGCACGCTGGAGCTGCTCCAGGCGTGGCTCGCCGACGAGCGTCTTGCGAACCCGGAGCTGGTCGTGGTCACGCGGAACGCGGTCGCCGCGCGCGAGGGCGAGGCGCCGGACCTCGCCGCCGCGCCGGTCTGGGGCCTCGTGCGCAGCGCCCAGTCCGAGAACCCCGGCCGCTTCTTCCTCGCGGACGTGGACGGCAGCGACGCCTCCCTGTCCGCGCTGCCGGCCGCGCTCGCCGCCGACGAGCCGCGCCTCGCCCTCCGCGACGGCGACGCGTTCGCACCGCGCCTCGCGCGCGCGGGCACCGGTGCCGCGCTCGTGCCGCCGCCCGCCACGCCCGCCTGGCGGCTCGGCATCGAGCGAAAGGGCACGCTCGACGACATCGAGCTGCTCCCCTCCGAGGCGGAGCGGCCGCTGGCGCCCGGCGAGGTCCGGGTGGCGATGCGCGCGGGCGGCCTGAACTTCCGCGACGTGCTGATCGCCCTCGGCCTCTATCCGGGGGAGGCGCCGCTGGGCAGCGAGGGGGCGGGCGTGGTGGTGGAGACCGGCGCCGAGGTGAGCGGCCTCGAGCCCGGCGACCGCGTGTTCGGGCTGATCGCCGACGCGTTCGGCCCGCTCGGCGTGACCGACGCGCGTGCGCTCGCGAAGGTGCCGGACGGCTGGTCGTTCGAGCAGGCCGCGGCGGTCCCGATCACCCACCTGACGGCCCTCTACGCGCTGGTCGACCTGGCGGCGCTGAAGCCGGGCGAGCGCGTGCTGATCCACGCGGGCGCGGGCGGCGTGGGCATGGCGGCGATCCAGCTCGCGCGCCACATCGGCGCCGAGGTCTACGCCACCGCGAGCGAGCCGAAGTGGGACGCACTCCGCGAGCTCGGCATCGACGACGACCACATCGCCTCCTCGCGCGACCTCGACTTCCGCGAGCGCTTCGGCCAGGTGGACGTGGTGCTGAACGCGCTCGCGCGGGAGTTCGTGGATGCGTCGCTCGACCTCCTCGCCGGCGGCGGGCGCTTCGTCGAGATGGGCAAGACGGACGTGCGCGACGCCGAGGAGATCGCGCGCACGCACGAGGGTGTCCGCTACCGCGCCTTCGACCTGGTCGAGGCCGGGCCGGACCGCATCGCCGAGATGCTGGCCGAGGTCCTGGGGCTCTTCGGCGAGGGCGCGCTGGAGCATCCACCGATCACCACCTTCGACGTGCGCCGCGGGCGCGACGCCTTCCGCCACCTGCGCGAGGCGCGCCACATCGGCAAGGTCGTGCTCACGCTGCCGCGGGCGATCGACCCGGAGGGCACCGTGCTGATCACGGGCGGCACGGGCGGGCTCGGGGCGCTCATGGCGAGGCACCTCGCCGCGGAGCACGGCGCGAGGCGGCTGCTGCTCGTGAGCCGGCGCGGGCCGGAGGCCGAGGGCGCCGAGGAGCTGCGCGCGGAGCTCGCAGAGGCGGGCGCCGACGCGACGATCGCCGCCTGCGACGTGACCGACCGCGACTCGCTGGCGGCCGCGATCGAGGGCCACCGCCTGACCGCCGTCATCCACGCCGCGGGCGTGCTGGACGACGCCACGATCGAGTCGCTCACCACCGAGCAGGTCGAGCGCGTGATGCGGCCGAAGGTCGACGCGGCCGTCCACCTCGACGAGCTCACGCGCGAGCACGACCTGGCGGCGTTCGTGCTGTTCTCGTCGCTCGCCGCGACCTTCGGCGGCCCCGGGCAGGGCAACTACGCGGCCGCGAACACGTTCCTCGACGCGCTCGCCGACCGCCGCCGCGCGGACGGGCTGCCCGCCACGTCACTCGGCTGGGGCCTGTGGGCGCAGGCCAGCGGGATGACCGGCGGCATGGACGAGGGCGACGTGAAGCGGATGGCGCGGCTGGGCGTCGCGCCGCTCGAGACCGGCGAGGGGCTCGCCCTGTTCGACGCCGCGACCGCCATCGACGAGCCGCTGCTCGTACCGGTCAAGCTCGACCCGGGCGCCCTGCGGTCACAGGCGCGCGCCGGCGTGGTCCCGGCGCTGCTGCGCGGGCTGGTGAAGGTCCCGCCGCGCCGCGCCCGCGACGGCGCCGGGTCGCTCGCGCGCCGCCTCGCGCAGCTTCCCGAGGCCGAGTGGGACGCCGCCGTGCTCGACCTCGTGCGCACGCAGGCCGCATCGGTGCTGGGCCACGGATCGGCGGACGCCGTCGATCCGCAGCGCGCCTTCAAGGAGCTGGGCTTCGACTCGCTCGGCGCGGTGGAGCTGCGCAACCGGCTCGGCCAGGCAAGCGGCGTGCGCCTGCCCACCACGCTCGTGTTCGACCACCCCACGCCGGCCGCGGTCGCGCAGTTCCTGCGCTCGCGCGTGGAGGGCGTCGAGCGCGGCGGGCCCGCGAAGGCGCGCACCGCCGCGAGGACCGACGAGCCGATCGCGATCGTGGGCATGGCCTGCCGCTTCCCGGGCGGGGTGCGCTCGGCAGAGGATCTGTGGCGGCTGGTCGACACCGGCACCGACGCTGTCGCCGGCTTCCCCGAGACGCGCGGCTGGGACGTGGAGCGGCTGTACGACCCAGACCCCGAGCACTCCGGCACGAGCTACGCCCGCGAGGGCGGCTTCGTCTACGACGCCGACGAGTTCGACGCCGAGTTCTTCGGCATCTCCCCGCGCGAGGCGCTCGCGATGGACCCGCAGCAGCGGCTGCTGCTGGAGTCCGCCTGGGAGGCGATCGAGCACGCGGGGATCGACCCGGCATCGCTGCACGGGAGCGCGACCGGGGTGTTCGCGGGGATCAGCTCGCAGGACTACGGGCAGCTCCAGCGCACGGCGCCCGCCGACCTCGAGGGCTTCCGGATGACCGGCAACGCGACCAGCGTGGTGTCTGGCCGGATCGCGTACGCGTTCGGGCTGGAGGGGCCGGCGCTCACGGTGGACACGGCGTGCTCGTCGTCGCTCGTGGCGCTGCACCTGGCGTGCCAGTCGATCCGCAACGGCGAGTGCTCGATGGCGCTCGCCGGCGGCGTGACGATCATGGCCACGCCCGCGCAGTTCATCGAGTTCAGCCGCCAGCGCGGGCTGGCGCCGGACGGGCGCTGCAAGTCGTTCTCGGCCGACGCCGACGGGACCGGGTTTGCCGACGGCGCCGGGCTGCTCGTGGTCGAGCGGCTGTCGGACGCGCGGCGGCTCGGCCACCGGGTGCTCGCGGTCGTGCGGGGATCGGCCACGAACCAGGACGGCGCGTCCAACGGCCTGACCGCGCCGAACGGGCCCTCGCAGGAGCGCGTGATCCGGGCGGCCCTGGATGCCGCGGGGCTTTCGCCGGGCGAGGTGAGCGCGGTCGAGGCGCACGGCACGGGCACGACCCTCGGCGACCCGATCGAGGCCCAGGCGCTGCTTGCCACTTACGGTGCCGAGCGCAACGGGAGCGGGCCGCTGCGGCTCGGCTCGATCAAGTCGAACATCGGCCACTCGTCGGGCGCCGCCGGCGTGGCGGGCGTGATCAAGATGGTCATGGCGATGCGCCACGGGCGGCTGCCGAAGACGCTGCACGTGAGCGAGCCGACGCCGCACGTGGAGTGGGACGGCGTGGAGCTGCTGGTCGAGCCGCAGGCGTGGGAGGGCCCGCGGCGGGCGGGCGTGTCGTCGTTCGGGATCAGCGGGACGAACGCGCACGTGATCCTCGAGGAGGGCGAGCCGGAGCCGGAGGCCGAGCCGCCGGCGGAGGCCCCGCTGGTGTTCTCGGCGAAGACGGAGGCCGCCCTCGATGCGCAGCTCGGGTGGGACCTCGGCCCGGAGGCGGCTTACACCCTCGCGCGGCGGGCGCAGCTCGAACACCGCGCGGTTCGCATCGGGCGCGACGTGATCCGCGGCCGCGCCGAGGACCGCAAGACCGTCTTCCTGTTCACCGGCCAGGGCGCGCAGCGGGCGAGGATGGGGAGCGACCTCTACGAGAGCTCACCGGTGTTCGCGAAGGCCTTTGACGAGGCGCTGGAGGCGCTCGGCCTCGACCGCTCCGTGTTCGACGACGAGGAGCTGCTCCAGCGGACGCAGTACACGCAGACCTCGCTGTTCGCGCTGGAGGTCGCCCTGTTCCGCCTGGCCGAGTGGCACGGCCTGAAGGCCGACCACCTGATCGGCCACTCGATCGGCGATCTGGCCGCCGCGCACTGCGCCGGCGTGCTCTCGCTCGAGGACGCGGCGAAGCTCGTCTCCGCTCGCGGCCGGCTGATGGGCGAGCTGCCCGAGGGCGGCGTGATGATCGCCGTCCAGGCCTCCGAGGCCGAGGTGCTGGAGGTCCTCCCCGAGGGGCTCGAGATCGCGGCGGCGAACGCCGAGCGCTCCGTCGTCGTGGCCGGCGACGACGTGCCCTTCGACGTTCCCTGGAAGACCACGCGCCTCCGGGTCAGCCACGCCTTCCACTCGCACCGCATGGACCCGATGCTCGACGCCTTCCGCGAGGTCGCGGAGTCGCTGACCTACAACGAGCCGAAGATCCCGATGGGCCCCTGGGACGCCGACCACTGGGTCCGCCACGTGCGCGAGCCGGTGCGCTTCGCCGACCGCGTCAAGGAGCACGAGGGCGCGCGCTTCCTGGAGCTCGGGCCGGACGGAGTGCTCTCGGCGCTCGCGGGCGGCGTGCCGTCGATGCGCAAGGGACGCTCGCGCTTCCCGCAGATGCTCGCCAGCGCCTGGACCAGCGGCGCCGAGGTGGACTGGCGGCTCGAGGGGCGGATCGTCGATCTGCCCAGCTACCCCTTCGAGCGCAAGCGCTACTGGCTCCAGCCCAGCCGCGAGACCGGCTCCGACCACCCGATCCTCGGCGGCGCGGTCGCGCTGCCCGACGGCGGCGAGGTGTTCACCGCCCGGATCTCGCTGCAGACCCACCCGTGGCTGCGCGACCACGCCGTGCTCGACACGGTGCTGCTCCCGGGCGCCGCCTTCGTGGAGCTCGTGCTGGCGGCAGCCGGCGGCGCCATTGAGGAGCTGACGCTCGAGACGCCGCTGCCGCTGCCCGAGCGCGGCGAGGTGGAGCTGCACGTGGCGCTCGGCCAGCCGGACGGCGGCGGCCGGCGCGAGGTGACGGTCCACTCGCGCACCGGCGAGGACTGGATCAGGCACGCGACGGGCACGGTCACCGACGAGGCGCCGGCCCCACCCTCCGCCGAGGGGTGGCCGCCGGAGGGCGCCGAGCCCGTCGAGGTCGACTACCTCTACGACCGGCTCGCCGAGCGCGGGTTCGGCTACGGACCGGCGTTCCAGGGACTGCACGCGGCATGGCGGCGCGACGGCGAGGTGTTCGCGGAGGTCGCGCTGGACGACGACCAGGCGCGCGAGGCCCCCGGCTTCGACGTGCACCCGGCCCTCCTCGACGCCGCCCTCCACGCCGCGTTCCTGGAGGGCCCGGACGAGGTCCGGATCCCGTTCGCGTGGAGCGGCGTGGCCGTGCACAGGAGCGGCGCGACGTCGCTGCGCGTGCGCATCGCCCCGGCCGACGACGGCGCGCTCACCCTCGCCGCGTTCGACGAGCACGGCACGCCGGTCGTGTCGATCGGCTCGCTCGCGGCGCGTCCGGTCGACCCGGATCAGCTCGGCCGCGGCGGCCCCGAACGCGATGCGCTGTTCCGCGTCGAGTGGGTGGAGGTGCAGCCACAGCCGGCGGACGGTGCGGAGCCGGCCGTCCTGGAGGTGGAGGGCGCCGGGGACCTCGCGACGATCGAGGAGCCCCCCGGCGCCGTGGTCGCGCGCGTGCCGGAGACGGGCGAGGGCGCGGAGGCCGCGCACGCGCGTGTCGGCTGGACGCTCGAGCTGCTTCAGGCCTGGCTCGCGGAGGAGCGGCTCGCAGAGAGCCGGCTGGTGCTGCTTACCCGCGGCGCCGTGGCGGTGCGCGAGGGCGAGGAGCCCGACCCGGCGGCCGCCGCGGTCTGGGGGCTCGTGCGCAGCGCGCAGTCCGAGCACCCGGAGCGGTTCGCGATCGTGGACGCCGGCGCCGGCGCGATCGTGGACGGCGGCGACGACGCCGGCGCGCTCGCGGCCGACGAGCCGCAGGTCGCGGTCCGCGAGGGCAAGCTCTACGCGCCGCGGCTCGTGCGGGTGAAGGGGGCCGAGGGCCGCGCCGAGGGACACGCCGCGGCCGAGCCGGGCGCCACGGGGGCGGCCGAGCCGGGCGCCGCCGCGGGGCCGGCCGAGCCGGGCGCCGCCGCGGGACCGGCCGAGCCGGGCGGCTTCGCCCCCGGACCCGTCCTCGTCACCGGCGGCACAGGCGGGCTCGGTGCCCTCGTCGCGAGGCACCTCATCGCCCGGCACGGGGTCGAACGGGTCGTGGTGGCGAGCCGCCGCGGCCGCGAGGCGGAGGGTGCCGCGGAGCTCGAGGAGCTCGGGATCGCGATCGCCGCCTGCGACATGACCGACCGCGACGCGCTCGCCGCCCTGATCGCCGAGCACGAGCCGGCCACGATCGTCCACGCCGCCGGGGTGCTCGACGACGGCACGGTCGAGTCGCTCGAGCCGGAGCAGGTCGGGCGCGTACTGCGCCCCAAGGTCGACGCGGCCGCCCACCTCGACGAGCTCGCCCCGGACGCCGAGCTGATCCTGTTCTCCTCCGTGGCCGCCACGATCGGCGGCCCGGGCCAGGGCAACTACGCCGCCGCGAACGCCTATCTCGACGCGCTGGCCGAGCGCCGCCGCGCGCGCGGCGGCCGCGCGCTGTCCCTGGCCTGGGGGCCCTGGGCCACCGGAATGGCGGGGGCGCTCGACGAGGCCGACCGCACGCGCATCGCCCGCAGCGGGATGGTGCCGCTCGAGAGCGATGAGGGTCTCGCGCTGCTCGACGCCGCCCGCGCCGCCGGCGGCGCCGCGCTCGTGCCGGTCCGCCTCGACATGTCCACCCTGCGTGCGCACGCGCGCGCGGGCATGAGCGCGCCGCTGCTGCGCGGGCTCGTGCCGGTTCGCCGCCGCCGCACGCGCGACGGGGCCGGCTCGCTGGCGCGCAGGCTCGCGGCGATCCCCGCGGAGGAGCGCGACTCCGTCGTGCTCGACCTCGTGCGCGGCGAGGCCGCCGCGGCGCTCGGCCACACGGGCGCCGACGCGGTCGACCCGCAGCGCGCCTTCAAGGAGCTGGGCTTCGACTCGCTCGCCGCGGTCGAGCTGCGCAACCGGCTGACGGAGGCGAGCGGGGTCCGGCTGCCGTCGACGCTCGTCTTCGACCACCCGACCCCGGCCGCCGTGGCCGAGCTGCTGCGCTCGCGCGTGGAGGGGGCGGTGCGCGCCGCGCCGGTGGCCCGCGTGGCGAAGCGGACCGACGAGCCGATCGCGATCGTCGGCATGGCCTGCCGCTACCCCGGCGGCGTGCACTCGCCCGAGGACCTCTGGCGCCTCGTCGAGTCGGGCACCGACGCGATCTCCGAGTTCCCCGCCGACCGCGGCTGGAACGTCGACCGGCTCTACGACCCGAACCCCGACCGCCCGGGCACGAGCTACACCCGCGAGGGCGGCTTCGTGCACGACGCGGACGAGTTCGACGCCGGCTTCTTCGGCATCTCGCCGCGTGAGGCTCTGGCGATGGACCCGCAGCAGCGGCTCGTGCTCGAGACCGCGTGGGAGGCGTTCGAGTACGCAGGCGTGGATCCGGCGTCGGTGCACGGCACCGAGACCGGCGTGTTCACCGGCGTGATGTACCAGGACTACGGCATCAGCGGCGGGCTCCAGGCGGTGCCGCCGGACCTCGAGGGCTACCTCGGGATCGGCTCGGCGGGGAGCGTCGTGTCCGGCCGGGTCGCGTACGCGTTCGGGCTGGAGGGGCCCGCGGTGACGATCGACACCGCGTGCTCCTCGTCGCTCGTGGCGCTGCACCTCGCCTGCCAGGCGCTGCGGAGCGGGGAGTGCTCGATGGCGCTGGCCGGCGGCGTGACCGTGCTCTCCACGCCCGCCGTCTTCATCGAGTTCAGCCGCCAGCGCGCGCTGTCGCCGGACGGGCGCTGCAAGTCGTTCGGCGCGGGCGCCGACGGCACCGGCTGGGCCGAGGGCGCGGGGCTCCTGCTCGTGGAGCGGCTCTCGGACGCGCGCCGGCTCGGGCACCGGGTGCTCGGAGTGGTGCGCGGGAGCGCCACGAACCAGGACGGCGCCTCCAACGGGCTGACCGCGCCGAACGGACCCTCGCAGGAGCGCGTGATCCGCTCCGCGCTCGCCGCCGCCGGGCTCTCGCCGGCCGACGTCGGCGTGGTGGAGGCGCACGGCACGGGCACGACGCTCGGCGACCCGATCGAGGCGCAGGCGCTGATCGAGACCTATGGCCAGGAGCGCTCCGACGGCCCGCTGCTCCTCGGCTCGATCAAGTCGAACATCGGGCACACGCAGGCCGCCGCGGGCGTGGCGGGCATCATCAAGATGCTCATGGCGATGCGTCACGGCGTGCTGCCGCGGACGCTGCACGCCGACGACCCGTCGCCCCACGTCGAGTGGGAGGGCGTGGAGCTGCTCGTCGAGCCGCGCGAGTGGACGGGCCCGCGCCGAGCGGGCGTGTCGTCGTTCGGCGTGAGCGGGACCAACGCTCACGTGATCATCGAGGAGGGCGAGCCGCTGCCGGAGGCGGAGGCGGAGCCGCCGGCCGTCGCCCCGCTCGTCTTCTCCGCCAAGACGGAAGCCGCTTTGGAGGCGCAGCTCAAGTGGGACCTGGGCCCGGAGGCCGCGTACACGCTGTCGCGCCGAGCGCAGCTCGAACACCGGGCGGTGAGGATCGGCGGCGACGTGATCCGCGGCCGCGCCGAGGACCGCAAGACCGTCTTCCTGTTCACAGGCCAGGGCGCGCAGCGGGCCGGGATGGGCAGCGAGCTCTACGAGACCTCTCCGGTCTTCGCAGAGGCGTTCGACGAGGCGCTGGAAGCCCTGCAGCTCGACCGCTCCGTGTTCGATGACGAGGAGCTGCTGCAGCAGACCCAGTACACGCAGACCTCCCTCTTCGCGGTGGAGGTCGCCCTCTTCCGCCTCGCCGAGTGGCACGGCCTGAAGGCCGACCACCTGATCGGCCACTCGATCGGCGACCTCGCGGCGGCGCACTGCGCGGGGGTGCTCTCCCTGGAGGACGCTGCGAAGCTGGTCAGCGCCCGCGGTCGCCTGATGGGCGAGCTGCCCGAGGGCGGCGTGATGATCGCGGTGCAGGCGACCGAGGCCGAGGTGCTGGAGGTCCTGCCCGAGGGGCTCGAGATCGCGGCCGTCAACGCGGAGCGCTCCGTCGTCGTGGCCGGCGACGACGTCGAGTTCGACGTGCCGTGGAAGACCACCCGGCTCCGGGTCAGCCACGCCTTCCACTCCCACCGCATGGACCCGATGCTGGACGCCTTCCGCGAGGTCGCCGAGAGCCTCACCTACAACGAGCCCCAGATCCCGATGGGCCCGTGGGACGCCGAGCACTGGGTCCGCCACGTCCGCGAGCCGGTCCGCTTCGCCGACCGCGTCAAGGAGCTCGAGGGCGCACGCTTCCTGGAGCTCGGACCGGACGGGATCCTGTCGGCGCTCGCCGGCGGCACGCCGGCGCTGCGGCGCAAGCGGCCGGAGGCGCAGCAGTTCACGAAGATGCTCGCGACCGCCTGGACCACCGGCGCCGAGGTGGACTGGCGCCTGGGCGGCCGGATCGTCGACCTCCCCACCTACCCCTTCGAGCACGAGCGCTTCTGGCTCGAGCCGAGCACCTCGCGCAGCGAGGTCGTGCCGGTGGGCGGCGAGGATCGCTGGCTGCTCAACGCCCGGCTGGCGGAGCCGTGGCTGCGCGACCACGTCGTGCTCGACACGGCGATCGTGCCGGGGAGCGCCTTCGTGGAGCTCGCGCTGGCGGCGGGCGGCGAGGCGATCGACGAGCTGACCCTCGAGGCCCCGCTCGTGCTCCCCGAGGACGGCGGAGCGGACGTTCAGGTGAGCGTCGGCGAGCCGGACGCGGACGGCCGGCGCCCGGTCGAGATCCGCTCCCGGACGGACGCGCCGGCGGACGACGGACCCGGGGCCGGGGAATGGGTGCGTCACGCCACCGGCACGCTCGCGCCGGACGGAGCCGGGGACCCAGGCCGCGACCCGGAACCCGCCGCGCTCGGCGCCTGGCCGCCCGAGGGGGCCGAGCCGGTCGAGACCGACTCCCTCTACGAGGGGCTCGCCGAGCTCGGGTTCGGTTACGGACCGGCGTTCCAGGGCCTGCACGCCGCGTGGCGGCTGGGCGACGAGATCCTCGCGGAGGTCGCGCTGCCCGAGGAGCAGGCGGTCGGGGCCGAGCGCTTCGGCATCCACCCCGCGCTGCTCGACGCGGCGCTGCACGGCGCCTTCCTCGAACGCTCCGACGAGGTGCGGCTGCCGTTCTCGTGGACCGGGGTCCGGCTCCACGCGAGGGGCACGCGATCGCTGCGCGTGCGGCTTCGTCCCGCCGGCGAGGACTCGCTCGCCATCGAGGCGTTCGACGACTCGGGCGCACCCGTGCTGACGGTGGCCGCGCTGGTTGCGCGCGCGGTCGACCCGAAGCTGCTCGGCGGCAGGCGCGATCCCGCGCGCGACTCGCTCTTCCGGCCCGATTGGGTGGAGGTGTCGACGACGTCGCCGAACGGCTCCGCGCCGCGGCTCGCCGCGCTCGGCGAGCTGCCGCTCGAGGCCGAGCGGATCGAGGGCCTCGACGCGGCCGCCGGCTTCGGAGCGGTTCTCGCGGAGGCCCGCGACGCGAAGCAGACGCTCGAGCTCCTCCAGGCCTGGCTCGCGGACGAGCGGCTCGCCGACGCGCGCCTGGTGCTCGTGACGCGCGGAGCGGCGGCGGTGCGCGAGGGCGATACGCCCGACGTGGCGGCCGCCGCGGCCGCCGGGCTCGCCCGCAGCGCGCAGACCGAGAACCCCGGCCGCATCGTGCTCGCCGACCTCGACGAGGCGTCGTGGGCCACCCTCCCGGCCGCGCTGGCCACCGGCGAGCCGCAGGTCGCGCTCCGCGACGGAGAGGTGTACGCCCAGCGTCTCACCCGCGCGGTGCCGGATGCGGACGCGGAGGGGCTCGCGCTCGACCCGGACGGCACCGTCTTGATCACCGGCGGCACCGGTGGCCTCGGCGCGCTCGTAGCCAGGCACCTGGTCGCCGAGCACGGCGCGAGGCGCCTGCTGCTCGTGAGCCGTCGCGGCCCGGAGGCCGAGGGCGCGGCCGATCTCCAGGAGCTGAACGCCGAGGTCACGATCGCCGCCTGCGACGCGGCCGACCGCGACGCCCTCGCCGCCGCCATCGAAGGCCACCGCCTCACCGCGGTGGTGCACACCGCCGGCGTCCTCGACGACGCGACCATCGAGACCCTGACGCCGGAGCAGGTCGAGCGCGTGATGCGTCCCAAGCTGGACGCCGCGCAGCACCTCGACGAGCTCACGCGCGACCACGACCTCGCGGCGTTCGTGCTGTTCTCCTCGCTCGCCGGCCTGCTCGGCGGTCCCGGCCAGGGCAACTACACCGCGGCGAACGCGGCGCTCGACGCCATCGCCCAGCGCCGCCGCGCCGAGGGCCTCCCCGCCACATCGCTCGCCTGGGGCGCGTGGGCCGACACGAGCGGGATGACCGCCTCCCTCGGCGAGGGCGACCTCGCGCGCCTCGCCCGCCTCGGGATCACGCCGCTCGACGCCGAGACCGGGCTCGCGCTGTTCGACGCCGCCGCGGCGAGCGGCGAGCCGCTGCTCGTGCCCGCCGCATTCGATCGCGCCGCCCTGTCCGCCCAGGCCCGCGCCGGCCTAATCCCGCCGCTGCTGAGCGGGCTCGTGCGGGCACCCGCCCGGCGCGCGCGGGACACGGGCGCACTGGCGCGGCGGCTGGCCGAGGTGCCCGAGGGCGAGCGGCCGGCCGTGGTGCTCGAGCTGGTGCGCGGCCACGTCGCCGCGGTGCTGGGGCACTCCTCGCCCGAGGAGGTCGACGCGCAGCTCCCGTTCAAGGACCTCGGCTTCGACTCGCTGGGTGCGGTCGAGCTGCGCAACCGGCTCGACCAGGCGACCGGTGTGCGCCTGCCGTCCACGCTCGTCTTCGACCACCCGACGCCCGCGGCCGTCGCCGAGCTGATCGCCGCGCGCGTGGAGGGAACCGCGCGCACCGCACCGGCCACGCCGCGCGCGCCCGCGCGCACCGACGAGCCGATCGCCATCGTTGGCATGGCCTGCCGCTACCCCGGCGGGGTGCGCTCGCCGGAGGACCTGTGGCGGCTGGTGGAGTCGGGCACCGACGCGATCTCGGGCTTCCCGGCCGACCGCGGCTGGGACCTCGACGGCCTCTACGACCCCGACCCCGACCACCCCGGCACGAGCTACACGCGCGAGGGTGGCTTCCTGACCGGCGCGGCCGACTTCGACGCCGGCTTCTTCGGCATCTCGCCGCGCGAGGCGCTGGCGATGGACCCACAGCAGCGGCTCGTGCTCGAGACCGCGTGGGAGGCGTTCGAGGACGCCGGCATCGACCCGGCCTCCGCGCGCGGCACGCAGACCGGCGTGTTCACCGGCGTCATGTACCAGGACTACGGCGTGAGCGGGGGGCCCGGCTCCGTGCCGCCCGACCTCGAGGGCTACCTCGGGATCGGCGTGGCCGGCAGCGTCGTGTCGGGGCGGGTGGCCTACGCGTACGGCTTGGAGGGCCCGGCGGTGACCGTCGACACCGCCTGCTCGTCGTCGCTCGTGGCGCTGCACTGGGCCTGCCAGTCGCTGCGCCAGGGCGAGTGCACGATGGCGCTCGCGGGCGGAGTCACGGTGCTGTCGACGCCGGTCGTGTTCGTCGAGTTCAGCCGCCAGCGAGGGCTCTCGCCCGACGGGCGCTGCAAGTCGTTCGCCGCCGCCGCCGACGGCACCGGCTGGGCCGAGGGCGTCGGCCTCGTCCTGGTCGAGCGCCTCTCCGACGCCCGCCGCAACGGCCACCGCGTGCTCGGCGTGGTGCGCGGCAGCGCGGTGAACCAGGACGGCGCGAGCAACGGCCTGACCGCGCCGAACGGCCCGTCGCAGGAGCGCGTGATCCGGCAGGCGCTCGCCACGGCCGGCCTCTCCCCCGCCGACGTGAGCGCCGTCGAGGCGCACGGCACCGGCACCACGCTCGGCGACCCGATCGAGGCGCAGGCCCTGATCGAGACCTACGGCCGCGAGCGGGCGAACGGCCCGCTGCGGCTCGGCTCGATCAAGTCGAACATCGGGCACACCCAGGCCGCCGCCGGCGTGGCGGGCGTGATCAAGATGGTCGAGGCGATGCGCCACGGCGTGCTGCCGCCGACGCTGCACGTTGACGAGCCCAGCCCGCACGTCGAGTGGGAGGGCGTCGAGCTCCTCACCGAGGCCCAGCCGTGGTCCGGGCCACGGCGTGCGGCCGTGAGCTCCTTCGGGGTGAGCGGGACGAACGCGCACGTGATCATCGAGGCGGGCGAGGAGGCGCCGGCCGGCGAGCCGGGGCCGGTGGCGCCGCTCGTCTTCTCCGCCAAGAGCGAGCCGGCGCTCGAAGCCCAGCTCGAGTGGGACGTCGAGGGGCCGGACGCGGCGCACACGCTCGCCAAGCGCGCGCAGCTCGAACACCGGACGGTGAGGATCGGCAATGACGTGATCCGCGGCCGGGCCGAGGACCGCAAGACGGCCTTCCTGTTCACCGGCCAGGGTGCGCAGCGGGCGGGGATGGGCCGCGAGCTGTACGAGGCGTATCCCGTGTTCGCAGAGGCGTTCGACGCGGCGCTCGAGGCGCTCGATCTCGATCGCTCCGTCTTCGACGACGAGGAGCTGCTCCAGCGGACGCAGTACACGCAGACCTCGCTGTTCGCACTCGAGGTGGCCCTGTTCAGGCTGGCCGAGTGGCACGGCCTGAAGGCCGACTACCTGATCGGCCACTCGATCGGCGACCTGGCCGCCGCGCATTGCGCGGGCGTGCTGTCGCTCGAGGACGCCGCGAAGCTGGTCAGCGCGCGCGGCCGGCTCATGGGCGAGCTGCCGGAGGGCGGCGTGATGATCGCCGTCCAGGCCACCGAGGCCGAGGTGCTGGAGGTCCTGCCCGAGGGGCTCGAGATCGCGGCCGTGAACGCCGAGCGCTCCGTGGTCGTGGCCGGGGACGACGTGCCCTTCGACGTGCCCTGGAAGACCAAGCGGCTGCGCGTGTCGCACGCCTTCCACTCCCACCGCATGGACCCGATGCTCGACGCCTTCCGCGAGGTGGCGGAGAGCCTCACGTACGACGAGCCGAAGATCGACATGGTCGGCGGCTGGGACGCCGACCACTGGGTGCGCCACGTCCGCGAGCCCGTGCGATTCGCCGAGCGGGTGGCGAAGGTCGAGGGCGCGCGCCTGCTGGAGCTCGGCCCCGACGGGGTCCTCTCGGCGCTCGCCGGCGGCACGCCCGCGCTGCGGCGCAAGCGGCCGGAGGCGCAGCAGTTCACGAAGATGCTCGCCAGCGCCTGGACCACCGGCGCCGCGGTTGACTGGCGCCTGGGCGGCCGGATCGTCGACCTGCCCAACTACCCCTTCGATCACGAGCGCTACTGGCTCGAGCCCACCTCCGGCGGGAGCTTCCTGAACGACGGCGTGCAGCTTGCCGGCGAGGACCGCTGGCTCTTCAGCGGCCGGATCTCGCTCGCCACGCACCCGTGGCTGCGCGACCACGACGTGCTGGGCACCGTGCTCCTCCCCGGCACCGCGTTCGTGGAGCTGGCGCTGTCCGCGGGGGCCGCGGCCGGCTGCGACGCGCTGGAGGAGCTGACCCTGGAGGCCCCGGTCGTGCTCGCGGACGACGTCGCCGTGGAGCTGCAGGTGACGATCGGCGAGGCCGACGAGCAGGGCCGCCGGCCGATCACGGCGCACTCGCGCGCGGCCGGCCCGGACCAGGACACGTCCTGGACGCGCAACGCCAGCGGCACCGTCGCACCCGCGGGCGAGCGCGCGGAGCCGGCCATCCGCGGCGAGTGGCCGCCCGCCGGCGCCGAGCCGATCGAGACCGACTACCTCTACGACCGCCTCGCCGAGATGGGCCTCGCCTACGGCCCGGCGTTCCAGGGCCTCCGCGCCGCGTGGCGCCAGGACGACGCCGTGTACGCGGAGGTCGCGCTCGGCGACCGCCACGCCGTGGACGCGAGCCGCTTCGGCATCCACCCCGCCCTCCTCGACGCCGTCTTCCACCCGGGCATGGGCCTCGTCGGCAGCGGCGAGATGGGCACCCGCGACCTGCTCGAGCCCGACCGCATGTCGCTCCCGTTCTCGTGGAACGGGGTGCGGCTGGACGCGCGCGGCGCCTCGTCCCTGCGGGTGCGCGTGGCCAAGACCGGCGACGACAGCGCGAGCATCGAGGCCGTCGACGAGAACGGCGACCCGGTGGTGTCGGTGGCCGCGCTGATCGCCCGTCCGCTCGAGGCCGCGCAGCTCGCGAAGAGCGAATCGCTGTTCCGGGTCGAGTGGGTCGAGACGCCCGCGCCGTCGACCAACGGCAAGCCGCCGGAGGCCGAGATCCTGGACGTGCGCGGGGCGGATGCGCCGCTCCTCACCGCGCTGGAGGCGCTGCAGGCCGCGATCGCGGACGACACGCGGCTGGCCGTCGTGACCGGCGGCGCCGTGGCCGTGGCCGAGGGCGAGGCGCCCGACCTCGCCACCGCCCCGGTCTGGGGCCTCGTGCGCAGCGCCCAGTCCGAGCACCCGGGCCGGTTCGTGCTCGTGGACGTGGACGTGGACGGCGACCCGCGCCGGCCGGTGTCCGCCGCGCTCGCACTGGACGAGCCGCAGGTGGCGTTCCGCGAGGGGAGGGCGTACGCGCCGCGCCTGGTCCGCGCGCAGGCGGCCGAGCCCGGCGGCTTCACCCCCGGAACCGTTCTCATAACCGGCGGCACCGGCGGCCTGGGCGCCCTCGTGGCGCGGCACCTGGTCGAGCGGCACGGCGCCGAGCGGCTCGTGCTGGTGAGCCGCCGCGGCCGCGAGGCCGAGGGCGCCGCCGAGCTCGAGCGGCTGAGCGCCGAGGTGACGATCGCCGCCTGCGACGTGGCGGACCGCGACGCGCTCGCCACCCTGATCGCCGAGCACGAGCCGGACACGATCGTCCACGCCGCGGGCGTGCTCGACGACGGCGTGATCGAGTCGCTCGACGCCGAGCGGATCGACCGCACCTGGCGCCCGAAGGCGGAGGCCGCGCTGCACCTGCACGAGCTCGCGCCGGACGCGCACCTGGTCCTCTTCTCCTCCGCCGCCGCGACCTTCGGCGGCGCGGGCCAGGGCAACTACGCCGCCGCCAACGCCGCCCTCGACGCGCTCGCCCAGCACCGCCGCGCACGCGGCATGCGGGCGACCTCGCTCGGGTGGGGCCTGTGGCTGCAGGCCAGCGGCATGGCCGGCGAGCGGACCGACGAGGACCTGGAGCGGCTCGCCCGCCAGATCCGCACGCGCATGGGAATGCTGCCGCTGCCGGCCGAGGAGGGTCTCGACCTGCTCGACTCGGCGCTCGCCCGGCCCGACGCGCTGCTCGTGCCCGTGCGGCTCGACATGGCCGCGCTCCGCGCGCAGGCTCGCGACGGCATCGTGCCGCCGCTGCTCCGCCGCCTCGTGCGGGCCCCGGCGCGCCGCGCCGCCGAGGACGGCGCCGGCTCGCTCACCCGCCGCCTGGCGGGCGTGGCGGAGGAGGAGCGCGCGGACGTCGTGCTCGGCACGGTCCGCGAGCACGTCGCCGCCGTGCTGGGGCACGCCGGACCGGACGCGATCGACCCCGAGCGCACGCTGCTCGAGCTCGGGCTCGACTCGCTCGGCGGCGTGGAGCTGCGCAACCGCCTGGCCGCGGCCAGCGGCCTGCGCCTGCCGCCGACGCTCGCGTTCGACAACCCGACCGCGCGGGCCGTTGCGGACTTCCTCGCCGAGCGGATGGAGACCGGCGGCGGCACCGCGGCGCCCCCGCAGGGCACGCTCGCCACGCTGCTGAGGCAGGCCCACGAGTCGGGCACCACCGTCGAGGCGATCCCGATCCTCACCGGCGCGTCGCGCTTCCAGCCCAGCTTCGATTCCGCGGAGCCGGCGCAGGCCACCCGTCTGGCCACCGGCGCGACCGCGCCGCGCCTGATCTGCATCCCGTCCTGGCTCGCCGGCTCCGGCCCGCACCAGTTCGCCCGCCTCGCGAAGGCGCTGACGGCCGAGCGCACCGTGGCCGCGCTCTCGCTGCCGGGATTCCGCCCCGGCGAGCCGCTGCCGGCCACCGCGGACGTGGCCATCGAGGCCCTCGCGAAGGCGACGGTCGAGGCCGCCGAGGGCGAGCCCTTCGTGCTGGCCGGCTACTCGATCGGCGGCGCGCTGGCCCGGGCGGTCGCGGAGCGCCTGGAGGGCGATCCGGACGCCCCGAGCCCGAGCGGCGTGGTGATGATCGACACCTACGCGCCCGAGGACCCGGCCGAGCTGGCCGAGGTCTTCGCCGACGTGATGGGCCAGCTCCTCGACAAGGCCCACGACCTGATCCAGGTCGACGACGGGAGCCTGATCGCGATGGGCGCCTACATGCGCCTGTTCGAGGACTGGGACCTGGGCGAGATCGGGGCCCCGGCCGTGCTCCTGCGCGCGAGCGAACCGCTCGGCGACGCCTTCGAGAAGGGCCGTCTGCGCCCCTGGCAGGTGCCCGACGACGTGGTCGAGGTCGAGGGCCACCACTTCGGCCTGATCGAGGATCAGGCCCCCAACACGGCCCGCGCGCTGGAGGCCTGGATGGCCCAGCGCGCCAACACCGGCCGGGCCCTGGAGAGAGGGTAGGGTCCGGGCGCATGTGCGGAATCGCGGGATGGGTCGACTACGCGCGCGACCTGACGACGGAGGCCGACACCGCCCGCGCGATGACGCGGGAGATGGCGTTGCGCGGCCCGGACGACGAGGGGCTGTGGCTCTCCGAGCACGCCGCGATCGGCCACCGCCGGCTGGCGGTGATCGACATCGAGGGCGGCAAGCAGCCGATGGTCGACCCGAGCGGCCAGGTCGTGCTCACCTACAGCGGCGAGGTCTACAACTACCGCGAGCTGCGCGACGAGCTGAGGGCCAGGGGCCACGAGTTCGCGACCGAGAGCGACACCGAGGTCGTGCTGCGCTCGTACCTGGAGTGGGGCGCGGAGCTGGTCGACCGCCTGAACGGCATGTACGCGTTCGCGATCTGGGACGGCCGCAGCGAGGAGCTGCTCCTGGTGCGCGATCGCATCGGGGTCAAGCCGCTGTTCTTCTACGAGCTGCCCGACGGGATCCTGTTCGGGTCGGAGCCGAAGGCGATCCTCGCCAACCCGCTCGTGCGCCGCAAGATCGACACGACCGGCTTCTGCGGCTTCCTCACGGGCTCCCCCACCCCCGGCCGCACGCCGTTCACGGGCGTGCACGACCTGAAGCCGGGCCGGCTGCTGCGCGCCTCGCGCGACGGCATCGACGTCCGCACCTACTGGAAGCTCGAGTCGCGCCCGCACGAGGACGACCTGCCGGAGACCATCGCGAACGTCCGCAGCCTGCTCGAGGACATCGTCTCGCGCCAGCTCGTCTCGGACGTGCCGCTCTGCATGCTGCTCTCCGGCGGACTCGACTCGAGCGTGCTCACCGCGCTCGCGCAGCGCGCCGTGAACGGAGACGGCCACCCCGGCGAGCTGCGCTCGTTCGCCGTCGACTTCGAGGGCTACGCCGAGAACTTCCGGCCCGACGACATGCGCGACACGCCCGACCGCCCGTTCGTGCACGACGTGGCGCAGCACGTCGGCTCCCGGCACCGCGACATCATGCTCGGCACCGACGACCTCTTCGACCCGGAGACGCGCCGCTCGGTCCTGCACGCCTGGGACCTGCCGTACCACCTCGGCGACATGGACATCTCGCTGTTCCTGCTGTTCCGGGCGATCCGCGAGCACTCGACCGTCGCGATCTCCGGCGAGGCGGCCGACGAGGTCTTCGGCGGCTACCCGTGGATCCACGACGAGGCCGCGCTGAACATGCCGATCTTCCCCTGGATGGCGGCGGCGATCGGCGGCGGCGCCCCGCCCCCGTTCAGCCTGTTCGACCCCGGCCTGATCGAGCGGATCAAGCTCGGCGAGTACCTGATGGGCCTCTACTCGGACTCCGTCGCGAAGGTGCCGCACCTGGACGGCGAGGAGGGCGAGGAGCGCAAGATGCGCGAGGTGATGCACCTGCACCTCACGCGCTTCGTGCGCAACCTGCTCGACCGCAAGGACCGCACGAGCATGGCCGTGGGCCTGGAGGTGCGCGTGCCGTTCTGCGACCACCGGCTCGTGGAGTACGTCTTCAACGCGCCGTGGTCGATGAAGAAGTGCGACGGGCGCGAGAAGTCGCTCCTGCGCAAGGCGACCGAGGATCTGCTGCCGCAGTCGGTGCTCGACCGGCGCAAGGCGGTCTTCCCGGCCACGCAGGACCCGCGCTACGACATGGGCCTGCGCGCGGAGCTGAAGCGCATCCTCGACTCGGACGACGAGCCGGTGCGGCCGTACCTGGACCTCGGCACCGCACGGGAGGTCGCGGACGAGGTCGTGGAGCACGTGACCTCCCCCTGGCCCCGGCTCCGCATCGAGAGCGTCGTGCGGATGAACCTGTGGCTCAAGGAGTACGACGTTGACATGAGCGGGCTATAGAGACGAGGAGGCGGAGATGTACGACGCGATCGTGATCGGTGCCCGCTGCGCGGGAGCCTCTACGGCGTTGCTGCTCGCGCGCGCGGGCCACAGGGTGCTGCTGGCCGACCGCGCCACGTTCCCGAGCGACACCATGTCCACGCACATGGTCCAGCCCGCCGGGCTCGCCGCGCTGCAGCGCTGGGGCCTGCTCGACCGCCTCTGGGAGACCGGCTGCCCGAAGCTCGAGGACCTCCGGATGGACTTCGGCCCGATCGCGCTCGACGGCCCGCCGCCGGTCGACTTCGGCCACGTGGTGATCGAGGGCAAGCCCACGCCGATCGACGGCATCGACTACTACGCCGCCCCGCGCCGCACCGTGCTCGACAACATGCTCGTGCAGGCGGCCGTGGAGGCCGGCGCCGAGCTGCGCGAGGGTGCTCCGCTGCGCGAGCTCGTGTTCGAGGACGGCCGCGTGGTGGGCGTCCGGCTCGGCGGCGAGAACGGCAACGAGACGGTCGAGAAGGCGACGATCGTGGTGGGCGCCGACGGCATGAACTCGTCGGTCGCGAAGGCCGTCGGCGCGGAGGTCTACAACGACTCGCCGTCGCGGACCGTCGGCTACTACGCCTACTGGAGCGGGATAGAGGACACGCGCGCGACGCTCTCGCCGCACCCGGGCCGCAACATCGCGGAGCTGCCGACGCACGACGGGCAGACGCTCGTGAACGTGTCCTGGCCGGTCGGCGAGTTCCACACGGTGCGCGAGGACATCGAGGGTCACGTGCAGAGCTCGATCGAGGAGCACGCTCCCGACCTGGCCGAGCGCATGCGCGGCGCGGAGCGCACCGAGCGCTTCAAGGGGACGGCCGTGGTCCCGAACTTCTTCCGCAAGCCGTACGGCGACGGCTGGGCGCTCGTGGGCGACGCCGGCTACCACAAGGACCCGATCGGCGCCCACGGGATCATGGACGCGCTGCGCCACGCGGAGCTGCTGTCCGAGGCGATCGGCGACGGCGTCTCCGGCAACCGCCCGATGGAGGAGGCGCTCGCCGGCTATCAGGCCACTCGCGACGAGGGCTCGGCGCCGCTCTACTTCCTGAACGTGCAGCTCGCGGAGCTGAAGCCGGGGCCCGAGGTGCTGGCCGTCACCGGGGCGATCGCGAGGGTGAACGACCCCCGGGACGTGGGCCTCCTGCTCGGCGTCATCTGCGGTTCGGTGCCGCCGGCCGAGTTCTTCACGCCCGAGAATCTGGTGCGCGTGCTCGAGGCCGCCGACGTGCCGATGGAAGTGCTCGCCGGGGCGCAGCCCGCCTAGCCCTGGCGCGCTCCGCCGCGCCGCACTGCAACATCCACTCGTCTGAAGGGGGCATGAGAGGGCATGCGCCCGACGGCTCGAGTGGGGAGCGAGGTGGTATGCGATGGAGAGCGCGGCGGGCGGTCACGGCCGCCCGCGGCGGTGGGGCGTGCCGCGCGTCGCCGTCACCCGCATCGAGGACGACCCGTCCCTGCGCGAGACGGGACCTCGCGAGTTCTCCCGGATCATGTTCGTGGAGCGGGCCGGCGGCCGGGTCTCCATCGGCAGCACCGAATACAGGACCGCGACCGGGGACCTGTACGTCGTGGCGCCCGACCAGGCGTACGACGGCCGCGCGCTCGGCACGACGTTCGGCTGGGCGCTCGGCTTCATGGCCGACGCCCTCGTGCCGGACGCGCCGGCGTCGCCCGGCTACACGCCGCTGCCGGGCGATCCGCGCTGGCTCGCGATCGTGCGCGGCTCGGTCCGCGCCGGGGCGCGGGCCGTCGTGCCGGTTCGCGACCGCGCGCGCTGGTCGCGGCGCTTCGCCGAGACGGCCGCCGAGCTGAGCGCGCGCGAGTACGGCTACCAGCAGGCGGTCCGCGCGCAGCTCGCGCTGACGCTCGTGGACACCGCGCGCCTGATGGTCCCCGACGTGCGGCGGGCCACGGTCGGCTCCAGCCGCATCCAGGCGGCGCTCGAGGTGGTCGACGCCGGCTACGCCGACGAGCTGTCCGTGGGAACCGTGGCGGCAGCCGTGGCCAGCTCGCCGAGCCAGCTCGGGCGGCTCGTGAGGCGCGTGACCGGCCGCAGCGTCCGCGATCTGATCGAGGAGCGGCGCATGCAGGAGGCGCGGCGGCTCCTGCTCGAGACCGACCACACGGTCGACGCGATCGCGCGGACGGTGGGCTACCGCGACCCGAAGTACTTCCAGAGACGGTTCCGCCAGAGGCATGACCTCCCCCCACAACGGTGGCGGGAGCTGAATCGCTGATCCCACCGTCGGGGGGGTGCACCGCCCCTCTGAAGGCGCATACCCACCCTCTGAAAGAGGGAGTCGATGCGCGAAAAGTCCACCGAGTCGCGCGAATCGTTGTCTAGACAGCTGCTGCTGATTGCACGAATACTTTTGATCATGCTGGACGACAAGGACTCCGCCCCCGCGAACGGGGCATACGGCCTCCCGCAGGCCGAGCTCGATCAGCACCGGCGCCTGCGAGTGCTCGTGGTGGACGATCACGACGTGATCCAGTGGGGCTTCCGGCTCCTGCTCGGGTCCGAGCGCTGGGTGCAGCGCTACCTCAGCGCCTCCAACGCCGAGGAGGCGCTCGAGACCGCCGCGCGCTACGAGCCGCACGTGGCCCTGGTGGACATGCGCCTCGGCACCGAGTCCGGCGCGGACCTCTGCCCGCGGCTCATGGAGGTGTCCCCGGTCACGCGCGTGCTGCTGATGTCCGGCGTCGGGCAGGTGACGGTGAGCGCCGCCCGCAGCGCGGGCGCCCTGGGCTTCGTCCCGAAGTCGTGGGAGGCGCGCGACATCGCCGGCGCGGCCCGCATGGTGGGGCTCGGGATGTCCGTGTTCGTGCCCGTCCAGGGCCAGCCCAAGCGCGGCCTGACCGACCGCGAGCGGGAGGTGCTGCACCTCATCGCGGACGGCGCGAGCAACCCGGACATCGCCCAGCGGCTGTTCCTGTCGACGCACACGGTCAAGGACCACACGCGCACGCTCTACCGCAAGCTCCACGCCAAGAACCGGGCCGACGCGATCGTGCGCGCGCAGCGGATGGGCCTGCTCGACTGAGCCCGCGAGTGCGCGTCTCCACCTGCGGGGTTGATTCCTCCACCCGCCAGGGTGAAAGCGGGGGCGCGCACGGGCTCGGTGGACCGCGCCCGTGGCAGCCTGCGGCGCGCAGTCGCAGTAAGGGATGGCCGCGCGGCTGTGTGAGCCGCATCGTTGCCGATCGGGGGGTCTCGTCGTCGTGAACGCGTTGCTGTTTCCGGGGCAGGGAAGCCAGCAGGCTGGGATGCGCGCGCTCGTCGAGGAACGCCGCCCGGACCTGCTCGAGCTCGCGACGGACGCGCTCGGCACCGACCCGTTCGAGCGCCTGAGCGAGTCGACCGCGAACCTGCAGGTGGCCGTCTTCTGCGCGAGCCTCGCCCACCTGGAGGGCGCCGCCGGCGTGGAGCCCGCGGCGTACGCCGGGCACTCCCTGGGCGAGCTGTCCGCACTCGCCGCCGCCGGCAGCCTCGCCGCCGAGGACGGCGTGGCCGTCGTCGCCGAGCGGGGCCGGCTGACCGAGCTCGCCGCCGCCCAGCAGCCCGCGGGGGCGATGCTCGCGGTCGGGCTCGACGCCGAGGCCGCCGTGGAGCTGGCGCGCCCGTTCGGGCTGACGCTGGCCAACGACAACTCGCCGGAGCAGGTGGTGCTCTCGGGCGACGCCGAGGCGGTCATGCGTGCTCGCGCGGAGGCGAAGTCGCGCGGCCTGAAGGCCTCGAAGCTGCCGATCGGCGGGGCGTTCCACTCGTCGTGGATGGAGCCGGCCGTCGCGCCCTTCCGGGAGGTGCTCGCCCGCGTCCGCTTCGCGGCGCCGCGCGCCCCGGTCTACTCGTGCGTGACCGCGGCGCCGTTCGGGGACGCCGACGACACGCGGCGCCTGCTCGCGGCGTCGCTCACGAGCGGAGTGCGCTGGCGCGAGGTGCTGCTCGCCCTGCACGAGCGCGGGATCCGGCGCTTCGTGGAGGCCGGCCCGGGCGAGGTGCTGACCAAGCTGGTCCCGCGCACGCTGCCCGGCGCCGACGCCCGGCCGCTCCATGCGCTGGAGGCCGTCGGTGGCTGAGAGCGCGCTGGCCACGTCGGGCGAGCGCGCCGGCCGCTCGCGCGAGCTGCGCGGTTCCGCGATCGCGTCGCTCGGCGTCGCCCTCCCGCGCACGGCCGTGCCGAACGGCCCGATCGCCGACCGCCTCGGCGTGGACGACCACTGGATCGTCAAGCGCATCGGGGTGCGCGAGCGCAGGATGGCCGAGCCGGACGAGCGCCTGAGCGACATGGCCGCGGAGGCGTCGCGGCTGGCGCTCGAGCGAGCCGAGGTGCGCCCCTCCGAGCTCGACCTGATCCTGATCGGCACGTTCACGCAGGACGAGGTGCTGCCGAACGCGGCGCCGCTCGTGGCCGCCGCGCTCGGGGCCACGCGCGCGGGCGGGGTGGACCTCGGCGCCGCGTGCATGGGCTTCCTGTCGGGCGTCGCGCTCGGGTCGGGGCTGATCGAGTCCGGCCGCGCGGACAACGTCCTGGTGGTGGGCGCCGACATGCTCACGCGCTACCTCGACGCCGACGACCGCCGCACGGCGCCGCTGATCGGCGACGGTGCCGGGGCCGTGGTGATGACGGCGACCGACCCGCCGGGCCGCATCGGCCCGTGCGTGCTGCGCTGCGACGACCGCTCGCGCGACGTCGTCTACATGACGCGCGACGAGATGAAGCTGCGCATGGAGGGGCAGCAGACCTTCGCCTACGCCGTCGACTACCTCTCCGAAGTGACGACCGAGGCGATCGCGGCCGCGGGCGTGACGCTCGACGAGATCGACCTGTTCGTCTACCACCAGGCGAACGCGCGCATCACGAAGGCGGTCGGCGAGCGCCTGGACCTGCCGCTCGACCGGGTCGTGAACTGCATCGAGACGCTGGGCAACACGTCCGCCGCCTCGATCCCGCTCGCGCTCGACGTGGCGCAGCGCGAGTGCCGCCTGCACGAGGGCACGCGCGTGCTCATGGCGGCCATCGGCGCAGGCTTCACGTGGGGAGCGACGGTCATCGAGTGGAGCGGTGTTGGGGCGTAACGGCGGCTGCGCCCTGGTGACCGGCGGGTCGCGCGGCATCGGAGCGGCCGCGGCGCGCGCGCTCGCCGCGGAGGGCTGGACGGTGGGAGTGAACTACCGCGCGGACGCGGAGGGCGCGCACGAGGTGGTGGCCGCCATCGAGCGCGACGGCGGCCAGGCGCTGCCGGTCGAGGCCGACGTGTCGGACCCCGCCGCCGTCACGCGCGCGTTCGAGCTGCTCGAGGAGCGCTTCGAGCGAGTCGCCGTGCTCGTGAACAACGCCGGCATCCGCGCCGACGGCCTGTCTCCGACGCTGCGCGACGAGGACTGGACCTCGGTGCTCGACACCAACCTGTCGGCCGCCTTCTGGACCTCGCGCCGCGCGGTGCCGAAGATGGTCCGCGCGCGCTTCGGGCGGATCGTCAACGTCGCGTCGATCGTCGGGCCGCGCGTGGCCAACCCCGGGCAGGCGAACTACGCGGCCGCCAAGGCCGGCCTCGTGGGGCTCACGCGGACCGTCGCCCGCGAGGTGGCCCACCGCGGCGTGACGGTGAACGCCGTGGCCCCGGGCTTCGTCGAGACGCAGCTCACCGAGGACGTGGACCCCGCCTTCCTGGCGGCGGTACCCGCGCGCCGCGCCGGCGCGCCCGAGGAGATCGCCGCCTGCATCCGCTTCCTGGTTTCCGACGAGGCCGCCTACGTCACCGGGACGACTTTGACCGTCGACGGCGGAATGACCGCCTAGATCAAACGAACAGAGGAGGAGCAATGGCAACCGATGCGACCGTCCAGAGCGTGGAGGAGATGCTCGTCGAGGCCGTGGCCGAGCTGGGCCCCAAGCGCGAGGACATCACCCGCGAGGCCACGTTCGAGGAGCTCGACGTCGACTCGCTCGACCTCGTCGAGATCGCGCAGCGCGCGGAGGAGACCTACGGGATCGAGATCAACCCGCAGGACATGGGCGGCGTGAAGACCGTCGGGGACGCGATCGACCTGGTGGCGTCGCGCCTGCCTTGAAGCGGCGCGTCCTCATAACGGGCACGGGCGCGATCACGCCGCTCGGCGTGGACTCGCGCACGCTGCTCGAGCGCTGGGCCGGCGGCCGCAGCGGGATCGAGGACGGCGTCGGGCGGGCCGACGAGTTCGACCCCGCCGACCGGCTGACCGGCAAGGAGATCCGCCGCACCGACCGCTTCACGCAGCTCGCGATCGCCGCCTGCCAGGAGGCGGTCGAGGATGCCGGCTGGGACGGGGAGCTGCCGTATGACCCGGCCCGGATCGGGTGCGTGATCGGCACGGGGATCGGCGGCCTGGCCACGATCGAGGAGCAGCACAGCGCGCTGTGCGATCGCGGCGAGCGCTCGGTCTCAGCGCTCGGCGTCCCGATGATGATGTCGAACGCGGCCGCGGGCGCGGTGGCGATGCGGCACGGGTTCACCGGGCCGAACTGGGGCGTGGTGTCCGCCTGCGCGGCGGGCGCCCACGCGATCGGGACGGCGATTCGGCTGGTCGAGAGCGGCGAGGCCGACGCCGTCGTGACCGGCGGGGCGGAGGCGGCGCTCACGCCGATGGCGCTGGCCGGCTTCGCGCGCATGGGCGCGACGTCGCCGACCGGGGTCTCGCGCCCGTTCGACGCCCGCCGCGACGGGTTCGTGGTGGGCGAGGGCGCGGGGATCCTCGTGCTCGAGTCCGAGGAGGCGGCGGCCGGGCGCGGGGCCGAGCCGCTCGGCGAGATCCTCGGCTACTGCGCGACCGCCGACGCCTACCACCTGACGGCGCCGGACCCCACCGGCGAGTGCCCCGCCCGCGCGATCGCGGGCGCGCTCGAGGACGCCGGCGTGACCCCGGACCAGGTCGACTACGTGAACGCTCACGGCACCTCCACGCCGCTCAACGACCGCACCGAGACGCAGGCGTTGAAGCTGGCGCTCGGCGACCGGGCGGGCGAGCTGCCGGTCTCGTCGCTCAAGTCCGCGATCGGCCATCTGCTGGGCGCGGGCGGCGCAGTCGAGGCGATCGCCACCGTCCACGCGCTGCGCGAGCGCATCGCCCCGCCCACGCTCAACTGGAGCGAGCCGGAGGAGGGCCTCGACCTCGACTACGTGCCCGGCGAGGCCCGGCCGCTGCCCGAGCCGGGCGACGGCCGCCCGCTCGTGGGGATCTCGAACTCGTTCGGCTTCGGTGGTCACAACGCCGTCATCTGCCTGGCGGCGCACCCGCGATGACGCCCGGCTTCGAGACGTCGCGAGTGACCTTCGACGCGTTCAACGACGGGCTGCCGGCGTCCACGCGCCTCAGCGCGCGCCAGCGGCTGGAGCTGCTGTGCGACCCGGGGTCCGCCAAGGTCATCCGCTCGACCGTGCAGTCGCGCAGGATCGGCTCGCGCGCGCAGGCCGGCGACGGCGTCGTGGCCGCGGCCGGGACGGTCGATGGCCGGCCGGTCTTCTGCTACGCGCAGGACGCTCAGTTCATCGGCGGCTCGCTGGGCGAGGCGCACGCGGAGACGATCGTGCGCGTGCTGCAGCTCGCGAAGGACGCCCAGGTGCCGGTGATCGCGTTCGTGGAGTCCGCCGGCGCGCGCGTGCAGGAGGCCACGGCGGCGCTCGGCGGCTACGGCCGGATCTTCCGCGAGACGATCGCCCTCTCGCGGACCGTCCCGCAGATCTCGATCATCGCCGGGACCTCGGCCGGCGGCGGCTCGTACGCGCCCGCGCTCACGGACTTCATCGTGATGACGAAGGACTCGAAGATGTTCCTCACCGGGCCCGGGGTGGTGCAGGCGGCCACCGGCGAGGAGATCGACGCCACCGCGCTGGGCGGACCCGCGGTGCACGCGCGCAACGGCGTCTGCCAGTTCGTCGTGCCCACGGACATCGACGCCGCCTTCCTCAGCCGCGAGCTCCTGTCGTACCTCCCGCAGAACACGTCCGAGCTCCCGCCCTCCGCGGAGCCGCAGGGGCCGACGATGGACAACCCCGGCACGTTCGTGCCGCGCGAGACACGGCGGGTCTACGACGTCCGCGACGTCGTGCGCGGGATCGTGGACGCCGGCCGCCTGCTCGAGGTGGCGCCGCGCTGGGCGCGCAACATCGTCACCGCGTTCGCGCGGCTCGAGGGCCGCCCGGTCGGCGTCGTGGCCAACCAGCCGCACCACCTCGGGGGAGTGATCGACGCGGCGGCCTCGCAGAAGGCGGCCCGCTTCGTCTCCACCTGCGACCGCTTCCGCGTCCCGCTCGTGGTGCTGGTGGACACGCCGGGCTTCCTGCCCGGCAGCCGCCAGGAGCGGGGCGGGGTGATCTGGCACGGGTCCAAGCTGCTGCGCGCGTTCGGCGGCGCGACGGTGCCGCGCGTGAGCGTGGTGCTGCGGCAGGCCTACGGCGGCGCCTACATCACGATGAACGCGCGCGACCTGGGTGCCGACTTCGCGTTCGCGTGGCCGCGCGCGCGGATCGGGATCATGGCGGCCACGCAGGCGGTCGGGATCACCCACCGGGCCGACATCGCGGCCGCCGCGAACCCTGCCGAGCGCCGCCAGGAGCTGGCCGACGAGTACGCGGCCCAGCACCAGAGCGCGTACGCCGCGGCGCGCGACGGGTTCATCGACGAGGTGATCTCGCCTGACGAGACCCGTGAACGGCTCTGCTCGGCGCTCACGACGTTCGTGGGGAAGCGGCAGTGAGCACGTCGGCGGCGCTGTTCAGCCGCGACTTCGACTCGGTGGAGGTCGGCGCGACCTTCAGCTCTGCCGGCCGCACGATCACGGAGAGCGACGTGGTCGCGTTCGCGGGCCTGAGCGGCGACTTCCACCCCCAGCACACCGACGCGGTGTGGGCGGCGGACAGCATCTTCGGGGAGCGCATCGCGCACGGGATGCTCGTGCTGTCGTACGCGCTGGGCCTCGTCCCGTTCGAGCCGGACCGCGTGATGGCGCTGCGGCAGATCCGCTCGAAGTTCAAGGCGCCGGTGCGGCTGGGCGACACGATCCGTGCCGAGGGCAGCGTGGAGGCGGCGAAGCCCCTGGACGCGCGCAGCGGCCTCGTGGACACCTCCTGGCGCGTCGTGAACCAGGACGGGGCCGCCGTGATCCTGGCGTCGGTCCAGGTCGTGTGGCGGCGCGACGCGGCGCCGGCGGGCGGAGGCGAGGGTGGAGCCTGACTCCCGGCTCGCGCAGGCGCTCCACGAGGGGGTCGCGCAGCGGCTCGCGGGCGTCGCGGCCGCGCTCGGCGCCGCGCAGGAGCTGACCCCCGAGGCGCGCGATCGCTGCGTCGAGGAGCTGCGCCTCGCGATCCGCGAGCTGCGCGCGGTGATCGAGGGCGCCGCGGGCGCCGCGGGCTCGCAGGACGAGGTGGAGGGCCTGATCTGCGACTTCGTGGCCGAGGGCATCCGCAACGCCCTGAAGCACGCCGAGCCGAACGTGATCGCGTTCTCCGGCTACCTCGCCGACGACCGCATCCGCGTGGAGGTGGTCAACGACGGCGTCTCGGACCAGCCGCCCGGCGACGGCACCCACGTCGGGCTCGAGCTGATCGGCGGCGAGGCGATACGCCGCGGCGGCTCGGTCGCGGCCGAGCCGGTGGAGCCGGACAGCTGGTGCACCACCCTGACCCTGCCGCGGCGCCGAGCATGACCGGCGCGGGCGCCGTCCTCGTGGTCGGCGGATACGGGCTCGTCGGCGGCCAGGCCGCCCGGATCCTGCGCGCGCGCCACCCGGACCTGCCGCTCGTGCTCGCGGGGCGCCGCCCCCAGCGCGGCCGGCGGCTGGCCGCCGAGCTCGGAGCCTCGGTGGCAGCGATCGACGCGGACTCGGAGCGCCCGCTCGCGTCGCTGCCGCGCCACCCGCGCGCCGTGCTGGCGGCGGCCAGCGATCCGCACGACCGCCTGCTGCGCGACGCGATGCGGCGCGGCATCCCGATCGCCGACATCAACCGCGCCGGCCACGCCGCCGTGCTCGACGTCGCGGCGTACGCGAGCACCGAGCGGCCGAGTGCGCCCGTGCTCCTGGCCGGAAGCTGGCTCTCCGGGCTCACCGCGCTCGCCGCCGCGGCCGCCGTGCACGACCTGCCCGAGCCCGAGCGGGTCGACGTGACCGTGCTCGTGTCGTCCCGCGACCGGATCGGCGACGACGCGTGGGGCTTCAGCAGGCGGCTGGTCTGGCCCTACCACCCGATGGCCCGCGGACGCCGGCGCACGGTCCATCCGCTCACGGGCGTACGGCGCGTGCGCTGCCCCGACGGGCGCGAGCGCCCCGCCGCCCGTGTGGCGACCCTCGAGCAGATCACGCTTCCGCTGACGCTCGGCGTGCCCACCGTCGAGACGCGCCTGGCCACCTTCGACCCCGCCGCGCTGTGGGGGCTCGTGGCGCTGAAGCGGACCGGGGCCCTGAAGGCCCTCGAGCACCCGGCCGCCCGGCGCCTGCGGTCCGCGCTGCTGGAGCGGTCGGGCCCGGGCGACTTCGCCGGGCTAACGGTCACCGCGCGACGTGCCGGACGCGAGGCGACGGTCGAGTTCCTCGACGTGAGGGGCCAGGCCCACCTGAACGGGGTCGGCGCCGCCCTAGCCGCCGAGCGGGTGGCCGGCCTGGCGGGCGCCGAGCTGCCGCCCGGCATCTCCTTCTCCGAGCAGCACGCGCGGCCTGAGGCCGACCTGGCCGCGCTCAGGCAGGCGGGCGTGGTGGTGCGCCGCACCGCCCCCCGCCCGCCCGGCTTGCAGTCGGTTGACCCGTCACGGCCGCTCGAGGCCGTGCTCGCACCCCTCGAGGAGGACCTCTCCGCATGACACTGGACCGAAGGAGTTCCCCGCTCGCGCTGCTGTCCGCGCTGCGCCTGGTCGGCGGCGGCGCGTTCGTGATGCCGCGCGTGGGCGTCAAGCAGCTCGGCCTGCACGACGACGTGGAGAGCGCGTACCTGATGCGCCTCTTCGCGGCGCGCAACATCGCGATGACGCTGGGACTGCTCGCCAGCGACGGCCGCGCCCGCCGGCTCTGGTGGCAGGTCGGCATCGCCTGCGACGTGCTCGACGCGGGCGCGGGCCTGCTCGCGCTGCGCGAGGGCAAGCCGCGCCAGTCCGCGGTCGTGGACACGAGCATCTCGCTGCTCGCGGCGAGCTTCGGCGTGGCGGGACTGCTCGCCGACGGAGGCCTGCGATGAGGGTCTGCGTGATCGGCGCCGGCTCGGCCGGCATCGCGATGTGCCGCGGGCTCGCCGTCCGCGACATCCCGTTCGACTGCTACGAGCGCACGCCGGAGATCGGCGGCCTGTGGCGCTACCCGACGCGCGACGGCAAGAGCTGCGCGTACGCGTCGCTCTTCCCCAACACCTCGAAGACGATCATGCAGTACCCGAGCTACCCGATGCCGGACGACTATCCGCACTACCCGCACCACAGCCTGGTCGCCCGCTACTTCGACGACTACGTGGACCACTACGGCTTCCGCGACCGGATCCAGTTCGACACCGAGGTGACGGCGGTCCGGCCCGCCGACGGCGGCGGCTGGGAGGTGGAGTTGGCGGACGGCGAGCTGCACCTCTACGACGCCGTCGCGGTCGCCTCGGGCGGCCGCCACGCGGAGCCCGTGTACGCGGACCTGCCCGGCGAGTTCGGCGGCGAGGAGATGCACTCGTACGACTACGACGGACCGGACGGCCTCGAGGGCCGGACCGTGGTGGTGCTCGGCCTCGGGGCGACCTCGGCCGACGTCGCGACCGAGGTGTCGGGCGTGGCCGCGGCCACGTACCTGTCGGCCCGGACCGGTCACTACGTCGTGCCCAAGCTCTTCGAGGGGCGGCCGATCGACAAGCTCTCGCCGCTCATGAAGCGGCTGTCGGTGGAGCAGCGCCGCCCGCTGCTCAAGCTGATGCTGAAGATCGTCAACGGCGACATGACGAACTACGGCCTCCCGCAGCCCCCGTACAAGCCGGGCCAGGGCCCGCTGATCGCGACGAGCGCGCTGCTCCCGGCGATCGCCCACGGGCGGATCACGGCGAAGCCCGCGATCCAGCGGGTCGAGGGCCGGACCGTCCGGTTCGCCGACGCGACCGAGGTCGAGGCCGACGTGATCATCCACTGCACCGGCTACCGCATCCGCTTTCCGTTCCTGGACCCGGAGCTGATCGCGGGCGGCGACGACGCCCCGCCGCTCTACCACCTGGTGGTCCCGCCGGAGATCGAGGGGCTCTACTTCATCGGCCTGCTGCACTCGATGATGTCGCTGATGCCGCTCGCGGAGATGCAGGGCGACTGGGTCGGCGACCTGCTCACCGGCGCGGTCGAGCTGCCGTCGCGCGGCGAGATGTGGGCCGCGATCCGGGATGCGCGCCGCCGCCAGGACAAGCGCTTCTACGACTCGTCCGGGCACCTCCTGGTGGATCCCAACGAGTACGAGCGGCTGATCGCGCGCGAGCGGCGGGAGCGCGCATCGGAGGGGGGGGCGCTCCCGGTCGAGCGGCCGCGGGCGCTGGTCCCCTAGGTCGCGGCCGGCGGCCGGCGGCCGGCGCCCTCGACGTCGAGCCGCGGCAGCATCCGGTCGAGCCACGCCGGGAGCCACCACGCGCGAGCGCCGAGGAGGTGCATCGCGGCGGGCAGCAGGAACAGGCGCAGCAGCAGGGCGTCGAGCAGGACCGCTATCGCCAGCCCGGTCCCGAACTGACGCGGGATGGCGAACTCGCTCACGCTGAACGCCACGAAGACCGCGACCATGATCAGGGCGGCGCCGGTCACCACGTTCCCGGTCTTCCCGATCCCGTGCAGGATCGCCTCGCCGGGGCTGCGGCCGGTCGCGTGCGCCTCGTGCATGCGCGTGAGCAGGAAGACCTCGTAGTCCACCGAGAGGGCGAAGAGGACGGTGAAGATCGCGGCCGCGGTCGCCACCTCCAGCAGGCCCGGGCCGCCCAGCAGCGGCGAGTCGCCCTGGAAGAGCAGCTTGAGGGCGCCGAACGAGGCGGCCACGATCACGATGTTCAGCAGGACCGCGACGGCCGGCAGGACGAGGGCGCGCAGGATCACCACGAGCAGCAGGAACGTGACCGCCGACAGCGCGGCGATCAGGGCCGGGATGTACGCCGCCGCCCCGCGCTCGAACTCCACGTACTGGCCGGCCAGACCGCCCACCGCGGTCTGGAACCCGAGCTCGCCGCCGAGGGCGTCCGCGCGCTCGATGAGCCTGTCGCGCAGCTCGCCGTTGCGCTCGTCGGCCGCGAAGTAGCGCGGCAGGACGTACACGCGCGCGGTGTCCCCGCCGCGATCGGCGTTCACGACCATGCCCGCCTGGTTGCGCTCGGCGACCGAGCTCGAGCCGACGCCCGCGAGCACCACGTAGCCGGTCGCGGCCCGACCCGCCGGGCCGTCCTCGCCGCGGGGGACGAACCCGCTGAAGCTCACCGCGACCTGCGACGCCTCGTCGATCCCCGACTGCAGCTCGCCGGAGCGCCGGTGCCCGTCGTCGAGCCCCTCCGCCAGGCGCGCCGCCCCCTCGGCCAGGCGCTCGACCGCGGTCAGCCGGCCGGCCCCGCCCTCGAGCTGCTCGGTCCCGCGCGCGAGCTGCCCCATCCCGTCGGCGAGCGCCTGCAGGCCGAGCACCGAGTCGGACGTGGTGCGCGCGAGGAAGGCGAGTCCCGAGGCCAGGTCCCGGTTCCCGCCCGCGAGCCGCGCGGCGCCGTCGGTGAGCGCGGCCGATCCCGAGCGCAGCCGCGCAAGTCCGCCGGCGAGCTCGCGGGTGCCGCCCGCGAGCTGCTCCGCGCCCCGGGCCGCGTCGCGGAGCTGATCGGTCGCCTGGTCGAGGGCCGCGACCAGGCCGGGGTAGTCGGAGCGCACGCGCTGGCCCGTGGTCGGGTCCTCCCCCGTGATCGCGCCGTGGGCGGTGGCCACCGCTCGCAGCGCGTCCGCGTAGCGCGGGTCCGCCCGGCCGACGGTCATCGCCGCCAGCGCCTCGTAGGCGATGCGGATCTGCTCGTCGCCGATCGACGCCGGCTCGCGCAGGTCGCCGAGGTCGTCGGCACCGGACGCCAGGCCCCGCGCCAGCTCGCGCGCTCCGGGGTCGAGGCGGTCGGCGGCGGCGCGCTCGGCCGTCGACAGCCCGTCCGTGAGCTGCCGCGCACCCGTCTCGAGCGCCTCCGCTCCGGTCCGGAGCTGGGACGCGCCGCCGGCCGCCAGGTCGAGGCCGCCGGCCAGGTCGCGCGCACCGGCGGCGGCCAGGCTCGCGCCGCGCTCCAGCTCGCGCGCGCCCTCGGCTGCGGCCCCCGACCCCTCCTCGAGGCGCCGGGCGCCGGCGCCCGCCTGCAGGGCGCCGTCCTCGATCGCGGTCGCGCCCGTCGCGGCCCGCGCCAGGCCGTCGCGCAGCGTCCTGATCCCGGTCGAGGCGCGGTCGGCGTCGCGGCGCAGCTTGGTCAGCCGGTCCGGCAGCTCGTCGAGCCCGCGCGCGCGCTCCGCGATCGGCCCCGGCCCGACCACCCCCGCCACCGCCGGATCCTTGGCGAGCGAGCGCTGGAAGCGCTGGATCCGGCGCAGGCGGCCAGGCTCGGTGATCGGCCCCTTGTCGCTCCGCAGGACGATCTCGAACGAGGTCACGTAGCCCGGGCTCAGCGTGTCGCGGATCGCCTCGAAGTCCTTGCGAGCCTGGTGGTCCTCCGGCAGCATCGTGAAGATCGGCGGCGTCGCCTTAAGCGTCAGGGCGGGGGCCGCGAGCGCGAGCAGGAGCAGCAGGACGGCCGCCACGACCATCCGGGGCCGGCGCATCGCGAACCCCGCGGTGGCGGTCAGCAGCGGCGACTGCACCGCCGGCCCGCCGATGCGCCAGCGGTCGATCCCGCGGCCGACGAGCGCCAGCGCCGGCGGCACCGCCACGGCCGCCGTGATGAGGCTGAGCACGACCGCCACCACCACGCCGGTCACGATCGAGACCAGCACGGTGCCCGGCGCGAGCAGGAGCGCGATCGACATCGCCGCGATGAGCACGAGGCCCGCGAACATGACGGTGCGCCCGGCCGTGGCGGCGGCCGTGGCGGCCGCGTCGCGTGGGCTCACGTCCGGATCCGCGGCCAGCTCCTCCCGGAAGCGCGACACGATCAGCAGCGAGTAGTCGACGCCGAGGGCCAGCCCCATCATCGCCGCGACCCCGACGGCGAGCGCACCGAGCGAGTAGAGCTCCGTGCTGAGCGCGATCACCCCCGAGGAGGCACCCACGGCGGCGAGTCCGGCACCAGCCGGGATGGCGGCCGCGATCGGCGAGCGGAACACCAGGAGCAGCACCACCAGGAGCACCGGGATCGCGATCTTCTGCGACTCGGCGGCGGCCTCGAGCGCGGTGCCGGAGGTGGACTCGCCGCCCACCGTGTTGCTGCTGAGGTGGGCCCGCACCGGGGCGCGGACATGGCGCGCCACCGCATTCCGGAGGGGAGCGAGCTGCTCCCCCGCGCGCGCCTCGTGTTCGAGCCCGAGGTCCACCAGCACGAGCGCCGCGTCGCGCTCGGGCCGCAGCCGCCGGGAGTCCGGCCCCGGGTCCCACGGCGACAGGACGGTGTCGCGGCGCCGGAGCTCAGCTACGAGCCGCGGGCCCTGCCGGTCGAGCTCGGCGCGCGGGCCGCGCAGCAGCAGCGCCTGCACCTCGCTCTCCCCGAAGCCGCGCTCCGACAGCTCCTGCGCTCGCTCGGACTGCGTGCCCGGAAGCACGAAGGTGCCCTCGTCGAGACGCTGCTCGACCCCGAGACCGATGACGGCGAGCACCAGGGTGACCACCGCCCAGACCGCGAGCGTAAGGCGCGGCCGCGCCAGGGCGCCCCGCGTGAGCCTGCTCAATGCCGATCACCGGTCGGAGCACCCATCACCCGACTCGCTCAAGATTGAGCGATGGGCGGATGTATACCAAAGGGTGCGGCCGTCAGTTGCGGACGCCTTCCTTGGCGCCGATCGCGTTGAAGCCACCGTCCACGTGGAGGATCTCGCCGCTGATCGCGCGCGCCAGATCCGACATCAGGAAGCAGACCGGACCGGCGACCACCTCCGCGTCGCCGGTGTCCCAACCGAGCGGCGCGCGCAGGTCCCAGGTCTCGCAGAGGTCCTGGAAGCTCGGGATCCCCTGGGCCGCCATCGTCTTCAGCGGGCCGCAGGAGACGAGGTTCACGCGGATGCCGCTCGGTCCCAGGTCGCGCGCGAGGTAGCGCCCGACGGACTCGAGCGCCGCCTTGGCCACGCCCATCCAGTCGTAGGTGGGCCAGGCGCGCGTGGCGTCGAAGTCGAGCCCCACGAGGCTCCCGCCGCGCGGCATGAGCGGCGCGAGCGCGGCGCCGAGCGCCTTGAACGAGTACGCGCTGGTGCGGAAGGCCCGCTCCGCGCTCTCCGGCGGCGTGGTGAGGAAGTTGCCGCCGAGCGCGTCGACCGGCGCGTAGGCGATGGCGTGCAGGGCGCCGTCGACCGCGCCCCAGCGCTGCTGCAGGTCGTCGGTCAGCCGCTCGTAGTCGGCGGGACTGTCCGCGTCCAGCTCGAGCACGTCGAGCGGCTTCGGGAGCTGCCGGGCGGCACGCTCGGTGAGCCGCATCATCCGGCCGAAGCTCGTGAGCACGAGCTCGGCTCCGAGCAGCTGCGCCGTCTCGGCCACCTTGAACGCGATCGAGTGCCGCGTAGCCACGCCGGTGATCACGATCCGCTTTCCCTCGAGCAGCCGGCCTCCCGCCGCGGCCGCCCCCGCCATGGCGGCGGCGCGATCCGCCGCGCCGGTGTCGGCGACCGTGCCGGTCATCCGCCCACCGCTCCGGCGAGGCCGCCCGCCGCGGCGGCCGCGGCGGGCACGGGGTGGCCGAACGCGATCCCCTGCAGGTGCGACGCGCGGAACAGCGGGTAGTGCAGCTCGCCGTACGGGCCGCCGGTGAGCCCGGTGCCGCCGTGCGTGCCGAGGTACGTGGCGAAGCCGACGTGCGAGTCGTTGATCTTCAGGAGGCCGCCGTTCACCACGCCGGTCGCCAGCGCGTCGATGACGTCGGGGTCGGTCGCCCACACCGAGTTCCGCAGCCCGTAGGGGTTGTCGTTCATCCAGTCGAGGAGCTGATCGAGCAGCGTCGCGTCGTCGGGCACGTCGTCCGCCACCACCAGCGGCAGGAGCGGGAAGAACGTCTCCTCGCGCACGCACCGGAGCCGCCGCGCGTCCGCCAGCCCGCGCACGCGCACGACCGTCGGCTCGAGGAAGGCGCCGTCGATCGCGGGCTGCCCGTCCACACCCACGCGCTCGCCGCCGCAGAGCACCTCGCAGCCCTCCTGCCGCGCCTCGCCCAGGAAGTCGAAGAAGCGGTCCATCTTCAGCACCGGGCTGAGCAGTGCCTCAGGCTCGGAGGGATACGCCGGCCTGATCTCCGCCACGCGCGCCAGGAAGCGCTCCGTGAACTCGTCCGCGATCTCCGGGTGGATCACGGCCTGCTTGGGGACCATGCAGATCTGGCTCGAGCCGTAGAACGACTCGGTCAGCGCCTGCGCCGCGGCGTCCAGGTCGGCGTCGCGCCAGACCACGAAGGCGTCGTTGCCCGACAGCTCGAGGATCGGCTTCTTGCCGGCGGCGATGCACTCCTGGCCGAAGCGCAGCCCGGAGCTGCTGTCGCCGAAGAACATGATGTCGTCCACGAGCGGGCTCTCCACCCAGGCCTTGATGATCCGCTTCGAGTAGCCGCACACGAGGTTGAGCGTGCCCGGCGGCATCTCGTGCTCCTGGAGCACGGGAAGCACGACCTCGCGGAACAGGTACATCACGCCCAGCGGCGCAGTCTTCGGGGCTTTCACCACGAGCGCGTTGCCGGCGAGCAGCGCCATCAGCCCGAGCGCCGCGTTGGACGCGGCGGCGTTCTGGGGCGGGTTGATGCACACGACGCCGTCGGGCTTGCGGGTCAGCAGCATCCGCCGCTCGCCGTCGTCGAACGTCTGCGAGATCTGTCCGAACGCCCAGTCGAGCGCCTCGGGGCTGCTCGCCCGGACGATCCCGTCGGCCTCCCACTCGGCCAGCCGGCGCGGGTGGCCCTCCGCGACGAGGATGTCCACGAACTCGTCGTAGTGCTCGCGGATCCGGTCGTTGAGCGCCGTGCCGAGGGCCTTGCGGGCACCGAGCGGCACCCGGCGCAGCTCGCGCTTGGCCCCCGCGGCGGCCTCGAGCGCCGCGAGGTTCTCCTCGTCGCCGCCGACCGCGCAGCGCGCGGCCAGCAGTGCGACGTCGGCCTCGTCCACCTCGCGGCCCAGCTCCATCCCGCGCTTGGCGTTGAACGCGCGCCGCGGGTCGCGGATGAGCGCCTCGGCGTGCGGGACGTAGGTCCAGCCGGTGCCCTCGCTGTCCCGCCCGCCGATGTGCAGCGAGTACGACCTCACTTCGTGGCCACCGCCTCGAGCCTGGGGTCGTTGAACGCCTCGTCGGCGCTGGAGCGGAGCTCGCCGGCGTGGAAGCGCCCGTACGCCTCGAGGTCGAGGAGCCCGTGCCCGCTGTAGCAGAACACGATCGTCGCCTTGCGGCCGTTCTGCTTGCACTCGTTCGCGATGTCGATCACCGCGCGGATCGCGTGCGCCGTCTCCGGCGCGGGCAGCAGCCCGTGCAGGCGTGCGAACTGCGAGCCGGCCTCGAACACGTCGAGCTGGTCGTAGGCGACCGCGTCCACGAGCCCCTCGTCGCGCAGCAGGCCCATCAGCGGCGCGGCGCCGTGGTAGCGCAGCCCGCCCGCGTGGATCGGCGGCGGCACGAAGTCGTGCCCGAGCGTGTACGTCTTGGCCGCGATCCCGGCACCGGTCGCGTCGGCGAAGTCGTAGCGGTACTCGCCGTTCGTGAGCGTCGCGCACGCGGCGGGCTCGGCGGCGACCATCGTGATGTCCGCGCCCGCGAGCTTGTCCGGCACGAATGGCAGGCAGAAGCCGCCCATGTTGCTTCCGCAGCCGACCGACGCCACGAGGTAGTCGGGCGTCCGCCCGGCCAGCTCGAGCTGCTCGCGCAGCTCCAGGCCCACGACGGTCTGGTGCAGCAGCACGTGGTTGCCGAACGCGCCCATCGACAGCCGCGCCCCCTCGTCGCGCAACACCGCCTCGAGCGCCTCGCTCACCGCGGTGCCCTCGCTGCCCGGGTGGTCCGGCACCTCGGCCAGCACGCTGCGGCCGTACTCGGTGTCCTCGCCCGGGCTCGGGTGGATCGTCGCGCCGTAGGTCTGCATCAGGTAGCGGCGGTACGGCTTGTGGTGGTAGCTCGCGCGCACCATGTAGACGACGACCTCGATCCCCGCAAGCGAACCGGCCAGCGCCAGCGCCGAGCCCCACTGGCCGGCGCCGGTGTCGGTCACGAGCGTCTTGACGCCGTCGTTCTTGGCGAGGAAGGCCTGCGCGAGCGCGGAGTTGAGCTTGTGGCTCCCCGACGGGCTCGAGCCCTCGTACTTGAACCAGATCTCGGCCGGGGTGTCGAGCGCGCGCTCCAGCGCGACGGCGCGGTAGAGCGGCGTCGGGCGCCACAGCCGGTAGGCCTCGAGCACGGGCTTCGGGATCCCGATCCAGTTCTCGAGCGAGAACTCCTGCGCCGCGATCGAGCGCGGCGACATGCGCTCCATGTACTCCGGCGTGACCGGCTCGTTCGTGGAGCCGTCGAGGTACGGCTCCGGCAGCCGCGGCAAGTCCGGCAGCACGTTGTACCAGCGCTCGGGCGCATCGGCCATGGGTAGGTCGACTCTCTCGATGAACTGCTGCATTGTTCCCCCTGGTTCGACGCTCTCAGGACCCCACGCGGCCCTGCCGGACCCGCGGCGCGACACTACGGACGCACCGCCGCGGCAACGGCTCCCCGCATCGCGATTTCCCCCGGTGGGTGGCGATAAGCCACCCGCGAGCGCGAGAAGCCGGTCAGGCGGCGTCGGGGCGCGCGGCGTCGGCCGCCATCCGCGCCGCGAGCCCTTCGAGGATCAGGCTGAGCACCTCGCCGAGCGTCTCGTCGGGCACCGCGTCCGGGTCGGCGATCCGCTCCTCGGCGAGACCGGTCGCGAACGCGATCAGGCCGGTGGCGAGACGCTCGGCGTCGACGGGCAGCCGCCCGCCGGCACGCGCCTCCAGGGTCTGGGCGACCCTCGTCCTGAGTGCGCGCTGGCGCTCCACGTAGTGCTCGCGCAGCCCAGGGTCGCGCACCGCCAGCGCCCAGTACTCGTGCATCAGGAGGAACATCTGGCGCTGCTCGTCCACGACCCGCGCGAGTCCGCTGCTCACCGCGGGGGTGGGGTCGCTCCCCGTGCCGGCGCGCTCCATGAACTCGAGGAACTCCCGCACGCGGCTGTCGACCCGCTCCTCGACCAGCGCGAAGAAGAGCTCCTGCTTGCTCGCGAAGTGCCAGTAGAGCGCGCCCTTCGTCGCCCCCGCCGCCGCGGCCACGTCGTCGACCGAGGCGCCGCGGTAGCCGCTCTCGCCGAACACGCGCTCGGCCGCGTCGAGGAGCCGTTCGCGCGCGGTCCCGCGGAGCCCCGCGCGGCGGCCGTCCCGCCGCGCGGGGGTCGCGGAGCTCATGCCCCTGCCACCGCGGCCTCCGTCTCGCGAATGTCCGCGAGAACGCCGTCCCACAGCCGCGAGCGAGCCTCGATCGCCTCGACCGCGACCTCCTCGGCGCGCTGGATGCGCTCCAGGTCGTCCTCGCACAGGACCGCCAGCAGCCTCAGCGCCAGTGGACCGTGCTCGTCGTGGTCGAGGGTGATGTGCCGCTCGAGGTAGTGCTTGAACACCGGCGCCGAGTCGACCGCGTCCCCGAGGCCGCCCTGCACGCCGCCGAGCACGTCCGGCAGCAGGTTCTCGCGGCCGTGGCAGAACGAGGCCGCGACCTCGTGCGGCTCGCCGTCCCGCGCGACCGACAGCGTGTGCGTGACGAACTCGCGCACCGTCGGCGGGATGTCGTCGCTCTGCAGCGCCTCGAGGGCGTCCTGCCCCTGCGCCATGCGCTCGAGGAAGCCGTTGATCGGCCCGCGATCGGCGCCCAGCTCGTCCATCGCCCGCAGGTAGAGCTCGAAGTGGCTGATGTAGCCGCCGCCCACGTCCTCGTCGCACTCCTCGGCAAGCACGATCTCGGTGATGAAGCGGGCGTGCTCGGACTTGCCCCGCGGGCGCCACGGCACCTCGAGGCACGACACCTCGCGCTGCAGGCGCTTGAGCAGGCTGAAGAAGTCCCACACGGCGAACACGTGGTGCTTCATCAGCAGGCGCGCACGCTCCGGCGAGCTCAGCTCCGCATAGAGCGGGTGGTTGACCAGCCGCTCCCGCGCGTCGGTCATGTACATGTCCCCTCCTAACCCGGCGCTGACGCCGGCCCGTTTGCTCAGCCGCTCGGCTTGTACAGACCGGTCGGTATGGGCTCCACGGGCTCGGGGTGCGATCTCGCCCGGCGGAGGGTCCGATCTCGCACCACCGGGTGAGATGCGGCCTCGAGGATCTCGCGCGCGGCGCGGCGCCCCGAGTCGACGGCGCCGCCCATCGAACCCATCTGATGCACGCCGCTCTCGGTGCCGGCCCAGTGCACGAGGCCGACGGGCCGGCGCAGCGCGGTGCCATACGCCGTGTAGACGCCGGGCGGGCAGAAGCCGTGGTAGCAGCCGCGGGTGAACTCCTCGTCCATCCAGTTCTTCTCGACGAAGTGGTCGACAGCGCGTGCGCGCGTGCCGAAGAAGCGTGCGAGCGCCGACATGACCGCCTCACGGCGCTCGGCGGGAGAGCGCCGCGCCATCGCGCGCGCGGCCGAGCCGACGACGAACGCCGACAGCACGCCCGGGACTCCGTCGGGCGGGGAGGTGTCGAACGTCACGCGCACCGGCCCGTCCGGGCTCGTGGCCTGGCCGGTCAGACCCCGGGCGCGCCACCACGGCTCGTCGTAGACCACCAGGCACTTGATGGCGGCGCCGGCCGGCATCCGCTGCGCGAGCTGGTCACGGAGGCCGGGGAGCGGGGGGTCGTAGTCGATGCGGCCGGCGAGCGTGACTGGGATCGCGATCACGGCCCGCCGCGCGCGTGCCTCGAAGCCGGGGCCGGAGAGGACGACGCTGTCGGTGCGCTGCTCCACGCGGCGTACCGGCGAGCGCAGCTCGAGCTCGCCGGCGAGTGGCTCGGCCATGCGGATCGGGATCGACTGCGCGCCACCCTCGAAGCGGTACTTCTGGATGCCGCCGCGGACCTCCATCAGGTAGCCGAAGCCGCCCGACACGCGCGCGTAGTAGAGAACGTGGAGGAACGACAGGTCCGCAGGCGTGGCGCAGTACGCGCACTCGGTGCCGAGCGCGATCAGCTCGCGCGCGCCCTCGGTCACGATGTTGCGGCGGCACCAGTCGGCGAACGTCTGGCCGTCCCACTCGCGAGCACGCGGCGCGTCCCACGGCCGCCCCGGCGGGATCGTGCGCACGAGCCGCTCGATCCGGACGATCGCCTGCGCCATGTCGGCCATGGCCGCCGGGTTGCCGATAGGGAACAGACCGCCGTACTCGAGCCGGCGCCCGCGCCGGTAGGTGATGCGCAGCCCCTCGTCGTAGCTCGCGAACCGCTTGACGCCCACCGAGGCGGCGAGCTCGGCGATCGCGGTGCTCTTGTCGCCGAAGTACTCGCCACCCAGGTCCACGTAGCGCCCCTCGCCGAGCGGGTGCCGGAGCAGGCGGCCGCCGACGCGGTCACGCCCCTCGAGCACCGTCACCGACAGCCCGGCGGTCTTCAGCTCATGCGCCGCCGTGAGCCCCGCCAGCCCCGCGCCGACGATCGCGACGTCCGCCTCGATTCGGCGCGTCACTTCCGCTCCGGCCGTTCAGGCCCCTTCACGAAGGACGGCCTCCGGTCGGAGGATGCCGTCCTCCCCGGCCCCGCCCGAGCGCGCCGCCTCGATCATCTCCGTCAGCAGGTAGCGCCGCGCCTTCGCGGTAGCGGTGCGCCGCAGCTCCGCCTCGGAGACCTCGAACGGCTCGCCGAGGTTCCCCAAGCCCTCGCTCGCGATGCTCCAGGTCTCGAAGTCGAGCCTGGTCCCGTCGCGCATGCAGACGACCGGCACCGGCCGGCCGTCGCGGTCCGGCACCACCACGATCTCCTCGGCGTCGGGGATGCGGTCGAGCAGGACGTCCTCGATCCAGAGGCAGCTCTCCACGCCGTCGATCCGGTCGGCGACGCGGTCGAGGATCTCGACGTCGCCCCAGCGCGTCTTGCGGCCCCAGTCGCCGGTGTCGAACCATGGCCCGTGCCGCCGCTCCCAGTACTTCGCGGGCGTGCCGACGAACGAGAGGGACCGTGCCGGCGTCTTCGCCTGGATCATTCCCGGCTGTCCGATCGGCATCTTGCGCTGCGTCTCCGGGTCCGCGATGCGGATCCGCACCCCGGGCACGGGCCAGCCGAGGCTGCGCGACCGTGTCCCGCGTCGGACGAGCCGCTCGGCCGAGCCGCGCGTGTACGCGCGCACCGACATGACCTGGACCTCGGTCTGCCCGTAGGCCTGCACCCACAGCGGCAGCGTGCGCTCCGAAGCGGCCAGCAGCCGCCTGATCGTGCGGGGGTGGGCGGCGTCGAAGGTGCTGAAGAAGACGCGGATGTTCGCGAAGGGCCTGTCCGGGTGCTCGACCAGCTTCTCCCAGCTCACGAACACGTTCGGGTGCGCCTCGACGGCCGTGGGCCGGTAACGGGGGAAGAGGCGCAGCACGTTCTCGTCGGTGGGCTCGCCGATCGCCAGCAGCGCGGTCCCGCGCGACCAGGACGCCATCGAGGTGATCGCCGCGCGCACGTGCACGAACGAGATGCAGCTCGCCGCGAGCTCCCGGCGCGAGTGGCCGAACGGGGCGGTGCTCTCGACCCACGTCGAGAAGGACACGCCGGCCACGGAGTTCTCCACGAGCTTCGATATCCCCGTCGTGCTCGAGGTGTGGGTGATCAGCATCGGCTCGTCGCCCTGGCGCGGGGCGGGCGGCGGCGTGGGGCCGCCCCAGAGGTCCTCGATGGGAATGCCGCCCTCCACCGGTCCGATGATTCGCTTCGAGAGCTTCTCCAGGCGCTCTGGAGTGAGCTCCGCGCGCTCGACGGTCGCCTGATCGGTGTACAGGAACGGCGCCTGCAGGCGCTCGAGCAGAACGCTCAGGATCTCGCCGTCGAGCCCCGGCGACAGGAGGGCGGGGATCGCGCCGATGCGGGCGGTCGCGCAGGCGAGCGCGACCATGTCGTAGTTCGAGCTCTTGGCGATCGCGACGCGGTCCCACGGCTTCACGCCCGCCTCGTGCAGCGCGGCCGACATCTGCTCGACGAGGGTGGCGAGCTCGACGTAATCGAGCTCGCTGCGCTGGCGCGGGTCGAACTGGAACGGGCGATCCAGGTAGATCGGGATCCGTCCGTGCACCTCCGCCGCGCGCTCCAGCATCGTGGACATGCCGATCGGCGGGCGCGCCGAGACGCGCGGGGCGAGCTGCCCGGCCAAAAGGCTGCGCAGGCCGGTCCGCTTCGTGGCCGTGGCGCTCACGAGGCCGCTCCGCCGCCGCTCAGCGCGAGCGCGGGCTCCGGCGACGGCGTGTCCGCGACGAGATCCTCGGCGGCCAGCGGCGGCAGCGGGGCTGGGACGTCGCTCCCCAGGTGAATCGACGGAAGGTTCGCGAGGTAGACGCCGAGCGCCCTCAGCATCGGGCGCGGCGAGGCCAGCCTGCCGATTCCTATCGACGAGGTGACGTACGAATGGATGTGCCGCGCCGTCAGGATGTCCCGGGCGGCGGCGGCGAAGACGATTTTCTCCACCGGATAGAAGCGACGGCCGCGTGAGTAGTCAGCAGCGGCATGGTAAGGGCTCGAGAAGCGCTTGGAGTGTTTGATGCGATAGCGCATCAGCGCCCTGTCGAGGACGACGTCGCTCCGGCGAACCGCGTCCGCCGTCTCCTGGGCCAGCATGCTCGAGCTGAGCATCGCCCAGCCGCAGCCCCACCCCCAGACGGGGTCCGCCGCCACCGCGGCGTCGCCGACCAGCGCCACGCCCGGCGCGGCCACCCGCCGCTTGACGTTGGTCATGTCCATGTGGCCGGCCATCGGGCCGACCTGCCTGGCACCCTCCAGGTTCGGGCCGTCGGGAAGCTCGGCGATGAAGCGACGGTAGAACGCGTCCGGGTCCTTGCGGAACTCGGGGTAGCGGCTCTTGTGCGGCGCGATGACCAGGACCACCAGATCGCTGTCGGTGTACATCAGGTAGGCGGTGTCCGGGTCGAGGAAGTAGATCTGGTTCTTCGGGTGCGACTGGAGGCGGAGGTTCTCGAAGTAGCCCCAGTACGCGAACCGTTCGTGCCTGCGCCGCCGCGCGGGCAGCCCCGCGGCCTCCGCCACTGCGGACTCCTGGCCGTCGGCGCCCACGGTGAGCTTCGCGGGCAGCTCGACCCGCCGGCCGCTTCGGTTGGTGGCCACAACGCCCTTGACGCGGCGTCCTGAGCGCATCACGTCCTCGACCTTCCAGCCGTACAGCACGTCGACGTCGCCGGACTCGGCCGCGTGCCTACGCAGGAGCGGGTCGAGCACCTCGCGGCGGACCGTGCAGTTCCACTTCGGATAGGGGTAGTCGTCCAGCTCTCCGCGGATCCAGCCGTAGCGGGTGTAGAGCTCCCAGGAGTGGCGCGGCGCGGCGACCGCCTCGAGATCCTCGGTCAGCCCCAGCTCGTCGAGGAGCGGGACCTGGCCAGCCGAGATCGTGTGGGTACACGCGCGCTCGAAGTGGTCCTCGTCGGGGCTGCGCTCCAGCAGCGCCACTCGAAGCCCCGCGCGGCCATAGCGAATCGCGGCCACCGCCCCCGCGATCGCCCCTCCCGAGATCACGACGTCGTATGTGCCTCCCCTCGACACGGCGGCGAGCGTATGCACGCCACGTCGCCCATCCGCGCCGGGCCCTGGGCGATTTCACCCAGAGGTTGGCGATCTACCACCCCCCGGGACGGACTTCGCGCCGGCGGTCCTCCAGGCGCAGCTCGACTAGCGCGGTCCGGCGGTCTAGTTCTCGTCGAGCCGCGCGACGCGCGCCGCCGCGCGCGGGCCCACGTACGGCGCGAGCGTGACGTACACGAACTCCGGCGCCTTCTGGGGCAGCTCGCGCACCCGCCCGCGGAAGATCTCGTCGTAGACCAGCGAGTACACGGCGCCCACGACGGCCTGCGCCGTGAACTCGGGGATCCTCACCCCCGCCGGAGCGTCGCCGCTCCCGGGCGCGATGAACTCGGTGAAGCCGCGCAGCACCTCGTCGCGGCGCGCGAGCGCGCGCGGGCCCGCGGCGAGGATCTCGATCACGCAGAAGCGCGCGAGCGCAGGCCGCGAGGCGAGCAGCTCGAGCAGCATGCGGACTCCCGCCGCCACCCGCTCGCGCCAGGGGCCGGCCTCCTCGTAGGCCTCCCTGACCTGCACGACGAGCTGCCGCGTGATCTCGTCGTAGGCCGCGATGAAGCACTCCTCCTTGTCGGCGAAGTGCTCGTAGAAGGTCTTGCGCGACACCGACGCGTTCTTGATCACGTCGGCCACGGTCGTCGCGGCGTACCCCTTCTCGGCCACGGCCTCGATCACGCCGTCGATCATCCGCTCGCGCTGCGAGCGGATCACGACCTCGCGCGGGAGGTTGTGCCGCCCGCGGGGGAGCTCGTGAGACATCCGTAGCGACCCTTCCGAGGCAGACACGCTTGGCACGTTACCCGCGAAGTACAGAAACATGGGGGGGTTACTAAGAAACACGCGCTGGGTAGCGAGAAACACCGGCGTTTCGCCGGGACTCAGCTAGGGGGGCGGCTGGGGCCCCCAGAAGGAGGATCGACCTCCCAGCGCAACCAAAAAAGCGCCGGAACGCCACGCGACCTGGAAGCCCACGAGGCGCCCGGCACCCAATGAGGAGCGTAGCCGCGCCCGCCAGGATGGGCAAGCGCTGCTGCAGAGAGGCAGGAGAGAATGAAGGTACGTAGCAAGGGCGCGCTCGCGATCGGCGCCGCACTGATGACGGCGGCGATGGCGGCCGGCCCCGCGGCGGCTCAGAGCACGACGATCACCCCGGCGGGCGACTACTCGAAGGCGTCGCTCCAGTCCGGCACCACCGCGTCGTTCAGCATCGCCGGGTTCCTGACCACCACGTGCAACCAGTCGGTCAGCCAGCCGACCTCGCCCCTGGGGACCAACACGAAGAACAAGATTCCGGCGGCGCCGGGCAACCACAACAACAATGGCCCGGTGACCATTCCGGTCAACCCGCCCACGTTCACCAACAACGGCGGGGCGTGCCCGACCAACATCGGGGCCACGACCACCACCACCACGAGCGGGAGCTGGACGCTGTCCGGCCAGAACGGGTCGCCGATCACCGGCTACCTCACGGTCCCGCGGAACGGGGCCGTCGTCTCGACCAGCAACGGCTGCACGATCACCATCGCCCCGAGCGCGGCGGTGAACGTCAACGGGACCTGGACGAACGGCAGCGGCAGCACGCCGTCGCGCCTGACGATCACCAACCAGCCGATCCCGGTCAGCGTCAGCGGCGGGTTCGGCTGCTTCGGCAGCTCGGCCTCGTTCTCGGCGACGTACGACGTCACCGACGTCAGCAACACGAGTGCCTTCGTAACCGTCGGCCCGTAAGGGCGGCGGCATTCCCCAAGGGTGCGGCCCGTCGCCTCGGCGGCGGGCCGCGTCCGTTCTCGGCGGCGGTCCGAGATGCCGGTCAGGCGCTCAGGCGATGAAGTAGAAGCACTCCTGGATCTGACCGTCGTTGCCCACGTAGGCGACGTGCTGCACGTTGTCGGCGGGCGTGTACCAGCTCGTGGGACTCACGCCCGGCGCGGCGGGCAGGTGCTCGCCGCTGGGCAGGTTGTGGCGCCACACGTGCGGCACCCCAACGTGCACGAAGAAGTAGCACTCGTGCACCCGGCCGTCCTCGCCCGCGTAGGCGATGTGCTGCACGTTCTCGGAGGTCGTGTACCAGCTCGTCGGGCTCGTGCCCTGGGCGGCCAGCGGCTGCCCCGAACTCGCCGGCTCCCCCTGCCAGCCGCCGAACCCGTGGATGAAGTAGAAGAGCTGGTGGATCGTCCTGCCCTCGGTCACATAGGCGATGTGCTGCACGTTGTCGGGGGTCGCGAACCAGCTGGTCGGGCTCGTGCCGGGGGCGACCAGCGGCTGTCCCTCGCCGGGGACGCTGTGCAGCCACCTGTTCTCGCCGCCTATGAAGTAGAAGCACTCGTGGATCTTGCGGTCGGCGCCCACGTAGGCGATGTGCTGGACCTTCTCGACGGCCGTGTACCAGCTCGTCGGGCTCGTGCCCGGCGCGACCTTCTCCTCTCCGAAGCTCGGGATCGTGTGCTCCCAGCGGTTGGTGGGCCCGCCGATCCGGTAGAAGCACTCGTGGATCTGCTGATCCACCCCGACGTAGGCGATGTGCTGGACCTTCTCGCCGGGCGTGTACCAGCTCGTCGGGCTGGTTCCCGGCGCGACCTTCTCCTGACCGAAGCTCGGGATCGTGTGCTCCCAGCGGTTCTCCGGCCCGCCGATCCGGTAGAAGCACTCGTGGATCTGCTGGTCGACCCCGACGTAGGCGATGTGCTGGACCTTCTCGTCGGCCGTGTACCAGCTCGTCGGGCTCGTGCCGGGGGCGACCTTCTCCTGGCCGAAGCTCGGGATCGTGTGCAGCCACTCGTTCTCGCCGCCTATGAAGTAGAAGCACTCGTGGATCTGCTGGTCCACTCCGACGTAGGCGATGTGCTGGACCTTCTCGTCGGCCGTGTACCAGCTCGTCGGGCTCGTGCCGGGGGCGACCTTCTCCTGGCCGAAGCTAGGCGTCCCCTGGCGCCAGCGCAGCTCGGCGGGCGCGGGGCCGATCCGGTCCGGCCCGTGCCAGGTGCCGCCCTCGTCGCGCCACCAGAAGTCGAAGCCGCGCTGGTGGCGGCGTCGCGCGACCAGCTCGAAGTTCCCGTTGAAGGTGCTCTGGATGAGCGACACCTCGTCGTACAGCGGGCCGGCGATCTTCACCGGTCCGCCCCAGCCCTCCGAGATCCGCTTGCCCTCGCCCGGCTCGCCGCAGTCGCGCCAGAAGTGGAGGATGCCGCCCGACTTGTCCGGCACCATCAGCTCCAGGTTGCCGTAGTGCCCGTTGTCGAACGGAAGCTCGCCGTCCTCCTCGTAGCCGATGTCGCCCTGGACGATGCAGGGGCGCCCGGTGAACCGGTGCGCGAGGTCGGGGAAGAGATCGCGCCCGAACGTCGTGCGGTCCACCCAGCCGCTCCCGATGCCAGCGGAGTCCGAGGGGCCGTTCACGTGGAGCTCCAGCTGGCCCGCCGCGGTCACGCCAGCCACCACGTAGTTCCCGATCGCCCCCAGGTACTTGTAGCCGGTACCGGTGGTGGGCGCACCCCACGTGGTTATGGCGATCCCTATGCCGACGAGGTTTTCCTGGCCCGTCCCGCCCACGTTGACCCACTCCATCACGTCGGCGGGAAGGTTCCGCCGCACCCAGTAGGAGAACCCCTTCGACCGCTCGGGGACGACCAGGAAGAACATGCTCGTCCCGTGGCCGAGCCCCGTCTCCTTCGTCGCCCCGCTGTACGCCATCGACGGGTTGCCGGCCTTCGGGCTCCCGAACGGGAGCGTGAACGGGCCGCTCCACCTGAACGCGCCGCCGTTCTCGCGCGCGTAGAAGTCGCAGACGCCGTCGGGCCGCACCGCCGCCACCTCGAGGTTCCCCCGGTCCGCGTCGAACGCGCGGAAGTCGGACTCGATCACGGTCGCGCCGGTGTACTCGCCCGAGCCGAACTGGGTCGGCCCGAACCACTTCATCGTCCCACCGTCGTTGTCGCGGGAGAACACTGCAAGCCCGCCCGCCGGCCACGGGATCACGACCTCGAAGTTGCCGGCACCGGCCCGGCTCTGGAGCATGAAGCCCCCGAGCGGGGACAGCATCGGCCGTTCTCGCCAGTCAAGCGCCACGGACCGCACCTCCCGAGACACGGCATCGGAGGACGGCCATGCTACGCCCGCACGCAGGCGGGCGTCGACCGCCCTACTCCGGCGGACCGGGCGCGGGCGTCACGTGGATCGATCTGCTCGCGGCCGCCGAGTCCAGCTCGCCGTCGTTCACCGTGTACTCGACCGACTTCAAGCCGGCCGGGGTCTCGCTCGTCGTCTCGAAGGCGACCGAGCGCAGCGCCGTCTCGTAGTCCGCGACCGACGCCACGCCACTGAGCGTGAGCGTGCCGGTGCTGGTGTCGTACACGCCGGTGATGTCGGACTGGTTCACGAACACGAGGCTGTCGCCCGTGTCGAAGCCACTCGCGATCTTCACCGTCGCGCCGGCCAGCGTGGCGCTGTCGGGGTCGGCCACGGTCAGCCCGGAGTCGAGCGCCGCGGCCGGGTCGCCCGCGGTGTAGGCCGCCGACCCGTCCGACGTCTCCACGCTCGGCCCGTCGTTCACCGGCGTCACGTCGATCGCCTTCGAGGCGGTCTGTGAGATCGCGCTGCCGTCGTCCACCGAGAGCTCGACCGTCTTCGAGGCGGCCGGGTCCTCGCTGGCCGAGCTGAACGCGATCGTGCGCAGCGCCGACTCGTAGTCGGCCACCGGCGCCGTGCCGGACAGCGTAAGCACGCCGTTCCCGGGGTTGTAGGAGCCGTCGATGCCGAGCTGGTTCACGAACACGAGCTCGTCGCCCGCGTCGAAGCCGCTCGCGATCTTCACCGTCGCGCCCTCGAGCTCCGCGTCGTCGACGTCGGCCACGGTCAGCCCGGAGTCGAGTGTCGCCGCGGGGTCGTTCTCGGTGTAGGCCGTGGAGCCCTCCGTGGCCGTCGTGACCGGCGGGTCGTTCACGGGAGTCACCTCGACGTCGCGCGAGGCCGGGTCGCTCACGTTGCCGTTGGACGCCCCGTCGTCGACGCGGAACGTGACCGTGCGCGTGTCGGCCGACGGCGCCTCGGACGTGTTCTCGTAGGTGACCGAGCGCAGCGCGGTCTCGTAATCGGCGACCGACGCCACCCCGCTGAGCGTGAGCGTGCCGGACTGGTCGTCGTAGCCGCCGGTGATCCCGAGCTGGTCCTCGAACGCCAGGCGGTCCTCGGACGGGGACAGCCCGGCGCTGATCTGCACGCTGGCGCCGGCGAGCGCCGCCGAGTCGGCATCGCTCACCGCGACGGCGGGATCGACGGCCGTCGCCCCGTCGCCCTCGCTGTACGCGAGCGCGTCATCGCCGGCGTCGACGACCGGGGTGTCGTTCACCTCGATCTTCCTCGCCGCGGCCTCGGAGTCGAGGTCGCCGTCGTTCACCACGAACTCGACGATGCGCACGTCCGACGGGTTGCCGGCCGGATGCCGGTACTCGACCGTGCGAAGCGCGGCCTCGTAGTCGGCCACCGGCGCCGTGCCGGACAGCGTGAGCACGCCGCTCTCCGAGTCGTAGAGACCCGAGATCCCGTTCTGGTCGCTGAACGCGAGCTCGTCGCCCGATTCGAGGCCGGCGACGATGCTCACCCGCGCGCCCTCGAGGTCGTCGTCGTCCACGTCGCCCGCCGTCAGGCCCGGGTCGATCACGGTCGACGGGCTGGCGCCGACGGCCGAGACCGAGCCGTCCGACGCGGTCGCGACCGGTGCGTCGTTGACCGGCGTCACGAGAACGCCGCGCGAGCTCGGGATCGAGGTCGCGCCACCCGAGTCGGTCACCTGGAGCCGCAGCGACCGGGTCTCGGCCGAGGGGTCCTCCGAGGTGTTCTCGTACGTCACCGAGCGGATCGCGGCCTCGTAGTCGGCGACCGTGGCGCTGCCGCTCAGCGTGAGCACGCCGAGGGTGTCGTCATAGGAGCCGCTGATGCCGTTCTGGTCGGTGAAGGCGAGCTCGTCCTCGGACGGGGCGAACGCGTTGGTCTGGCCGCCGGGGCCGGTCGGGTCGACCTCCTCCTCCTCGGACCCCTGCGAGGCGACGAACTTGATCGTCGCGCCGGAGAGGTTCGCCGAGTCGGTGTCGAGCACGACGAAGCTGCCGTCGACCGGCACCGGGCCGTCGTTCTCGATGTACAGCAGCGCGCCCTCGCTCGTCTCGCCGATGGGGCGCGAGTTCGGGCCGGTGTGGGTGATGCAGATCTGCTTGACGGCCGGGGCCGAGTCGCTGCCCGCGTCGTTCACGGTGAACTCGACGTCCTTGGTCGGGGCCGGGTCGCCGCCGGAGAGGTTGCGGTAGCGGACGGTCCGCAGCGCCGCCTCGTAGGCTGCCACCGGCGCCGTGCCGGCCAGCGTGAGCTCGCCGGTCACGTCGTCGTACGAGCCGGCGATCCCGTTCTGGTCGGTGAACAGGAGGTCGTCGCCCCTCGCGAAGTTGCCCGAGACCCGGATGCGCGCGCTGTCGAGCAGCGTGTCGTCCGGGTCGGCCACGGAGATCGCGCCGTCGACGGCGACCGCGTCGCCGCGCTCGGCGTAGCCCGTGCAGCCGCCGGACGTCGCGGCCACCGGCGGAGCGCCGAGCCCCACGACCGTGATCGAGACCTTCGCCGTGTTGCTGTGGGCCACGTCGTCGAGCGTCTTGAAGCTGAAGTCGTCGCGACCGAGATAGCCGGGGTCCGGCGTGTAGGTCACGTCCGGCGCCTGGCCCGACAGCGTGCCGTGATCGGGCTGCTTGGTGATCTCGAACACGAGGAAGTCACCGTCGCCGTCGTGGCCGGTCAGGGTGATGTTCTTCGGCCGCCCCTCCTTGGCCAGCACGTCCTGCCTGTGGGCCTCCGGCGGGGAGTTCGGAGCGGTGTTCCCGCCGAGCGGGTCGCTGGCCGCGAGCGGGTCGGCGAACACGGTCCCGGCGGGCGCCGGGGACGTGTCCGACTCGGACGGGCGGTCGTAGACGCGGTACTTGTCCGAGCGGTAGCGGCTCGGGTTCGTGAGGAACGAGGGCAGCTCGCCGTCGACCAGCGGTGCGCGCGTGATCGTTCGCGACAGCTTCACCTTCCCGTTCTTCGCACCGACGAGCGCGACGCGGCCCGCGTGCGGGTACGCCTCGCCCGGAGCCGTGTCCTCGTAGAAGAAGAACGCGCCGCCCGAGCCGGCGGTGCCGACGAGCTTGCTCGAGCCGAGCTGGGTCACGCGCGTGCCGCGGCGCAGCGGCTTGGTGAGCCCGAAGACGACGACCGGTTGGCTGCCTGTCTTGGAGCCGAGGGAGGCGACCGCCTTCTTGGCGGCCTGCTTGCGGGTGACGGCCGACGCGGGCGCGGCGGCGGCGAGTGTTAGGGCGGCGCAGAGTGCGAGCACAACCGCAGCGAGGACGCTGCGCTGTGCCACACCTGCGCGGGCCAGGCGCGGTAGTGGCATGTGCATAGTCCTAACCGCTCTGGCGTCTGGGCACAAGACCACTTTCGTGCGGACAAGCCCCAAAAAGCGGTACGCGGGCGCCCCGACTACGGTGATTCGAGCGGTGCGAGAGCGACCACGGTGATGCCGCCCTCGGGCACACCGGCCTCGTTCCACTGGGCGAGATGCAGCACGAGCGCGGCCGAGCTGTCCAGGTTCGTGTGGTCGAACCGGAGCACGAGCTCGGAGCGCCGGCGCGGGCCGAGGTCGACCTGCAACGCGGCCAGCAGACGATCCTCCGCGAACAGGCCGCGGCCGATCCCGGAGCGGGCGGCGAAGCGGTGCTTTCCGAGGAGCTGTGCGGGGTTCATCGGGTTGCCCTTGGCATCGCCCGGATCGAGCTCGAGCGCCGCCGGCGGCTTCGTGGAGAAGCGTGTGCCCTTGGGCAGGCCGCAGCGCAGAATCGCCGCCACCTCCTTGTCGGGCCGCGGATCGAGCGCGACGGCCACGTAGCGCCTGCCGCGCTTGCCGGGCGCGAGCGTCGCGATCCCGTCCCACCACATACCGGTCGCGCGGTCGCGGCGGCGCGGGTCCTCACGGGTGCCCTCGCCCTTCATGCGCTTGCCGGGCGCCATGGTCGTGGTGAGGATCTCGACGTTGCGCTGAGCCTCGTGCTGCTCGTTGGGGACGTCGAACGGCGAGCTGGGCGGGGTGACGTTCTCCGGGAACGCGCGCAGGACCAGGCAGCGGTGTCCCGGGCCGTCGACGGCGCCTGCCGTGGACGACGGAGTCCACTGAAACGACAGCGTCGCTCCCGCGACGTCCGCCACCGGCTCGGTGCCCGACACGCCGGCGGTCCTGAACCGGAGGTCGCCCGGGTCGATGCGCCTGGTGCCCGTCGTCGGGCTGAGCACGAGCGCCGGATCGCCCACGTAGACCTCCGCGACGATCTTGTCGGCGAGCATCGGCTCCTCGTGGGCGTGCACGCGGATCCGCACGTCGTTGGGGCCCTGCACCGCCTCGCCCGGATGAGCGGGGATGTCTACGTCGGGGCTGAGCCACCACGGCGCGGGGCTGTTGGGTGCCCCGAGGTCCCCCGCCTTGTCCTCGACGAAGACGGTCACGTCGTTGCCATAAGCCATCGAGCGACCGTAAGGGGTGCGCGCGGGCCAGTCAAGCGAAGCGCTCGGCCACGGCCGCGGCCACCTCGCCCGGCGCGTCCTCCACGAAGTAGTGCCCCGCCCGCTCGAGCTCCACGACCTCGACGTCCGAGAACGAGCTGCGCAGGCGCGGCAGGACGTCGCGGGCACGGAAGGCGGCGTCGCGCATGGGGAACGTGATCAGCGCGCGCCTGTCCCCCAGCTCCCGCGGCACCGCCTCGGCCAGCTCGGCGAGGAAGGGCGTGGCCGCGACGATCTGCCGCGGCAGCTCGGCCACGCCGACGCGCGCCTCGGGGGTCGGCTGTACGCGGCGGTAGTGCTCCATCTCCTCATGGGTGAGCTCCCGCGTCGTGCCGGCCGGGACGAACCGCTCCACGAAGAGGTTCCGCCTCAGGATCGCGCGCTGCAGCGGCCGGCTCGACATGATCCGGCTGAACGTGCGAGAGCGCAGGTTCGGCGGCCAGAACCAGGTGCCTCCGAGCACGATGCCGCTCACCCGCGCCGGATCCGCGCAGGCGGCCGCGAGGCCGATCGGACCGCCCCAGTCGTGGCCCATGACGATCGCGTCGTGCAGGTCGAGCTCGCGCACGAGCTCGCCCACCACGGCGGCGTGCTCGGACGCCGTGTAGCCGTACCCGCTCGGCCGGTCCGAGAGCCCGAAGCCCGGGTAGTCGAGCGCGACGCAGCGGAAGCGGTCGCGCAGGGCCCCGATCACGTTGCGGTAGAGGAAGCTCCAGGTCGGATTGCCGTGGCACATCAGGATCGGCCGGCCCTCGCCCTCGTCGACGTAGTGGATCCGGCCCGCCCCGCTCCCGAACCAGCGCGACTCGAACGGGAAGAGGTCGGGAGAGGGTGTGAAGCTCGTCATGGTCGTTCCTTTCTCGTGGCCGCCCTCGAGACGAACGGGCCGGCGCGCGCAGGACACTGCCGCGCTCGAGGATCGCTCAATGCGTGCACCACCCCCGAACCGGGGGGTTGCGCAACGGCGGCGCGAGGAGTTTCGTTCCGCCCATGGCTACCTGCGCGATAGACAGGATCAGCGTCGTCTGCGATGGCGGCTGCGGGCTGATCTGCACGAGCACCCAGTGCTGGTCGTGGTGCGAGCCGCCCCCGTCGACGACGGTCCCGGCGGTGATGACCTTCCTGAAGGCCGACGTCGCGCCGGCGCCGCCCGACGGCTCCGAGGAGCTGAAGCTCTGCACGACCGAGCTGTCGCGCGCCGCGCTGGTCGCCGGACTGGAGAAGGTCCTCGGGACCACGCTCACGGACAACCGGACGGAGAGCCCGCGCGAGGAGACGGAGGACGTCTCGTTCTCGGGCACCGTCGACGAGCTCCTCCAGGAGCTGCAGCTCGGGCGCGAGGGGTACGGCTAGGCGAGCTGGACGGACTTCCAGGCCGTTCCGTTGCGCACGAACAGCTTGTTGGTCCCCGTGTCGAAGTACGCGGATCCGGTCGGGACGGGAAGGCCCGTGCTCGGTGCGCTCGTGGGGAGCGTCAGCAGCCTTCGCTCCAGATCGACGATCGTGGGCCGCCAGTTGCCGCCGGTGCCCTCGTAGTACTCGTTGTTGGTCGCCTGGCTGGACGGTGAGATGTTGCCGCCGATCCACTGGAAGTAGTTGGTGTTCTCGTACCAGACCCCGTACTTCGGTCCGATCACCGTGCCGGAGCCGCTGTCGGATGCCTTGCCGTTCACCACGATGCAGTTGACGCACTTGATCTCGCCGACCGGGCGATCCGTCGTGTTCGCGCCCCTCACCTTGAGACCCGCATAGTCGCCGAGCGTCGACTGGTTGCCGGTGCCGTCGCGGCTGAGGCGGCAGTTGGTGAGCAGGATGTGGTCGGGCCGGTAGGTCGGGCTCGTCGCCTCGTTGACGATCTCGAACCCGTTGCCGCAGTTGGCGTCGGTGTTGCAGTTCACGAACTCGATGAGCCGCGCGCTCGCGAGCCTCACCCCCGGTGCCGACGCGTTCAGCGGGGCGAGCACGTCGGCGGGGTTCGTCCCGCCACGCTCGAACCGGCAGTTCACGAACCCGATCCCCGCGGAGATCTGGCTGCCGCCGAAGTAGAGGTTGCCCGACTTGTTGTAGTAGAGGAAGCAGTTGGCGACGTGGACGTCGTTCCAGTTGTTCCCGTTCGAGGCGTTGATCCCCCAGCCCTGGTTGTTGTGGATGAAGCAGTTGGTCAGGATCGCGACGTGGACGCGCCCGTAGACGCCGTCGCCGCTGAAGCCCGCGATGGTCACGTCCTCGAGCTCCCAGGATCCCTCCCCCGTGGCCACCGCGGCGTCGGGCATGCGGAGGCCGTGGAGCCCGGTGCCCACGTTGTTGCCGACGAGCGCGAGGTTGCGCAGCTTGACCGCGGCCGTCGTGCCGGCGGGCGCTATCAAACCGGTGCCGCTGAACGTCCCGCCCATGCGGATCTTGCACGCGGAATCCGGGTTCGCCGAACCCTGCCAGCGCGGGACGTGGCAGCCGTACATGAGCGTCCGGCTCTTCGGCGCGAGCGGCGCGGTGACGAGGTAGTCGCCGGGCGGGAAGTAGACCGCGCCCCCGGAGGTCGGCACGTCGTTCAGCGCGGTCTGGATCGCCGTGGTGTCGTTCGTGGTCCCGTTGCCGGCCGCGCCGTAGGGCGCGTCCTTGACGTTGATCGCGGTGACGGCGGTCGCGGCAGCCAGGGCGGTGGTCTCGGCGGCCACGGCGAGACCGACGCTCCCGACCGCGGCCAGGCCGGCCCCCCTGAGCAGCCTGCGGCGGTCGATGCTTCCGGGTTCGGGCGCTGACGAGCGGGCGGACATGGAGGGCCTTCCTGGAGAAAAGTTGACTGGTCTCACCGTGTGCTGCCCCAGCGGTCTTGTCAACACCCCACAACGGGGTGCCTAGAGGTCGGTCACGTCGGCCCGGTCGAGGGCCAGCTCGCTCAGGCGGACCAGCGGCTGCGTCTCGTCGCCAAGCGTCGAGAACGCCGTCAGGTCGAAGGTGAAGCGGCCGTTCGCGGGGGGCCGGGAGGCGCCGACCCAGTCGCGGATCAGCTGCGCGACCCGCGCCACGGAGGGTGAGTCCGGCTCGACCGGCACCGCGACCGGGACGGCCGGCACGAGCGCGACCGGCACCTGCACCGGCGGCCGCCCGCCGTCCGCCTGGTCCGGCTCCTCGGCGTAGCCGTAGCCGATCTGCAGCCGGATGCTCCGCGTGCCCGGGGCGGCGGCCTGAAGGAGCCCCTCGAACATCGACCCGAGCTGCTCGGCCAGCGTGCGCGCAACCGGCGACCCCGTCGCGACGGCGGCCACGTCGATCGGGTCGCCCACCTGCAGCAGCGGGGTGCACGGGCCGGGGAAGGTCACCCGCGGCGTGGTGTAGACGAACGGCGCCAGGGTCGGGTTGGCGGGCACGAGGGCGGCGTTGCGCCGGAGCCGCATGCCCATCTGGGCGTTCTGCAGACCGAGCACCGCGAGCGGGCCGGTCGCCACGGTGCGGGCGGCCGTCTGCCGCGCCTGCTCCCAGGACAGGTGGCCGCCGCTCTGGTCCCGGTAGCGCACGCCGGCGCCGGTCGCGACGGGCGCGTGACCCTCGAAGACGACGGCGGGCATCGGCACCCCGGACGGCCGCGCCCCCTCCGCCGCGATCGTGACGAGCAGGTCGGGGCCGCCGGGCGGCGGGTGGCCGCCTTCGGCGATCGCGATCTCGAGCCCGGGGCCGTCGATGGCCTCGCCGCCACCGGCGCTCGCGGAGGTGGGGTCCACCGGCGCCCAGTCGGCCGCCACGTCCTCGACCAGCGTGGCGAAGGCCTCCATCGCGTTGGCCGCGCGCGTGAACCGCGGGCTCGTCGTGTCGGTGTCCGCCCCCACCTGCGCCAGGTCGGCGTCGAAGACCGCCTGGAGCGCGGGCAGCACCGCCAGGAGCCGGGCCAGCGCCGCGAACGGGTCCTGGTCGCCGGCGGCGGGCACCCCCGTGGCATCCGGCACCGACCCGGCGGCGGGCGCCGGCCCCTCGGCCGACGGCTCGACGTCGAACGCGATCGTCGCCTCGGTCACGTCCTGCGCCGCGTGCCGCTCGGAGTAGTCGACCGCGTAGGTCCACCGCGTGGCCGTGGCGAGGAGCGACCTGGCGTCCGCCGTGTCGAGCGCCTGCGTCGCCCGCTGGGCGCCCAGCTCCGGCGCGCTGGGGCAGAGGCGCAGGACGATCGGCATCTCGACCGTGCTCAGCTCCGGGCTCGCGAACGGGAGGGGCAGCGGTATCGGAAAGGTCCGCCGGACCGAGTCGCCGTGCTCGATCCCGTCGACCAGGCAGGCCAGCTCGAGCCGCGCGTAGGCATCGCGAGCGGGGTCGCCGGCCGTGACGAGGAACGTGAGGCTGCCCGCTCCGCTCGCCGCCGGCACCTCGAAGGCCGAGAGGGAGTACGGCGGGATGGTGGCGTCGCCGTCCCGCGATCCCGCCTCCGGGTGCCCGTGGAGCACCGGGGGCCTGGAGCCCGTCCCGCGATCGCCCGCAACCGTGACCGGAAGCTGGACGGCGGCGGCGGCCGTGTAGGCCGAGCCGAGCGCGATCAGGAGCTGCCGCTCCCAACTCGACCTGGCGTCCGCGACCGTCGCCGGGTCGGCGGGCGGCGGCGGGTCCGCCAGGACGGGCCGGACAGTGCTCGCGATCGAGCCCGCCAGCGAGCGCTTCGCCGCCCGCAACCGCTCGACGTAGCCGGTCTCGCCGAGAGCGTCGACCGCGTTCGCGGGCCCGTCGTACGGCGGCGACAGGAACCGGTCGATCGCGTCGAGCGCCTCGTGCGCCCAGACGTCCAGGTCCACGCCGGCGAAGGTCATCGGCTCTGGCTCGTTCGGGTTCAGTCCGTCGTCCGGGCGGAACGGCCAGACCGAGACCCCGGCGCGCGAGATCAGCGTGGTGCAGAGCGGTGGCGGCGCCCAGAAGACGGGCGGGCCGGCGATCTCGCAGCCGATCGGCCCGGTGGGCTCGACGCCGGTCCGGACGACCCACGGACGCGACGCCTCGGCGACGGCGATCTTCAGCACCTCGACCGGGGTCGCGTAGGCCGCCTCGAACGCCTCGGCGAAGGGACGCGGCGAACCCGCCGGGCCGCCGTCGCCGAACCGCGGTGCCGCCGTCAGCTCGACGGCGAGCCCGCCCCCGTCCAGCGCGAGCGTCACGGTCAGCTCGTAGACGTCGGCCGGGTTGGTCGCGGCGACCGGCACCTGCACGCTCGCCGTGATCGGATCCGTGCCGGGAGGCTCTCCCTTCAGCACGCCGTCCAGGTACTGCCAAGCCGACCGCACGTAGCCGCGGAAGGCGTCGCCGCCGGGGCTCGGCAGGACGTGGACGACGCCTTCGTCGAGGCTCGTCGACACCGAGATCGTCACCCCGTGGGCCCCGTCGGGTCCGGTCCGGTCGAGCTGGCGGTGGACCCTCGCGTAGGTCTCCAGGTCGGCGAGCGCGGCCCGCCGCGCCGCGCCCGGCGGAGCGCTCGCGTAGCGCAACACGTCGAAGGCCAGCTTGATCGTCAGCACCGGCGGCGAGGCGGGGGCGAAGGAGTAGCCGGCGCTCGTGCTCGGCCACCCGCTCGTCATGTGGCCACGTGCGACGGACCCTCGCTAGTTCGCGATCGCGATCTGCGCGTTCACGTTCACCCCGGGCGCCTGGGGGTATTCCGGTGCCTCGACCGTGAAGCGGTTCACGGCACCGGGCTGGAAGACGAGCGCCAGCGTCGAGCCGCCGTAGCTGAAGATCCCGAGCTCCTGGCCCTTCCTCACCCGCGCGCCCTCCTTCACGCTGAAGCTCACCGACGAGATCTCGGTGATCCCGATGGGGATCACGCACACGGTGCCGATGACCGGGTCGTCGCTCTCCACGTAGACGAGGCCGCGGGTGTTCACGGAGGCCTCGTACCCGAGCGACTTGACGCCGGCGTCGATGTCGTAGCCGGCCGCCTCCAGGTCGCTGAACATCAGCGCCTCGACCAGCTCCACCTTGCGGACCGTGCCGTCGATCGGCGAGTGCCAGCGGTGGTAGTTGGCGCCGCTCAGGAACGTCTGGAACACGTCGCCGCCGACGAACCGCTCGACGTAGTCCTCGTCTCCGTTCAGCACGTTCACTAGCGAGTACGGCTGGCCCTTGAGCCAGAACTCGTCGGTGCGCTTGACGCCGCGCGCGATCGCCGAGACGGTGCCGTCGTTCGCCGAGACGATCACCTTGCGGTTCTTCGGCTGGCTGACCGGGCGCGCCGACGGCTTGATCTCGCGGTGGAAGAAGTCGTTGTACGACCTCCAGCCCCAGTGCGGCTTGGACTTGGCCGGGATCTTGAACTCGTCGAGCTTGTTCAGCTGGTAGGCGGGCTCCGACAGCCACCCGTTCGGGCCCTCGTTCAGCACCGACGCGCTCTCCTCGCTGTCGAGATACGCGCACCACTCCTTCAGTACCGCCCGCAGCGCGTCGTTGAGCTGCGGCAGCCGGAAGGCCGCCTCGCCCGCGGGCGTCATCATCATGTAGACGAAGAGGTTCGACATCGGGAACGCGTGCGGCTTGCCCGGCGGCGGCACGTACTCGGGCGCGAGCGTGACGATGTAGTTCAGCGCGTCGAGCAGGCCGCGGACGTCGCGCACCACGTCGGGCGTGCCCGCCTCGTGCCGGATGTGCAGCGCCTCCTCGATCATCTGCTCCACGTACATGCGGACGATCCCGTCGGTCTCGATCAGCTCGGCCAGGGCGCTGACCGCCGGGCTGCGCCGCGTGGTGACCGAGGTCGAGCGCAGCTCGCCCCTGAGCTGCTCGTGCCACTCGTCGACCGCCGCGCGGTCCGCCGGGAGATAGCCGCTCGCGACGGCGGTGAGGCGGGCGTAGCGCGCGTCGAGTTGTTCGCTCGAAAGGGCCAGAGTGCGCAGCCTAAACGACCGGGCCGGCCTCCGGGCGGAGCGGCTACCGGTTCGGGTTGAGCCGCACCTTGGCGGTCTTCGTCTTCTTCTGCACCGGCACGCTCTTCCAGCGCACGCGCCTGTCGATGCGCGGGTTGTCGCGCGCGTCGGAGGTGACGGTGGCGGTGACGCCCTTCGCCTTCTGGATCGTGGCCACGTTCTTCGCCGAGATCGGCACCTCGATCGTGTCCTTGTAGCCGGACCTGATCGAGAAGCGGGCGCTGCCGAGCGCGACCTCCTGGCCGTCGAGGACCGCGGTCAGGCGGAGCTTGCCGAAGCAGCCTCCGTAGTTCTCGCCGTGGCACTGGCCCTTGAGGCGCGCGCGGCGCTGCTTGACCTTGAGCGCCGGCTGCGGCGCGGCCTTGACGTCGAGCCCGCGGAACACGTGCTGGCGGTAGCCGCCGGGGCAGACGTCGCTCGCGTGCGGTCCGCTCGAGACGACGCTCTGCATCAGCAGCTCACGGTTCGCCACCTCGGTGAAGCTCGGGAGCGTGGCCCCGGTGTTCGTGCCGCCGTCCTTCTCGTACCAGCGGGTGAGCGAGCCTGGCACGTCGGAGAAGACCTGGAGCTGCGACCCGGCGACGCCGCCGCCGGGACTGAACTCGGAGCCGCCGATCGTGTTGAGCGCGACGATGTCCCCCTTGTTCACGCAGAGGTTCACGAGGCGCGGCTCCGCGTACGTCGTGACCACGTTCTGGTCGTCGCTGCGCGGCAGGTAGAAGTTGCCCGAGGTGAGCTGGACCCTGTTCCGGGTCGCGGACAGCGGGCGGAGCACCTGGAAGTGCACAAGCCGCGCGAGCCGGTCGTCCTTCGTGCTCGTGAGCACGCCACCCCTGACGCTGATCGCCGTGATCTGGCCCTCCGCCGGGGCGGTGACCGGCGCGCCGGAGGCGAGCGCGGCGTTCCAGAAGGCCGTGTCGGACCCGTGCGCGTCGACGCGGTTCGCCGGTGCCGAGAGGTCGCTGCCGAACGGGGTGACCGCCGCCTGCGCGACACCGCATGCGGCGAGCATGGCGACGAGGGTCGTGAGGAGCAGGCGCATCCATCGACCCTAGGGGCGGCCCCTCGGCCGGTCAAGCGTGCCGGCGTGCCATCGGTGGCATCCTCCCGGCCTTCATGTTCGCTCAGCAGGAGGCGCTCGAGTCCGCGCTCGCACGCGAGCCGCGCGTGCTGCACGTGATCCGCGAGCGCGACGTCGGTCTCTTCTCGCTCATCCAGCAGGTGATGGCGAACGTGCCCTGGGCGCTGCACGAGGGGCGGGTCCCGGTGGTCGACTTCCGCGACCGGACCGCCTACTGGACCCCGCGCGGCCACCAGGGAGGCGACTCGGTCTGGGAGTACTACTTCGAGCCGGTCGTGGACGGGCTGCCGAGCTCCGCCGTGCCGCCCGCGGTCACGGAGAGGATCGAGGCGGAGTACCCGGACCAGAACGAGCTGGGCTTCTTCGCCGCCGACGACGCGTTCGTGTCGAACCACTTCGGCGACGACCCGCGGCTGCACGGGATCGCGCCGGCCGTCCCCTACGTGACCGCCGATCCCGACCGCCCGCTGCGCGAGTGGACGAGCGAGATCATGCGGAGCTTCGTCCGCCCGCGGGCGTACGTGGAGGCCAAGGCCGGCGAGTTCTTCGACGCGCACATGCGCGGCAGCGACGTGATCGGAGTCCACGTGCGCGGCACCGACGCGGTCTCCGCGCAGGAGACGCGCGACTACCGCCAGGGCTCGCTGGACCTCGCGCGGTACGAGCGCGAGCTCGGGCGGCTGCTCGAGGACCGCCCCGAGGCGAGGATCCTCGTCGCGACCGACGCTCAGGCTTCGCTCGACCGCCTGGCCGAGACGTTCGGCGAGCGCGTGCTGGCCTACGACGCCGTGCGCCACACCGGCGGCGAGGCCGCCGGCAGCGGGCCGACCGGCTGCATCATGCCCGCGTACGTGACCGCCGACCGCGACACGGCGGCGCAGAACGGCGAGGACGCGGTGGTGGAGTGGCTGCTGCTCTCGCGCTGCTGCCACCTGGTCCACAACGGCGCGAGCCTGGCGATGACGGTCCTGCTGCGCGAGCCGGACATGCCCCACACCAACACCCATGTTCGTACGTAGCGCCGCGCGGTCGATGATCGCGCTCGCCCGGCGCGCGCACTGGGTGGCCACGCTGCGGCCGAGCGACGCGACCGTGCGCGACATCAAGGCGCAGAAGGCCGAGCGCGCGGCCGCCGGGTTCGCCTACGTGGAGCACCCGAAGGTCTCGATCGTGGTGCAGTCGTTCAACCAGGTGCGCAACATCCCGATCCTCGAGCCGCGGCTCCGCGCCACGTGCGCGGAGGAGATCGTCATCTGCGAGGACGGCTCGCTCGACGGCTCGCACGAGGAATGGATGCGCCGCCTGGTCGGCCCGAACGACTTCCTGCTGCACTCCAACGACATCCACGAGATCCGCTCGTACGGGCGTGCGATCCCCTACTCGCGCGGGGAGATCGTCTGCCTCATGCAGGACGACGACCAGCCGCCGAAGGATGGGAGCTGGCTCGCGGAGGCGGTCGAGCTGTTCGACTCCTACCCGGAGCTGGCGGTCCTGGGCGGCTGGTGCGGCTTCGACGAGTGGTTCGCGATCGAGTACAACGCGCCGTGGCTCCCCCCGGGCGAGGGCGCCATCCCGTTCACGGACGGGAGCACCGGGCGCCCGCTGGTCTTCGTCGAGAACGTGAACATCGGCCCGTACCTGCTGCGCAGGAGCGTGTACGAGGAGCTCGGCGGGTTCGACCTGCGCTTCTCGCCCCCAGGGGAGCCGGGCATCACGTTCGAGGCCGAGTACTGCTACCGGGCGTGGCAGGCCGGCTACCAGGTGGCGCTCACCGACATCCCGGTCAAGCTCGAGACGGGCACCCAGGGCTACATCTTCCCGGGCGGGACCACGCTGTGGGACAACGAGGCCCGCGAGCGCAACGAACGCGCGAACAAGGAGCTCATCGAGGAGCTGTACCTGGACGACCTGCCGGCCATCCACGAGGCGATCCGCGACGCGAACGCGCAGCTGCTGCCCGCCCGGCCGGGCCGGGTCTAGCGGGCCATCAGCAGGCCCTCGAGCTCGCTCAGGCGCGCGGGCGGCGTGATCTCCACGTACCAGTCGATCGTCCGGGCCACGCCCTCGCGCAGCGGCGTCTCGGGCTCCCAGCCCGTCAGCTCGCGGATGCGCGTGTTGTCCGACGCTCGGCTGCGCACGCCGACCGGCTTGTCGAGCTCGAGGTTCAGGCGATCGGGGCGCCAGCCCACGTGGTCGAAGATCACGTCGAGCAGCTCGAGGATCGTGTGGTGCTCCTCCGAGCCCACGTTGAGGACCTCGAAGCCGGACAGCCGGCCGGCGAGCGCCATGCCGAGGACGGTGTCGCGGACGTAGGTGAAGTTCCGCGTCTGGCGGCCGTCACCCCACACCGGGTAGGGGTCGAGCCGGGCCGCCGCCTTGGCGATGAGCGCTATGACCGCGTGCGACTCGTTCTCGCGCTCGCCGTAGGCGGTGAAGATCCGCGCGGCCACGGCGTCGATCCCGTACTGCTTGTGGAAGGCGCGCAGCTGCAGCTCCCCCATCAGCTTGGCCCAGCCGTACTCGCCGTCCGGGAACGCCCGCCCCGGCTCGTCGAAGTTCGCGTCGGCCTCGCTCAGCAGGAGGCGGCGGGTGTCGTCGTCCTGCAGCACGGTCGGGTAGACGCACGCCGAGCTGGCCAGCACGAGGCGCGCGGCGCCGGCGGCGGCACACGCGCCGAACACGACGTGGTCGAGCAGCATGTTGCTCGTGCACTCGACCGGGTGCGTGTCGATGTAGCCGCGCCCGCCGTGCATGGCGGCGAGGTGGAAGACGGTCTCGGCGCCGCGGGCCGCGCGCTCCGCGAACGCCGGCTCGCGAAGGTCGCCCTCGAGCACCTCCACCTCATCCGCGACCGCGTCGAGGTGCCGTCGCGAGCCGCTGGAGAGGTCGTCGGCCACCACCACCCGCGCGCCCTGGGCGACGAGCAGCTCCACGAGGTGGCTGCCGATGAAGGACGCGCCGCCCGTCACGAGCACGCGCTCGCCGGCGTACGACCCGATGCGCTCCGAGACCGAGGGCAAGGCGGCATCTTCGCACGCAGCGGGTAGCGTGCGCGGGCGGATGCGCGACGTCGTGAGGATCGGCTGCTGGGCGGGCTTCTGGGGCGACACGCGGCAGGCGCCCGAGCGGCTCGTGCGCGGCGCCGAGATCGACTACCTCGTCGCCGACCACCTGGCCGAGATCACCATGGCGCTCCTCGCGCGTGCGCGCGCGCGTGACCCTGCGGCCGGCTACGTGGGCGACGCCGTCGAGGCGCTGGCGCCGCTGCTCGGCGAGATCCACGCGCGCTCGATCAGGGTCGTGACGAACGCGGGCGGGCTCGACCCGCGCGGGTGCGCCGCCGCGCTGCGCGAGGCCGCCGCGGCGGCCGGCGTGCCGCTGCGCGTGGCGTGCGTGACCGGCGACGACGTCCGCGCGCTCGCGTCCGCGGAGGACGGGGAGCCGCTGACGATGAACGCCTACCTGGGCGCACGCCCGATCGCCACGGCGCTCGGCATGGGCGCCGACGTGGTCGTGACCGGTCGCTGCGCGGACTCCGCGGTGGTGCTCGGCCCCCTGCTGCACGAGTTCGGCTGGAGCGAGCACGACCACGACGCGCTGTCCGCGGGCTCGCTCGTCGGCCACATCGTCGAGTGCGGGCCGCAGTGCCTCGGCGGGCTGTTCACGGACTGGGCGGACGTGCCCGGCTGGGAGGACATGGGCCACCCGATCGCCGAGTGCCGGCGCGACGGCAGCGCCGTCATCACCAAGCCGGCCGGCAGCGGAGGGCTCGTCATCCCCGCGACCGTGGCCGAGCAGATCCTGTACGAGATCGGCGACCCCGCCGCGTACGTGCTGCCGGACGTGGTGTGCGACTGGCGCGACGTCCGCCTGGAGCAGGACGGACCGGATCGCGTGCGGGTGAGCGGCGCGCGCGGCAGCGCGCCCACGGCGACGTACAAGGCGACCGCCACGCGGCTCGACGGGTTCCGGCTCGTGACCAGCGCGCTGTTCGCGGGCGGCGACGCTGCGGGTCGCGCCCGGCGGGCGGGCGACGCGATCCTCGCGCGCGCGGCGCGGATCGCCGGCACGGACTTCGCCGGCGCCTCGGTGGAGGTGGTGGGCGCCCGCGAGGAGGCGGTGCTCAAGATCGCCGCCCGCCACGCCGACCGCGCCGCGCTCCAGGTCCTGGCCGAGGAGATCGCCCCTATGGGACTGATCGCGCAGGGGATGACCGGGCTGTTCGGCGGGCGCCCGCGGCCCGCGCCCGTGGTGGCCCTCCGGCACGTCCTCGTGGACAAGGCGCGGGTGCCGGTGACGGTCGAGCTGGACGGCGAGAGCGTGGTCGTGCCCCCGCCTGCGGGCGGGGCGGCCGAGCCTCCGGAGACGGCGCTGCTGCCCGAGCGCGAGCCGCCGCCCGTCGATGACCCGGTGGCCGTGCCGCTGCGGCGGCTCGCGTACGCGCGGTCGGGCGACAAGGGCAACGACGCGAACGTCGGGGTCATCGCGCGCCGCCCCGAGCTCGCGCCGGTGATCCGCGAGCAGCTCACCGCCGCGCGCGTGGCCGCCGTCTTCGAGCGCTGGCTCGCGGGGCCGGTCCGCCGCTACGAGCTGCCCGGGCTCGACGCGATCAACATCGTGCTCACCGACGTGCTGGGCGGCTCGGGCGGCACCTCGTCGCTGCGCTACGACCCGCAGGGCAAGACCTACGCCGCGATCCTGCTGGACCTGCCGGTCGAGGTCCCAGCGGCGTGGGAGCGCGGCGGGCTGCTCGCGCCCTGACCCGCGGAGAACGCCCCCCACACGTCGGATGGCGAGGCTGCTTTGAGGTAATTCGCTTGACGCCGCTGGGGGAGGCGGAGAGAGTCGCTCGCGGACTTCGCAGGATCTGGGGGAGCAGTAGTGCGTACCGTGCAGAGCCGCCTCGCGGTGGTGTTGGTCTCGCTCGCAGCGGTGGTGCTGGCAGTGCCGGGGACCGCCGTCGCATGGAAGCCGTACACGCACAACTACACCGGCTTCGCGGCCTACCAGGACGCTGCCGACAACGGTTCGGTCACGATCGCGGGGCGCGATTACCGCGTCCCCGAGCAGGTGAGACGGGCGCTCATCGTCCCCCACGCTGCCGCTGCGTACTACAACGCCGGCGTGGTGGGGCCCGACGGCTTTCCCGACATGACGTTCGGGCAGTCCGTCATCCATCCACAGAGGACAGGAGCGTGGCTCGACTACGTGCTCGACCGCGCGAACGCCGCGCAGAAAGACACCACCTATACGCCGGCCGAACGGCAGCAGATCCTCGCGTTCGCGTACGGCTTCCTCACGCACGCGGCCGGCGACATGTGGGGCCATACCCTGGTGAACGACCTCTCCCGCGGCCTGTTCCCGAGCCCTCGGCAGATCCTGAACGGATCACGGACGCTCATAGCAGTGCGCCACTACGTCGCGGAGAGCTACGTGGGGGCGGCCACTCCGGGGTGGGACTCCGGCGCTCCACGAGGCCCCGTGTGCACCGGCCCGCCGCCTCCCGGAACGATCTGCGACGACATCAGCGACGAACACTCTCGCGGCGTCGAGTTCGAGGCGCCGACTCGCTTCATCTACGAGACGTTCATCGACCCGGTGAGAAGCGACACCCCGTGGCGCGCCTGTGGCGACCGGCAGGACGACGACAGCGACGGCTCCGCCGACGACGGGTGCCCGTCCGGGCCGTACACCGTCGGAAAGCCGGAGGTCCGGCGCGGCTTCGTGATCGACGGCTTCCTCGACCTGCAGGCGGATCTCCAGGTCGCCGCGAAGCGCTACCAGATGGACGCGGCCGATGACAAGTGCCTGGTCCACTGCGGTCCCGCCGTAGAGAAGGAAGTCATCGTGAACACGGTGCGCGGACGGCGCTCCGCCAAGCTGAAGACACGACCCTGCGCCGACCAGAAACGCGGGTGCATCTACGACTTCGATGACCTCAAAAACAACTACATCTACCCCTACGTGTCGGCGTACTTCACGCTCTGGGCAGGGAACATCGCGAACGGACTCAAGCACTGGCCCGAGCTCAGCCTTGCGATAACGCGGGCGCTGTTCGACCCGCAGGAGTGGCGCGACGCGCAGAACGCCACGTGCGCAGGGCGCGGCGACGAGGACGCCGCGCTCGGGAAGGACAACCCGCTGCGTGCGGCCTGTGAGGACCAGATCACGTTCGTGGACACGCTCAAGTACTCCGCCGGGAACTTCGTCACGTGGTACCTGCTGCCGATGCTCGGATCACCCGATCCCGGCCTCCACCTCGCACCGGCGATCAATTGGATCAGGGACTACCTCGACGACGTCGTCGGCCCGTCGGCGAACCCCCTGCGGTTCTCGACGAAGGAGTTCAGGAACAAGGTCTACTCGCTCCTGAAGAACACCGTGACGGCGACGCTCGGGGTCGACGTGGACCAGGTGCTCGGCTTCGTGACGCAGCCCAGCCGCTGGATGTGCGCCAGCGACGCGACCACGATGCGGTACACGACCGGCAAGCTTTCGCTGCTGCTGGGACAGGTCCGAGACCCGGACCTGCCCGAATCGAAGAAGCTCTCGGCCGCGGAGCTCTTCCAACCGAGTGACCACGCTCGGCTGGACGCGCTCATGGGCCTGCCTCCGGGCCATCACGTGGCGGAGCCAGGTCTCTCGGAGAGCTGCGGACGGCTGGAGCCGTCGGCCCGCTTCGACCCGACCGGGTTCGCGCCGCTCGAGAACACCATCACGCAGGCGAAGCTCCTGCTCCTCGACGGTGACGGGCTGAACGAGGTGTTCGGCGACACGCTGTTCGCGAGCGAGATGACCACCGACCCCGACGCGGTCAAGACCTACCAGCCCGGCGACAACGTGATGATCCGGGCGTTGAACGACGACCGGCCGTGGCTCAGATCGATCGACGGCGACCACGCCTGGCGCGTCGACGGGCTTCCGCGCTTTTGCAAGGGGAAGGCCTGCGACCCCGAGAGCTCCGTGCCCCAGCCTCGTGCCAAGGACGAGAAGGACGCCGGCACCGGTCACTACCCACCCTGGGAGAGCTGCCTGTTGCGACCTGCGTTCCGCACGCTGTTCACGGACTGGGAGCTCGGCGAGACGCTCGGGGACGTCAACTTCCCTGCGTACGGCGATGCCGTGGGACGCGACAACCTCAGCGATCCCTATCCCCCGGTGATCTACCCGCTGGCGATCTCAGGAGGAACCGAGGAGCTCGTCCACGGGGTGAGGTACGTGCCCCAGGGCGTGAAGTTCAAGCCGGATGCCGACGACGTCGTCCAGGCCGCCGATGAGGTCACCCTCTCCTACCGCGTGTACAAGGAGGGCGCGCAGCCGCCGAAGTTCAAGCGGATCCGTCGCGGCGGGTCCTTCTCGCTGCCGCTCTATGCGACCGCCGGCAGCGCTTGGAGGATCGACCTGCGCGCCCAGGATCGCTGCGGCGTCAGCTCGGAGACCGAGCGGTTCACGGTTGCCGAGGACTGACACCGGCCGCCGTCGCCCCCCGGGGGCTGGGGTCTCGTACGCTCCGCCCCGTGGCCGACGCGACGATCCTGGACGCCGGTGGGCGCGAGCTGCGGGTGACGAGCCCCGACCGCGTGATCTTCCCGGCGACCGAGCACTCGGCCGCGGTCACGAAGCTCGGCGTGGTGGAGTACTACCTCGCCGTCGGCGAGGGCATCATGCGCGCGCTCGCGCGGCGCCCGACCACGCTCGAGCGCTGGCCCAAGGGCGTGCATCCGGGGATGGTCCTCTCCACGCGCGAGAAGGGCGGCGGCGACGCCTTCTTCCAGAAGCGCATCCCGAAGGGCGCCCCGGACTACGTGGAGACGGCGCGGATCCAGTTCCCGTCCGGCCGCCACGCCGACGAGATCTGTCCGACCGAGGTGGCGGTCGTCGGCTGGGCCGCCCAGATGGGCACGATCACCTTCCACCCCTGGCCCGTCCGCAGCGACGACGTGGACCACCCGGACGAGCTGCGCCTGGACCTCGATCCCCAGCCGGGCACGGACTTCGACGACGCCGTGCGGGTCGCGGCCGAGGCTCGCACGCTCCTCGGCGAGCTCGGCTACGCGGCCTTCCCCAAGACCTCGGGGGGCCGCGGCGTGCACATCTACGTGCGCATCGAGCCGCGCTGGAGCTTCACGGAGGTCCGCCACGCCGCGATCGCGTTCGGGCGCGAGCTGGAGCGGCGGCTGCCCGGCGAGGTGACCACCAAGTGGTGGAAGGAGGAGCGCGGCGAGCGCATCTTCGTGGACTACAACCAGAACGCCCGCGACCGGACCATCGCCTCGGCCTACAGCGTGCGGCCCAAGCCGGGCGCGCCGGTCTCGGCTCCGGTCACCTGGGACGAGCTGGCCGAGGTGGCGCCCGAGGACTTCACGGTCGCGACGATGCCCGCGCGCTTCGCCGAGGTCGGCGACCGCCACGCCGCGATCGACGAGGCCGTCCACTCGCTCGAGCCGCTGCTGGAGATGTACGAGCGCGACGAGGCCGAGGGCGCCGGGGACATGCCCTATCCGCCCGACTACCCGAAGATGCCCGGCGAGCCGAAGCGCGTGCAGCCCTCGCGCGACCGCGACCGCAAGAGCTGAGCGCGCCCGCCCGGCGTCAGGGCGACTGGGGCAGCTTCTTCGCGCCCCGCTTGCGGACCGGCCGCGACGGCGGGGGCACGACGGGGCCGATGTCCCCGTCCGGCGCCTCGTCCAGGTCGGCGATGACGGGCGCGTGATCGCTCGGGCCGCTCCCCTTGCGCGCGTGCCGGTCCACCCACGCCGCCTTCACGCGGTCCGCCACGGAGTCGCTCGCCAGGATCAGGTCGATCCTCATCCCGAGGTCCTGGTGGAACATCCCGGCCCGGTAGTCCCAGTAGGTGAACACGGTCTCGTCCGGCCAGCGCTCGCGCACCACGTCGCGAAGGCCGGCCGCCTGCAGCTCGGCCAGCGCCTCCCGCTCGGGCGCGGTCACGTGCGTCTGCCCTTCGTACGCGTCGGGATCGAACACGTCGTCGTCGGTCGGAGCGATGTTCACGTCGCCGGCGACCACCGTGGCCTCCGGCCCGTCCGCGATCATCGCGCGCAGCGACGCCAGCCAGGCGAGCTTGTAGTGGTAGTGCTCGGAGTCCGGAGAGCGGCCGTTCGGCACGTACACCGAGACGACGCGGATGCCGCCGCAGGTCGCCGAGACGGCGCGCGCCTCCGGATGCGGGAAGCCCGGCGCGTCCTCGCCGAGGCCGCGCACCACGTCCTCCAGGCCGGCGCGCGAGAGGATGGCGACCCCGTTCCAGGACGCCTCGCCGTGAGCCGCCACCTCGTACCCGCGGCCGGCGAGCTCCTCGCCGAGCAGCGCCTCGAACGCCTCGTCCGCGAGCTTGGTCTCCTGCAGGCAGACGACGTCCGGCTGCCGCTCGTCCAGCCACGGCAGCAGGCGCGGCATGCGCTGCTTGACCGAGTTGACGTTCCAGGTGGCGATGCGCATCGCGTGCACGGTACGCGAGGCAGCCTCGCTTCATACCCCCCATTCGGTCGGGTATCGCTTCCACCGCACCCGACTTAGTGTCGGGGTGTAGCCGCTGATCGGGGGAGGAACTCGTGCTGAAGAAGCTGGCCGCCGCTCTGGCCGCCGCAACCATGCTCGTACTGGCGCCGGCCGCGCAGGCCGGACGCACCGTCGCCGTCGGGCCGCTCGGAAGCGGTCAGGTCGGCGCCGACGCCACCTTCGCCGAGGGCAGCACGACGTCGCCCGACAACACCATCCTCGTCCACCTCGAGGGACTGATCGACAGGGCGGACGCCACCTCCTACATCAGCGGCGCGATGTTCAGCCTCACCGACGAGGGCCGGATCGAGAAGGCGCTGCGCCGGGCGGGGCACCGGGGTGTCCACCTCTGGCTTGTCTACGACAAGTCGCTCGCGATCTTCAACGACTGGGCGACCCTGGACCCGGTCGCGAAGTCGCACCTGCACATCTCGGAGTGCATCTACGGCTGCCTGTCGGCGACCCCCGGCGGGCCGAACAACGACCCGGCGGCGAGCATCCAGCACGCAAAGTACTTCACGTTCTCGCGGACGCAGCGCTACGCGAACGGAGCCTTCTCGCCGGCGACATGGGTCGCCTCGGCGAACCTCGACGCGAACACCGGCACCGACGCGTGGAACAACGCGCTCTCGATCTTCGGCGACAGCGGGCTGAACGCCGAGATGGAGAAGACCTTGCGCGACCAGGCGAACGGCGCGGGGGGCAAGTGGGGCGCGAACTTCGACTACTTCACGTGGCCGAGCCCGAACCCCGCGGGCACCGAGAGCAACGGCGCGTTCATCGCGTCGACCTCCGGCACGGCCGGCGTCTGGTCCCCCGAGCAGCAGACCGACCTGCTGGGGGCGCAGCTCGACCAGCTCAAGGCGCCCGATGAGGGCGGCAACGCGGACTGCCGGGTCGTGGTCCTGGAGAACTACCTGGAGTCGATCCGCTCGAGCGTCATCAGCCGGCTGCACGAGCTCGTCGAGGGCGGCTGCTCGATGCGGATCGCCGTCAATTACGTGGACCGGACCGACGAGCCCGACTACATCGACATGGACGGGCCGGCGAAGGACCTGCTCTGCAACCAGACGCACGGCGACCTCCGCGTCATCGCGGTGCGCAAGATGCACAACAAGGCGATCGCCGCGTACGGGACGTTCGTCGGCACGTACCGGGCCACGGTCTGGACCGGGTCGCACAACGTCACCCAGAACGCGCTCCGGAAGAACGACGAGCTCCTGTTCCGCGCCGACGGCGCTCCGGCGCTGGCGGACCAGTTCTTCAACGAGTACGCGGTCGCGTACCTGAACACCGCCAGGGACGTCTGCACCGCGCCCTCCTGATCGGCTAGGTCAGCAGCCCCAGCTCGGCCGCGCGGTGCGCCGCCTCGATGCGCGAGCGCGAGTCGAGCTTGCGCAGGAGGTTGCGCACGTGCATGTCCACGGTGCGGGTGCTGAGGAAGAGCTCCTGGGCGATCTCGCGGTTCGTGCGTCCCACCGAGACGAGCCGCACCACCTCGACCTCCCGCCGCGAGAGCCCCGCGCCGTCCGCCTCCGCCGCGGCGCGGCGGCCGAGCCGGCGCACCACCGACTCACCCAAGTCCGCGACCTCGCGGGCCGCCTCCGCCGCGAGCGGCCGGGCTCCGAGCTTCTTGGCCGTCCGGTAGGCGTCGGCGAGCCGCTCCAGGGCAAGCTCGCGCTCGCCCGCGGCGGCCAGCGCCACGCCCGCCCGAAGCTCGATCTCGGCCCGGTCGTACGGAAGGTCGAGGCCCCGGTGGAGCTCGACCGCGTGCCCGAGCTGCTCCGCCGCGGTGTCGGCGTCGCCATCGGCCAGGGCGGTCTCCGCGATGGCGTGCGCGAGCGCGGCCAGCGCGTCGGCGTGACCCGTCTCGGACGAGATCCGGGTCAGCACCTCCGCACACGCGTTGGCACCGCCCAGGTCGCCGCGGCGGGCGAAGAACGACGCGCCCCAGCGCAGGCCCTTGACCGAGTAGTGGTGGTCCTCGCTGCTCTCCCAGCGCGCGATCAGCGAGCGGCAGCGCTCGGCGGCCTCCTCGTCCGCCCCCTCGGCGGCCGCTACCCGCGCGAGCCCCGTCGTCGTGTCTACGGACATGTTGTAGTGGCCCACGCGCGACGCCGTGGCGTATGACGAGGAGAGGAGCCTGCGCGCGGAGCTGAGCTTTCCCTGCAGGCCGTAGATGAAGCCGATCAGGCCCTCCGCCACCCAGACGGCGGTGCCGGAGGAGACGAGGTCGCGGCCGAGCGCGAGCGCCTCGCGCCACTCGCCGCACTCACGCAGGACGTAGACCATGCAGGTCACGCACGCCACCTCGGTGCCGCCGGCGTCGGCGGTGCGGCAGAGCTCCAGCGCGCTGTTCAGCGTCGCCTGGGCGCGGCGGTAGTCGGCGCCGTCGTAGAGGACGAGGCTCAGACGTTGATAGAGCTCCGCGGCGGCCGCGGTCAGGTCGTGCTCCAGCGCCAGCGCCAGCCCCGTCCGCACGGTCTCGAGCCCCGCGTCGAAGTCCCCGCCCTTCGCGCGCGCGACGCCCTCGAGCCCGAGCGCGCGCGCCCTGAGGTCGAGCCGCCCGGCCGCGTCGGCGTCGCCGGCCGCGGCCTGCGCCAGCTCGATCACGCCGGAGTAGCTGGCCGAGGCCCGCAGGTAGTTGGCCATCGCGAGCCGCTCGACCGCCGCCTCGGCCGGGCGGCCGGCGGCGCCGAACGCCTCCGCGGCGGCGCGGCGGGCGGAGAGGGCGGCCTCACGGTCGCCGGTGAGGTCGTGGACGCCCGCGAGCCGGCGCTGCGCCGCGCCGTAGTCCTCGGGCGCGCCCTCGCCGGCACGGATCGCGCAGATCTCCCGCCAGCCGCGGGCCGCCTCGGCCAGCTCGCCCGCCAGCTCGGCGCTGCTCGCGTAGCACTCGAGTGCCTCGATGCGCTGCTCCTCGTGCTCGCCGTCGACCCACAGCTCGAGCGCCTGGCGACCGGCGCGAGCGGCGTCCCGGTAGGCGTGGACCTCGCGTGACTCCCGCGCCGCGCGCAGCAGCGCCTCGCGGGCCCGGGACGGCTCGCGCGCGCCCAGCCAGTGCGTGGCCACCTCGATGCTCTCGGCGCCGCGATCGACGAGGCCCTCGGCCAGCCGGCGGTGCAGCGAGCGCCGTTGCAGCCACGGCAGGTCGGCGTACAGGGCCTCCCGCGCGAGCGCGTGGCGGAACGCGCCCCGCCCTCCGTCCGTCTCCACGAGGAGGCCGCTCTCCACGGCCTCGCCCAGGCCGTCGGCGCTCGCGAGCTCGGCCACCAGGTCCAGGTCGAACGCGTCGCCCGCCACCGCTGCCGCGTCGGCGGCCGCTCTCGCCTCCTCCGAGAGCTCCGAGGCCCCGATGAGCACGGCGTCGCGAACCGTGTCCGGCACCGGGACCTCGCCGCTTCCGGCGAGCTCGAGACCCCGGCGTCCCGAGGTGACGGCGCTCGTCTTCAGCAGGGCGCGCGCCAGCTCCTCGACGAAGAACGAGACGCCCTGCGTGCGGTCCTGGACCGTCCGGCTCAGCGACGGGGCGGGCGCGGCTCCGAGGATCTGCTCGAGGAGATCGGCCGTCTCCGCCGGCTCGAGCGGCGGCACCGTGAGCTCGTCGAGGTGCCCGCCGCGGCGCAGCTCGTGCCGCAGCCGCCGGATGGTGTGGTCGCGCGGCAGGCCGTCAGAGCGGTAGGCGGCGACCAGCAGCAGCGGCATCCCCGCCAGCGGCTCGGCAAAGGCCGGGAGAAGCTCCAGGGTCGCCTCGTCCGACGACTGCAGGTCGTCGAGCACCACCATCGCGTGGCCCTCGCCCGCCACCTTCCCCAGCGCGCAGCAGACCGCTTCGAAGAGCGTCGCGCGGTCGGTCGCCGGAGCCCGCCTCCCGACCTCCGGGAGGATCCGCGCGAGATGGGGCAGGAGGGGACCGCAGCCGTCGAAGGCGTCCGGGTTCGCGCGCAGGTGGCCGCGCAGCGCGGCGGCGATCGGTCCGTACGGCGCCGCCGCCGCGTGGCCCGCGCGACCCCAGAGAACCGGGCCGTCCGAGCCCTCGGCGACGTGCTCCACGAGGCGGGTCTTGCCGACGCCGGCCTCGCCCGCCACCAGCACGAGGGAGCCGCGCCCGCCGCGCGCCCGCTCCAGGGCGTCGCTGAGCCGCTCCCGCTCGGCCCCACGCCCCACGAGCGCGCTCCGGGTGGCCATGGCCGCAGTCTAAGGCGCTCCCGCCGGCGGCCCGTGCCGCCGCCGGCGGGACACCCGTTCAGGCGGCGGCGACCGCCGGGTCGGGCCGCACCACGACGGTGTCGGCGACCGGGATGATCTCGTCGACGGGAAGGTCGGCGGCATCCGCGTGCGCCCGGATCGCCTGCGGGCTCTCGGCCTCGTAGATGCAGACGGTCCCCACCTCGCCGCTGTCCTCGCCGAGCACGTAGCTTCGGATCCAGCGGACGCCGGAGCCCTCCTTGTCGCCCTCCTCGGTCGACCGGCCGGCGGCCGTCTCGAGGTCCTGGGGCGTGGCCCAGCCGTTGCGCCTGATGATCGCGTACAGGTCCATTTCTCCTACCTCTCCGGGACCGCCCGACCCTCGCGGCGCCCCTGTCTCGGTTGCGAGGCGGACGCTATGGACCCGGGATCCGGCGCACATCCGTCGAATTGCCGTACTTTCGGTGCGCGGTTGCCGTATTCGCGGGCGGCATGCGCGCGAGTGCGGAGCGCGGACTGCCGGCTCTCGCCCAGGCGGTCAGATCTCCCTCGTGAGCGACGACTGCCGCAGGTTGCGGGGCGTGGGATCGCCGCTCTGGCGCACGGCTATGAACGACGCGGTGTAGCCCGCGGGCGAGGACGGGCCGTGAGCGTTCACGCGGACCACGGTGCCGAGCAGGCACGGGACCTGGTCCACGCCGTCGGGCCACCGGTGGGCCGTCACGCCGCGGTAGTCGTAGCGCCACCCCTCGGTCGGCGTTCCGTCGATGCCGAGGCCGACGATCGAGAAGCCGGGCGGATCGCCCGGCAGGGTCTCGCCCTGGAGCGTGAGGGCGTACCCGGTGCCCATCCCGAGCGCGCCGCCGAAGCGGCCGCCCTCGCCGGCCTCGAAGTCGAACACGCCCTCTCCGAAGATCAGTGCCAGCGCGGCTCGCGCGTCGCCTCCCACGAGCGCCGGCGTGCTGCGATAGCTCCGGTAGGTCCATCTCCCGCTCAGCATGCGTTCCTCTGACTCAGGTTGAACGGTCAGCTTCGGTTGAAGTAGTGTCGCTCATCTGACCAACCTTGGGAGCCCCACATGCCAGTAAAGCCCGGTGTCCGTCGATCGCTGATCGAGATTCAAGCGGAGTACGACAGGGGGGACAAGGCCTCCCTCGAGATGGTCATGCGGGCTTGGAAGGGCATCAAGGAGCTGCCCGCCGACGATCCCCGTTCGTTCTTCATCATCGGCGGCTTCCACGGTGAGCCGTTCCGCGACCAGGGCGTGACCAACCCCGCCTGGTGGGGCGGCTACTGCCAGCACGGCACCGTGCTCTTCCCGACCTGGCACCGGGCCTACCTGCACGCGCTCGAGACGGCGCTGCAGAGCATCCCCGGCTGCCGGGAGGTCATGCTCCCCTTCTGGGACGAGACGAGCCCGGACTCGCTCAGCGGCGGCCTGCCGGGCGCGCTGACGTGGGAGACGTTCGAGCTCGACGGCCAGGTCATCCCCAATCCGCTGCGCTCGTTCGTCCTGCCCGTGGAGATCGTCGACGCCGTCCCCGCCGACAACTCCATCTACAGCAAGCCGGCCGGGTACGAGACCGTCCGCTACCCCCTGTCCGGCCTCGTCGGGACCCCCAGCGACCGCGCCGCGACGGCCGCGCACAACGCCAGGTTCGCCGACTACGACAAGAACGTCGAGCTGCTCAACGGGAACGTCACGACCTGGCTCACCGCCCAGCCGGTGGTCGGCGGCCAGCCCATCGGCGGCTTCGTCCAGCAGAAGTTCGTCCGCTCCATGGACGCGCCGAACTACACGCTGTTCTCCAACACCACTTCGACGAAGGCGTACAACGCGGCGCATGCCGGCGGACAGCCCGTCGTCTCACTGGAGAGCCCGCACAACAGCATCCACCTGGCCATCGGCGGGTTCGACGTCCCGGGCGCCCATCTGTCGCCGATCGCGGGCGCCAACGGGGACATGGGCGAGAACAACACCGCCGCGCTCGACCCCGTCTTCTACTTCCATCACTGCTTCATCGACTACGCCTTCTGGACCTGGCAGCGCCGGCACGACAGCACGGAGTCGCTGGAGATCGACCCGGACGACCCCGGTACGCACTACAGCCTTCCCGGCAACCCCCCGCCGGCCGGATCCCAGCCCGGCGACCATCTCGACGTCAACAGCCCGCTGAACCCGTTCAAGGCGCGGAGCGGGTCCCCGATGACGTCGGCGGACGTGGCGAACATCGCGCAGCTCGGCTACTCCTACGGGCCCGGGTCGCTCGACCGGTACGCGACGACACAGCTCCGCGCGATGGCCGAGGGAGACGCGGCCGCCGAGGCCACCCGTTCGGTCCACGTCGAGGGGCTCGACCGCAGCAAGCTGCGCGGCTCGTTCGTCATCTCGGCGTTCGCCGAGGTGGACGGCGAGATGCAGGCGGTCGGCCACGAGGCCGTGCTCAGCCGCTGGCAGGTCGAGGGCTGCGCCAACTGCATGTCTCACCTCGACGCCGGTGCCGACTTCGCGCTGCCGGCGAACGCGCGCGCCACCGCCGAGGGGACCGCGGATGCCGTGGAGGTGCGGGTGACCAGCCGAGACGACCAGCTGCAGTTGCGGGACGCGGGCTTGCTCGCGGACGTAGCGCCGCCGGAGCCGCCGGCGTTCCGCGTCGAGGTTCGGTAATGGCGCCCGCGTGCAGAGGACGCGGGTCTACCACTGCCACATGATCGGGCTGCCGACCAGGTGAGCGGGGTGTCCATCCCGCGACCAGTGCGTGCGCTGCTGATACCGGCCGCGGCGGCGCTCCTGCAAGGTCATTGGAGATTCCCGGGGCGCGGCCTGTTCGGCGCGGACGACCCGGGGGTGAGCGAGCTCAGAGGAACGGCCGGTAGTGGGCTGGATCGACATCGCGCGCGACCGCCCGGCCAATGCGTGCGAGGTCGTCGACGCGATCGACGGAGTCCAGTCGCGATACGGCGTTCGCGTCGACGTCGTCGAGCCCCAACTGACGAAGCGCGTCGGCGCTCAACTCCGCGTTGTAGCGCAGGTATGTGAACAGCTTCTCGCGCAACACGCCGCTCTCGTCGTGGAGGAACTCGAGCTCGCGGTCGATCCAACCGCCGACGAGGCAGCGACCGAACACCCGGCACAGAACGTCCTGCTGCATCTGAGCCGCCAGCATGAGGGCGGCCGGCACGTTCTTGGCGTTGTACACGAGGTGCATGCGTGAGAGCTTGAGATTCTCGTCCGCGTTCGGGTTGGTGCCGGTGCCGACCGAGACGAGCAGCAGGCGGTCCTCACCCGTCGGCCACCCAAGCCCGTAGGCGTCCATCGTCGCCATCAGGAAGAGCTGGAACGCAGGGTTGTTGTAAGCGGTCACGCCACCGTCCACGAACGTGAACCTCCGGTCGCCGACGGTTATCACCTCGGGCCTGAAGAAGGCCGGGGCCGCCGTGCTCGCGCGCACCAGCTGCCAGAGCGGCAACGCCAGGTTGTTACCAGGCCGGCCCGGCTGGTTGTACTTCGCGCCGGGATTGTTCGCGAGGGGCCAGGGCGAGTCCGTCGTAGCGTTGCGCAGGACCATCATCAGCAGCGCTCGGCGGGGCCGGTCGCCGAACGTCGTGTCGGCGCCGAACACGGACTGGAGCTCCTTCGCGAGCGGCTCCCACCGGTACAGCGCCCAGAGCCTCATCGGCAGGACCGGTTTCTTGAACATGTCCGGGCCCAGGCGCCTGTAGAGGGCCTGGATCTCTGCCACGCGCATGCCCTGCGCGAGCCCCGCCGCGACAATGGCCCCGGTGCTCGTGCCGCCGACATAGTCGAACCAATCCCCGAGAACGAAGCTGTCGTCCCGACCGAGCTCGCTCTGCAACGTTCGCTCGAGCTCGGCGAGGACCTCGAGCGTGAGGACGCCCCGTATCCCACCGCCGTCGAGCGCGAGAAGCCGGCGCGGCCCTTGCTCGGACTCGGCCATCAGCTCGATCGCACCGCCTCAGCGGCTGCCGCCAGCAGGGGATGCTGGATGCCCATCGCTTCGTACCACTCGAGCTGGTCCGTCGCCGACGCAAGGTCCCTCGGGAGTGGACCGACCTGCCCGGCGTGCCGGTAGGCGTCAACGACCGTCGCGTCCCCGCCACCGCGACCGACGAGCTCGGCTACGAGCGTCGTCTCCGCGAGCGACACCCGCGCCCAGTAGTCGCCAGGCGCGTTCCGCAGGGCTAGCTCCCCTGCGACCTCGACCACCGGAAGCAGTCGCTCGACGTGGTTCCGGGCGTCGGCATCATCGTGCGCCAGCGCCAGAACCACTCCGACCGCGAGCACGTTCACTCCTGCATAGAAATCACTCAGGTTGTCCTCGTACTCGGCGGAGTACGAGGACAGAGCAGCACGCAACTCCTTGACCCGCTCGGGGCCCTCCAATCGGCGCGCACGGCGCTTGGCCACCGCCCCGAGGAGGCTGTTCGTCTCGGGGTAGCCACCGCGCCGCTGAAGCGCACGCAGGATCTCCTCCGCACGACGCAGGTCTTCGTCCGAGGCCTGCCGTGGCTGGTAGAGGGACATGGCCAGGAACTGGTACGCCGCGGGCCGGCGTGCCTCCGGGTCGTTCTGCACGATCGGCTCGAGGAGGTCGCGGGCCCGTTCGTGACGGCCCAGCCGGACCATGATCACGCCGGCCTCGGCGGTCAGCAGCGCGGCACCGTCGGACGGCAGGTCGGCCGCACGCTCGAGCACAGCCTCGACACGGTCCGGGTCGCGCAGGTCGCGCGCGTCGGCGAGCGCGTCGCGTAGGTCTTGGACCTCGCGGGCCTCCGGGCCGCCAGGCTCGATCTGCGCCAGCTCGGCCGTACCGAACGCCCTGACCGGGCTGTCGCTCTTCGTCTTGTATGCGCCCGGGGCGAGCAGCGGCTCGAGCCGCTCCCACGCGCTCAGGGCGGCCTCGTCGGAGAAGCCGTCGCGGTCGTGGTCGTAGGACACGGCGCGGAGGGCCTGCACGTCGAAGGGCGCCGGCACGTTGCCCGCCGGCTTGATCAGGATCGTGGAGTGGTCCTTAAAGAGGTGGCGTAGACCGAGCTCCCAGCCCACGTTGAAGTTGCCCGTCGCAAGGTCCGCGACGACCAGATCGGCGTGAGCGAGGTCGTCGATCATCGGTTGGAGGACCACGCCTGGATCGACCGTCTCGTCGGCGCGGCGGTAATCGAGCTGCGCGTGCTCGAGAGCCGGGACGAGCAGCTTGCCGTAGGTCAGGTCGCAGTCCATCTTGAACCCGCGCTGCGCGTCCCACTTCCGCCCGTACGGCATCACGACGAAGCAACGACGCTGCTCGGCGCGGGTGACCGCGGGGTCGATCCGAAGCTCGCGCATCCCGCGAAGAGCGGCCTGCTCCACGAACCGCTGCGCGTACTCGCCCTCGCCGGGGCTGGCAACCACCAGGGCGAGGGCGCGCTCCCCGAGCTGCCCCGCGGTCTCGAGGGCGTCGTCCAGGATCGCTTCGTTACCCGCGGCGTACGGGTCCTCCACCTCGCCGTCGAGCTCGATGAGCTCGCCGTGCCCGCGCACCTGGCCGATGACGTCGTCGAAGCGCGGCTGCCACGCCTCTTCTACGGAGTCGGCCCGAAAGCGCTCCACCGGCGTGGGCAGCATGACCCGGACCCGGGGGGCACCGTGTGTCGCACGGAGCCTGAGCGCCTCGGCGAGGATGGCCAGGTCGGAGCCGCACGCGGCTGCGCCGAGGACGACGGACGGCTTCGACTGCCTGAGCAGCTTCGCGACGCGCCGCTCGACCCGACTCTGCGCGTCATCGGACAGCGAGGGCGATCGGCGGCCTGTGAACGCGTAGATCACGGCCGGTCAACCGATGAGGCCCTCACGCTCCAGGAAGCGCCGGACTTCCTCGAACGCCGCGGCGATCTTGCCCGGCGGGAAGCGGATCTCGGTGAGGCCCTCGATGTTCGAGAACGGCTCACAACCCTCCTCGATCAGAACGATGGCCCGGTGGAACCCGAGCCGCCCCTGGAACAGCCCCAGCTCGTGCACGACGTTCTGGCGGGCCACGACCAGGCCGTCCGCGTGCTCGTCCTCGGCGGTCAGCACGAGCAGCGCGACACGCGACGCGTCGAGCATCTTGGAGAGCCGCCCCACGTGCGTCTCTCCGGCGGCCGAGATGCGGTTGAACTCCTCGTACGGAAGCTTCAAGCGCTCGCTCACCAGCTCCTTGAGCTCGAGCCAGAGGGGTGACCCACCGTGACCGATGAAGACGGCCTGGCCGACCGGGGCCGCGGACGCCGCGTCGGGAGAGCGTCCGCCGATGACCCGCACCTCGAACTGTCCAATGATCTCCGGGAACGGAGACGCGCTGAACTCGTTCACGAAGTGCGTCCTCTGGAAGAAGAGATGCGCTCCGCTGTTCCGGGCCTCGGCGGCGGCGGCCCCCCAGCCCGGATTCTTCATGGTCGTGTAGCCGACGATCAGGGGCACGCCCCGGCTCGCCGCCAGGCTGATGATGTCGAGGCCGGTTCTCGGATAGTCCTCGGTATCAGCCTCCGGATCGTCCGCCGGCGGGAAGCGGATGTCCGTGATGACCATGCTGTATGCGCCGGGGTCGTGGTCGCGCAGCAACCTCTTCGCGTTCTCCGCCGAGTGACACGGCTCGAGCTTGAGGTCGATCTCGTGATCGTCGAAGTTGACCTTCACGAGCTCCTCGAGGGTCTTCAGCCAGGCCTCGTTGTCGTCGACCACGAGCGCTCGCGGGGAGTGGGGTCCCGTCACTGGTACTCCTTCCACTTCTGAAAGCGGGCCGTGATGTCGAAGGTCCACGGAGCTTCCGCCTCGGCGATCGTAAGCGTTCCGCCGTACGCGCCGATCAGCCGCTCCAGCCCCACCAGCCCCTGTCCTGGTGCCTCGGTCCGCCGCGTGCCGTCGTTGCGGATCCTTACGACGCCCCAGGTGGCCTCCTCGAACACGTCGACCCGCGCGCGAACCGGATCCCACACGGTCGCCCCGGTCACGCCGTGCTTGATCTGGCGGGCATTGAGGAGGGCGTGATGCACCACCTTCGTGATCACGAAGTCGTGCGCGAACACGCCGAAGTCGGGTCCTTCGTCGGGCACCTCGACGTGGAGCTCCCGGAGCTCGCGGTCTTCGTCGGCCGCCCGGCTCGTGGATGCGATCTCGCCGGCGACCGCCCCGCGCAGTAGGCACGGGCAGTTGCGCAGGGCTTCGAGCAGTCCGTGTCCGTCGTCGGCGAAGAAGAACCGGTGCCACCAGCGCATGTGCATCTCGAACTCGTCGCGCTTGAGGGGGGCACTCGCGGGGTCCTCGACGAAGCTCGTGATCAGCCGCTCGACCTCGCCGAGCTCCTTGATGACCGCAACGCTCGCGGCTCTGGCGAGCGGCTGCGGTGCCTCCCAGTTCTGCGACTGGCTGTAGGCGACGACGATGTCGTGCACGAGCCGAAGGCGCGGCAGGACGCGTGCGACCAGGAGCTGCTGCACGCCGCGCCAGATCGCCAGCATCTCGCGCCATTCGTCCGCCGTGCGCATCCGCGGCAGGCGGACGCTGGCCTCCAGGATCTCCACGTTCGTCTCGAACCGGTGACTGGTGACCGGGACGAAGAAGTCGACGCGGAGCCGCAGCCACGCCTCGACGGCTGTCATGTCCGGATTCTCCTTGAGCTCCCGGCGGTAGTCGATCTCGGCGACCATCATCGAGATCGCCTCCTGGACCTCGAGCGAGTCCGACGTCGCGGCGAGGGCGCGATCCTGGGCGAGCTGGTCAGCCGCGTGGTTGAGCTCGACAGACGCGCGCCGCAGGTCGTCGGCGCCCCGGTAGGAGCGCCGGGCGAGGCTGTGGACGCCCTCGAGAACCTGAGCCGCGACGACGGCGCCCTCCGTCCCGCGCAGCGCCGACGCGAGAAGCTGGGGGACCCGAGCGAGGAAGCGATCCTTGCTCACCGCGCGGAGCACGATGACGTACTGCCGTTGGAGCGAGGCCGACTGACTGGGCAGCTCGCGACCGGTCAACCGGGCCTCCAACCTCTCCGCCAGCACCTCGCGCAGGCTGTCGAAGCGCAGCGGCGGAAGCTTGAGCCACCGCAGCTCCAGGGCGAGGGCGCGGACCGCGGCGTCGACGTCCTCCGCCGACATCGTCTTGATCTCCTCGTGCAGCTCGATGCGTCTCATCGTGTCGTCGCGCGCCGCGCGGACGCGCTCGCGGAAGCGGACGATGGCGACCGCCTCGGCATGCGTGATCGCCTTGCCGAGCGCATCGCGCGGCGGGTCGGCCTGAGCGGTCTCGAGCTCGGTCGGCTCGAGCTCCTCGGCGAGCTGCTCCGCGTGCGCGGACAGCAGCGGCACGCTCCCCCGCGCGGCGATGTCCACGTACTCCCGGGCGTACCGGCAGTTCGCGCACTCGCCCGGCGTCTCGTAGCCCACCGGGAAGCGGCTGAGGAACTCGACACGGACCGGGACCGCCGCATCGAGGTCACTGTCGACGGGATCCCGCGCGGGAGGCAGCGGCGGGGTGGAGCCGGACGGCTCGCGGCGCCGCGGCGAACGGCCCCTTACCGCTTCGAGCCGTGCCGCGATGTGCTCGTCCTCGGGCCGGAGCTGACTGGACAGCCCGAGGGCGAGGATGCTCGACGCGCCCAGCTCGGCCGCGGCGTGCACCAGGTCGTACAGCATGTGCAGCGTCACGGCCCCCCAGTCGCAAACGATCACGCCGGTGCCCTTCTCGAGGAGCAGGCCCGGCACTGCGAGGACTCGGCGCGCCCCCTGGGTCACCACCTTGAGCGGCATGACCTCGTCGATCGACGGCCGCCGCGCCCCCCATGCCTCCTTCGTCAGGGAGGCGAAGCGCGCGGCGTTCACGTTCTCCCCCCGCGGATAGGCGATGACGAGCCGCTCCAACGGCGGGTCGGCCGCGGAGCGCCACCGCTCGACGATGTCTGTCACGTGCCTGCTCGTGAGCGCGCTGAACGCATCGTCGGCGAGCAGCGGCCGCACGTCGAGGTAGGTGGTGAAGTGCCGCCGTGTGGCCCGCGCGACGTGTCCGGTGATGAGCGAGTCAGGAATCCGCTCGCACCAGTCGAGCATGTCGTCCTCGGGCACCTTGACCTTGGGCCGTGGCTGGCGGGCCGAGCGAGTTGCGCCGCCCTGGAGAGGCTGGATCGGGACGAGACGCGTGCCGGGATCCGGGTGGACGATCAGCGGCACGTGCGCCAGCGCGTTCACGTCGAGGCTCCTGCCCAGGGCCGTCAGTGGGCTGGCCTCCTCGCGAGCGTCGAGGACGGTCGCCACCGCGAGCGGCTCGGCACCCGCGCGCACGAGGTCGTGCACGGCGTGCCGCACGTGGTTCGACGTGACCACGGCGTCGGTCAGGCACACGAACCGGGACTTCGCCACGACGAACGGCGCGCTCGGATCGTCGGAACGCCCCGTCTCCCCGCGGAGGTGGATCACCCGGCCCCGAGCCCCCAGGGCGGAGCGGAAGGCGCGCTCGAGCTCGCGCGGGACATCCCCGACGCTGAGGACCGCCAGGTCCGGCTCCTCCCCGATCGTGCGGGCGAGGTTCACGCCGAGAACGTGTCCGACGAGCCGCTCACCGCCCGCCAGCTCGATGAGCCGCCTGACGTCGATCCAGCGCCTGACCGTGGCGAGCGTCGGCGTGACGAGCGCCTCGCCGGCACCGGCTTCTGATTCGGTCGCCCTGTCCGCCGAGCCGATCTGGTCCCGGACGGCATCAGCGAGCGCGGGTGCGATCGATGCCGGCGTGATCCGCAGCCCGATCCCCTCCTGATCCTCGAGGATCCACCGGCCCAGGCGGCCGATCTCGTCGCCGAGGCGCTCCGGCGGCACGTCGAGCAGCTCGGAGGCAAGCATCCGCTCGACACGCGTATGACCGGGACGCGTGAGGGCGGACAGGAGCCGCTCAGGGCGTTCACCGACGCCCAGCCAATCGGCGCTCCCGCGCTTGTCGAGCACCATCAACGGAACGGCGGCGTGCTCGCGACGCTGTGTGCGGAGATCGTCCAGCTCACGCAAGATCGGTGCCAGCTCGGTGGACACCTGGTCGAGGCAGAGCAGGACGAGGCTCGCGTGGTCGCTCAGCTCCTCGCTCAGGCCGAGGAGAGTCACGGCATCGCTGTAGAGCTCCTCCGGCTCGCCGCGAAGAGTCCCTGTCAATACGACCAGCTGGTCCTCGGCCTCGGCCGCGCGTGGGATCGGCTTGCGGATCCCGTCGAGGTCGATACGCCCTGCGCCCTGGCGCAGCGGCCTGACCGCCGCCACGCGGAGGCTGTCGCCGGTCGCGACCCCGAGGATCGCACGAGGCTCGGCGGTGGGTGCGAGAGCGATGTCGACGAACGTGCCCGGCCACCCCGCGAGATGCTTCGGGTGCGTGTCGAGCGGCTCGCGCCGGCGGCGCGGGTACGCGTAGCCGGCCTGCGCGTCCGCCGAACGCAGGACCAGCGCGCCGCACGCGTCCGCGACCGCACGCCGGACGCTCGCGAGCCCTCGTACGCCCTGAGCGCTCTCGAGATCGGTTCGGCTGCTCGAGAATGGCGTCAGCGACCAGAACAGGATGCGCTCGTTGCGCGTCCACTCCCGACCACCAGGTGGATCGGGGGGGTGGTCGTGCTCGGGCAGGTCGAGGGTTCCGCAGATCCCCCGCCCGGAGTCGCCGACGACGAGGCGAAGGACGGGCGCCCGCGTGCTCTCTACCCACTCGCCGTAGTCGGCCGTCGCCTGGCGGTCCCCCACGGCGACGTACGGGTTGGGCGCGTGCCTCACGGCGACTGCGCCCACCAGCGAGGCCGGCGGGCACGACGCCCCGTCACCCATCTCCCTCGCGTGGTCGTTCACGTTGGCGATCAGCTCGCGCAGGACTACGCCGACCACCGCCTCGGCGTCGGCCCTCGACAGTACGGCGCCGCGCTGCGCCATCTTCGTTACGGCCTCCTCCTCCCAGGCGCGCAGCGAGACAGCGTCCGTCGACGTCAGCCACTGGAGCGCGAAGACGCGCCGCGTGACGCCCGCCACGGCGGGAGGTGCATCGTCGGTATCGACGGCCCCTCCCGCTGCGGCCCCCTCGCCCCGGTCCGTTGCTTCCGGGGCCGCGCCACCATCATGGTCGGCCGTCACCGTCATCAGGTCGTCGACGCGCGGCACGTGCGCGGGGCGAAGGGCCTGGCGGAACTCGCAGTGATGCATGAAGCGCAGCGCGCGCTCCCGTCCGACCACGCGCGTGTCGATCCGCTTCGCGTGCATGAGCTGAAGGGGGGGATCGGACTCGAGACTGTCGAGCCAGCGCTGCTCGCCTGGCCGCCGGTTTGGATAGGGCAATGCGACCCAGCAGGGGATCCCGTGACGAAGAGCACCCTCCACGAGCAGGCAGATCTGGGCCATCGCGCCGAGGTCCGCCCACTCGACGCGCGACAGGTCCAGCCTCAAGCCGGCGGTCAGGCGCTTGTTCCACGAGCCGTTCTTCAGGTAGGGGTGGAAGCCCAAGAGCTTGCGCTCGATCGCGCGCGGTGTGAGCACGCGGCCCATATCGATGACGGGTATCTCCTGAGCGGCTTGGGCCACTTGGCGCGCTTGGGCCATCTGACGCGACGGTACCGGGTCGGGCGCCTGGCCGGTCAGGGCGCTCTCGGGCGCGGGGCTAGCATCCCGGCTGCCGCATGCACATCGCCGAAAGGATCCTCGACGTACCGCTTCACAACGACTACGGCGAGTTCCTCGCGGCGGCCTACCGGACGCGATCCGGCGACGTCTCTGAGGAGCACCTCCTCCTCTACCGGAGCCTCGAGGTCCGCCCGCTCCCGGTGCGTGTGAACTCCGCGTGCTTCACCAGCGACATCTTCGGCTGCCGGCGCTGCGACTGTCGCTGGCAGCTGCAGTTCGCGATGCGTTACATCGCGCGGGCCGGTGCCGGCCTCATCATCTACCACCTGGCGCACGAGGGGCGCGCGAACGGGCTCGTCGCCAAGCTGCGGGCTCAGGACGCGGGCGCCCGCGAAGGGCTGAGGAGCAAGCTCGCCTACGAGGTCCTCGGCTTCCCCGCGGACCCGCGGCGATACGAGGCGACCGCGGCGATCCTGCACGACCTGAACGTCCGCGAGATCGCCCTGATGAGCAACAGCCCTCACAAGCGCCGCTGCCTCGAGGACCTCGGCATCAATGTCGCGACGACGATCTCGGTCAGGAGCCCGGACGCGACGCTGGAGGACCTCTACGCATGGAAGCGGCAAGACTTCGGACACGATGTATAGCCTGACTCGGCGCGAGGCATGACCGCTACGTTCGCCGACACCCTGATCGAACGCATCAAGGCGTGTGGCTCCCCCTGCATCGCAGGGCTCGACCCGAACCTCGACCTCGTTCCGCCTGCGTTCCGCGCGGAGTTCGCGGGCCCCGGCGAGGACGAGCCGACAACCGTGCTGGCGCAGTACAACCGGCTCGTGATCGACGCGATCTGCGATCTCGTTCCGGCGGTCAAGCTCCAGAGTGCGTACTACGAGGTCTTCGGAGTCGCCGGGGCGACCCTCCTCGCCGACACGATCGGGTACGCGCGCGAACGCGGGCTCCTCGTCATCCTCGATGCGAAGCGCGGCGACATCGGCAGCACCTCCGAGGCGTATGCGAAGGCCTACCTCGCCAGGGAGCCGCCGCGGCCCCACAGCGTCGACTGCATGACGCTCAATCCCTACCTCGGCCAGGACTCGCTCGAGCCGTTCGTAGCCGCCTGCGCCGAACACGGGAGGGGGATCTTCATCTGCGTCCTGAACTCGAACCCGGGGGCGATCGCGCTGCAGACACGCGAGTTCGAGGGCGGAGCGCCGCTCTATCAAGCGGTCGCGGAGATCGTTCGGCAGCTCGGAGATCCGCTCGTCGGCGACACCGGATATAGCCCCATCGGCGCCGTGGTGGGCGCGACGACGGGAGAGGGCGCCAAGCACGTCCGCAGCCTCCTACCGCGGAGCCTGTTCCTCGTCCCGGGCATCGGAGCGCAGGGCGGAGACCTGGCGACGATCGCGGCGTGCTTCAACCCCGATGGCTTGGGGGCGATCGTCAGCGGATCGCGATCGATCATGTATCCCCCAACCCGTGACGGAGGGGGCGGTGACCAGCGAACGCTGGTCCGAGAGGCGATGGTCAGCGCGATCGAGAGCGTTAGATCCATCATCCCGCCGATGGCATGAACGTCCTCGTCCTCGGTGGCGCGGGCGGCATCGGCCAGGCGGTGTGCCACGAGGTCGCAAACTCTGGACACCGGCCGATCGTGGTCGACCGGGCGCGCGTGACCCAGGACTGGATCGAGGCCGACCTGCGCGACCACGAGCGCGTCGCACAGGTGGCCGGCGAGGTCGCTCGCAGGTATGGCGACGTGGAGGCGCTGGTCAACTGCGCCGGCGTCTACAGGGCGCAAACGCTCGATACGTTCACCTGGAACGACTTCACGGAGTCGCTCCGTGTGAACCTGCACGGGCCCCTCCGGGTGATGCTCGACTGGTGCGGCTCGCGTGAGCGTGGCGTGCTCGTCAACATCTCGTCGGCGGCGGCCAGAACCGGCAGCCGCGATCTGTCGTACTCCATCAGCAAGTCGGCGATGGAAGGTGCCACGCGCTCGCTCGCGCTCTCCCTCGTTCCGCGTGGATTCCGCGTCTTCGCGATCGCGCCGCACGTCGTAGACTCGCCGATGTCGCGCGCGATGCCCGAGGACCGCCGCGACGAGCAGGTGCGCCGGTCGCTGATCGCCGCGCCCTGCCCGCCCGAGGAGGTCGCTGCACTGGTGGGGCTCATGCTGAGCGGCCGGGTCGACCATCTGGTGGGATCGAGCGTGAACCTGAGCGCCGGAGCAGTATGGGTGTAGACGCGCGCGGGAGCGTGCGTGCGGTGCTCGCGGCCTTCCGTCAGAGCTCCCCTGAGGACTATGCGGCGTTGTTCGAGCAGAACCGCACGGTTTCAGGCCTCCCGGGCGAGATCGCGGCGCTGCCGGTGGTCGAACCAACGGAAGGCGGTTTCCGGAGTGAGTGCATGCTGTTCGCGTGGGATGGCGACTTCTTCGCCTGCGACTGGCGCGGCGCCGCCGCGGACGAGGTCTTCCGCCCACACCGCGACGAGGTGTCGGTCTGCGCAGCCGAGTACCTACCGCCGCGCGAGCGGTCGGCGGTGCTCGACCTCGGTACCGGATGCGGTCTCTACGGGATTCGAGCGAGGCTGCGCACCGGCGCCACGGTTGTCGCACGGGACGTCAATGCTCGCGCGGTGGCCTTCGCGCGGCGCAACGCGGCATGGAACGGCGCGCCGGACATCGGCTTCGAGGTCGCCGACCTGTTCGACGGCCTCGGGCCCGGGTTCGACTTCGTGATCCTTGGACTCCCGTACCAGCCGACGCCAACGCCTGCGCGCGCGAAGGTCTACTCGTACGGAGGGGACGACGGTTCGCTCGTGCTGCAGACCGCGCTGTCCCGGCTGGACGAAGTCCTCGCGGATGGCGGGACCGCAGTCGCGTGCTGTGGCCTGCTCGGCGGCGCCACGCAGCCAGCCCTGGTGGGGGATCTGCCGCGGTTGCTCCCCGGCGGAGACTGGCGCGTCACCGTCGCGCACCTGCCCAATCCGGTGACCGTGCGCGCCTGGTGGCGCCAGAAGGTCGCACGTCCGGAGACGGAGCTCGAGCGGGACTGGATCGCCCGGCTCGAGGACGCCGGACGCGGCTGGTTCCACTACTGCATCGTCCGCATCACCCTGCGGGCGCGGGAGGCGCCGGGCGCCGTCGTGGTCGAGGATCTCGGAGCTCGGGGCGGCATGACCGCCGAGTCCCTGCTCGGCCGGGCATAGCGTCACGGTGAACCGGGTCTACGTCGTCGGCTCCGTGAACGTCGACGAGACCTCCGTGGCCGGGAGTCAGGCCCATCTCGGAACCCCGGTGCGAACGACCGGGGGCAAGGGTGCCAACGCCGCGGTGGCGGCCGCTCGGGACGGGGCGCCGGTGTACATGATCGCCGCTGTCGGCGACGATGACGCTGGCCGTATGTGCCTGACCGCGCTCCGGCGGGAGGGCGTCGACACGAGGGGGGTGGAGGTCGTCGCGGGCAGTCCAACGGGCTTCACCGCGATCGACCTCGACGGTGGCGGGGAGGGGTCACCCCGGTACGTCGCTGGAGCGAACGCGTGGCTCGATGCGCTCCGAGTCGGCGAAGCGCTTCGCGCGCTCACCGAGCGTGATGTGTGTGTCGCGAACTTCGGAGCGCCGGACGAGGCACTGGCGGCGGCGGGGGCCTGCGCCCGGCAGAGGGGAGCGCACCTGGTGCTGAACGTCTCGCCGGTTCGGCACGTCCCGCCGGCCGTGCTGGCTCCCGGCACGACCGTCGTCGTGAACGAGGCGGAGCTCGATGCGCTCGCCGGAGACGCCGAGGGCTCCACCGGCGTTCCGGCCCTGCAGCGCCGCACCGGCGGTGCTGTGATCGTGACGAGGGGGCCCGGCGGGGTCAGCGTCTACACGACCGGCGGCAACGAGGTCCGCCTCGATGCGCACCCCACGACGGCTGTCGATACGACCGGGGCCGGCGACTGCTTCCTCGGGGTCTTCGCCGCGGCACTCAGCCGAGGGAGCGAGATCGTCGCGGCCGCGCGCCGCGGTACGGCAGCGGCGGCACTCGCGGTTCGTGCTGTCGGAGCACAGACTGCGATGCCGAGCACGGAGGAGATCGATCGCCTGATGGCTTGATCGGCCGCTCCGGCGCTCAGGGCAGGAGAAGCAGCCCATACGCGGCGATCGAGGGTGCATCCTTGATCCGCCCGTCGCGAATCATCCGCGGCAACTCATCGGCCGCGAATCGCTCGACCCGCATCCCCTGCTCCTCGACGGAGCGCATCGGCTCGCGCTGCTCGAGCTCGGT
>DASVVS010000043.1:0-13183 GCA_036386455.1 Thermoleophilaceae bacterium
ACGATGCCGCGGCCGCCCAGCAGCTTGTTCAGCTCGCTGATCGGACGCGGATCCCGCGGCTCCTCGATCCGCTGCGGCCGCCCCACCTCGGTCATCTCCACGTCGAGCGTCAGCGTGCCGCTGCTCAGGCCGTTCAGCCGGCGCCGGTCGTCCTCGGGCACCTCGAAGGCCATGTCGAGCGAGAAGCGGCGGACCTTGTCGTCGTCGCGCCCCACGTAGACGTCGAGCTTCGGATCGTCGACGGTCTCGCCGATCCCCTCGATCTGCCCCCGGTCGAGCACCGGCGGGGGCGAGCCGGGCGCCGCGGTGCGCTCCACCACGCGGTTCAGGTCCGTGAGCGCCTTCTTCACGTCCACGTCGGCTCGCACGTGCCGCGTGGCCACGCCGTTGACGGTGGCCTCGCCCTCGTCGGAGGCGCCCGTGACCCAGTCGAGCGGCGAGACGCCCGCGTCGGGCCGGCGGCCGCCCTCCCCCGCGCCGTTCAGTCGGTCCACGGTGGCGTCGCTCACCTCGTACGGCGTGCCGCCGAACTGCACGAAGGCGCGCTCGCCGGTCGACAGGAGTCCCATCGAGAAGGTCTGGCCGCTGCCGGAGATCACCACGTCGAGGTCGGCGTCGGGCAGCTTTCCGGCCCCGTTCGTGCGGTACGGGCCCACGAACGTCACGCGCACGGGGCCCCGCTGCTGCGGGATCCCCTCGAGCCTGGCAGTGAGGTCCACCGACACGTTGGCGGTGCCGATCCCGGCGCCGAAGCCCTTGCGCAGGATCTCGCGGGCCTCGCCGCTGTCGCCACCGCCTCCGCAACCTGCGACCAGCAGAGCGGTTACTGCGAGAAGTACCGGGGCACGCAAGGTTTCGTTCAGGGGCCAGCTTGACGGCGCGAGCGAGGCCAATCGAGGGTACAAGCTATGGCCGTGACCAGAGGCACGAGCACGATCTGCGCCTGGGCGATCCTCGCCCTGCTCGCGCTGGCCGCCCCCGCCGCGGCGAGCCCGGTGCTGCACTGGGACGGCGAGAAGCTGACCGAGCGCGACGATCCCGCGCTGCCGCCGCCGTCGCTGGGCGACCCGCCGGCGCCGCCCGGGCCGTGCGCCGGGAGCGAGCCGCGCCTGTCGGCCTCCGCCACCTCGGTGAACCAGGCGATCGACCGCGCGGTGTCGCGCAAGCAGATCACCGCGGTCGACGCCACGCGCTACAAGCGCGCCTACAGCGCCGCGAAGTCCACCCGCGGTCGCCTCAGCGGCAGGTTCCGCAACGAGCTGGGGAGCGTGATCGCCACGCTGGAGCGGATTGCGGGCGCGGACCGTCTCACGGGCAGCCGCATGCCCGCGCTCTTCCTGCAGCTCGAGCGCAACACCGAGTTCTGGGGCGGCGATCCCAAGTTCCCCGCGCGCGACGACGTGCCCGAGGAGCCGTGCCAGCGCGCCTCGACCGGCGGTTCCGGCTCGCGCATCGAGTTCGCCGGCAGCCAGGTCGTCTACCAGTACTACGCCGGGAACGGCCTCCAGATCCAGCCGCTCGCCAACTTCGGCAAGGCCAACGGCATCTACACGGCCTGCCGCCGCAACGAGCCCCGCTGCGACCCCGCGGCGCTCAAGCTCCTGCTCGACGAGCTGGTCGCGATCCGCTCCTCGCGCGGCGGCTTCACCACCTGGGAGTACTGGTTCACGTTCAGCGGCGGAGCGCCGCCATGGGTCAGCGGCATGGCGCAGGGCACCGCGATCCAGGCGCTCACGCGCGGGTCGGTCCTGCTGAAGGACCCGTCGTACCTCGACGTGGCGAGGAACGCCGTAGGCATCTTCGAGAAGCCGACCCCCACGGGCGTGCGCGTGAAGGGCGAGGGCGGCGGCGTGCACTACGCGCTCTACTCCTTCGCGCCCGGCCTGAAGGTGCTGAACGCGTTCCTCCAGACGATCACCGGGATCTACGACTACGCGAAGACGGCGAAGGACGCGAAGGCGATGCGGCTGTTCCGCCTCGGCGACCGCTCGGCGCGCCGGGAGGTGCCGCGCTACGACACAGGGGCGTGGTCGCTCTACAGCCAGGGCGGGGCGGAGTCGAACCTCAACTACCACAACGTCGTCACCGACTTCCTCGAGAACCTCTGCACGCGCACGAAGACGGCCGTCTACTGCCAGAAGGCGGACCGCTTCAACGCCTACAAGAAGGCGGCGCCGAGGGTCTCCTACCGGGGGCCGTCGAGCACGCGCACGGGCCGCCGCACCGCGCTCTCGTTCACGCTGAACAAGGTCTCGTGCGTGACGGCGACCATCAGGGACGCCTCCGGCGCGCAGGTCTACCGCAGCCAGATCAAGGTGGGCAGGGGCACGCGCTCGTTCACCTGGCAGCCGCGCGAGGCGGGCACCTACACGCTCGAGCTGGACACGCTCGACCTGCGCAAGAACCGCACCGTGGTCACGCGCACGATCACCGTCCGGGACCCCTGAGCCCGGGTACGATGAGCGGCTGATGCCGCCCCGCACGATCCTCTACACGGGCAAGGGAGGCGTCGGCAAGACGAGCGTCGCGGCGGCCACCGCCCGGCGCTGCGCGGCGGCCGGCCTGCGCACCGTGATCGTCTCCACCGACCCAGCCCACAGCCTGTCGGACTCGCTCGAGACCGAGCTGGGCGGCGCTCCGGTGGCCTGCGGCGACAACCTCTGGGGCCAGGAGGTCCAGGCCCAGGACGAGATGGAGCGCCACTGGGAGGCGGTCCAGGACTGGATGGGCGAGATGCTCGCCGAGCAGGGGATCGACCGCATCACCGCGGACGAGCTGACCGTGCCGCCCGGGATGGACGAGCTGTTCTCGCTGCTCCAGATCAAGGACCACCACGAGAGCGGCGAGTTCGACGCTATCGTCGTGGACTGCGCGCCCACCGGCGAGACGCTCAGGCTCCTCTCGTTCCCCGACGTGGCGAGCTGGTGGCTCGAGAAGGTGTTCCCGATCGAGCGGCGGCTGATGGCGGCGGCGCGCCCATTCGCGCGCACGCTTCTGGACGTGAACCTGCCGACCGAGGCGGTCTTCGACGACGTCGAGCGGCTGGTGACCAACCTCGGCTCGATGAACGCGATCCTCCGCGACCGCTCCACCACGTCGGTCCGGCTCGTGATGAACCCCGACCGCATGGTCATCCGCGAGGCGATGCGGACCTACACCTACCTGAACCTGTACGGCTACCTCACCGACGCCGTGGTGGTGAACCGCGTCTTCCCCGAGGAGGCGGCCGAGGGCTACTTCGCCGGCTGGCGCGCGCTGCAGCAGGAGCAGATGGAGCTGGTGCGCTCGGCGTTCGGCGAGGTGCCGATGCTGACGGCGCCGTACATGGAGCAGGAGGTGATCGGTCCCGAGATGCTCGACCGCCTCGGCGACGAGCTGTTCGGCGACGGGATCGACCCCGGCGCGATCCTGTACGAGGACATGACGCAGGAGCTCGTGACCAACAACGGGACCGCGACGCTGCGGCTGGCGATGCCGTTCGTGGAGAAGGCCGACATCGACCTGAAGAAGATCGGGCTCGACGTGGTGGTCCGCGTGGGCGGCCAGAAGCGCACGATCATCCTGCCGGCGACGATGGCCTCCTACCGGCCGCGCTCGGCGCAGTTCGAGGACGGCGCGCTGAGCGTGCGTTTCGAGAAGGACGACGATGGATCCACACGGGCAGCCGCCGCCGACTAGCAACGGCAGCCCCCCGCCGCCACCGGACCTCTCGTCGCTCCTGGCGGTGCTGGAGGCGCTGCGGCGCGCGATCCCGCTGGAGCTGCAGGAGCAGTTCACCTCGCTCCAGCGCGAGCTCCTGCTCACCGTCCGCTCGCTGATCGACTGGTACCTGGAGCGGCTCGACAAGCCCGAGCTGTCGCCCCAGGTCGAGGACATCCCGATCGATTGAAGACCTGGATCCTCACCGGCTCGCCCGAGAACTTCGAGGCCACGCGCGAGCGCGGCTTCCGCGTGATCGGCATGAAGGAGAAGCGCCGCCTGATGGCCGAGCAGATCGAGCCGGGCGACCGGATCGTCTTCTACCTCACGCGCGTGAAGGCGCTGGCGGCGATCGTGCGCGTGACCGGCGAGATGTACGAGGACCGCTCGAAGATCTGGCCGGGCAAGCCGGGCAAGGTGGACCCCTACCCGTGGCGCTTCGAGACGAAGCCCGAGCTGGTGCTCGACGAGGAGGACCACGTGCCCGCCGAGGAGCTGGCGGACGAGCTCGAGCACGTGCGCAAGTGGCCGCGCGAGCACTGGACGCTGGCCTTCCAGGGGCAGCTGCGGACGGTCTCCGACGCCGACGCGCGGCTGCTCGAGGAGCGGCTGCGGGCCGCGGCGGGCGCCGCGGCGACCGCCTGATGCACCAGCGCCACTTCAGCGTGGAGGAGGCCAACGCGGCGATCGGCTGGGTGACCGAGCGGATCGAGCGGCTGCGCTCGGCGCGCGAGCGGCTGACCGACGAGGAGGTGCGCGAGGCGCTGTCGGAGGCGGCGCCCACGAACGGCGGCGGCGAGCCGGGGCGCCACGTGTCCGAGGCGTTCCTCGACATGCGCTCGGCGCTGGCCGACCTCCAGGAGCAGCAGATCGTGCTGCGCGACCTCGACCGCGGGCTCGTGGACTTCCCGCACCTGCGCGAGGGGCGCGAGGTCTACCTGTGCTGGATCGAGGGCGAGGAGGAGATCGGCTACTGGCACGACCTCGACGCGGGCTATGGCGGACGCCAGCCCCTCTGAGGCCGAGGCCCGCCGCGCCGAGGCGCAGCAGCTCTCGCTCGCCGGGACCTGGCGGCGGCTGAACGTCGAGCAGCGCGTGGCCGCGGTGGGCGCGCTCCTGCTGATCGTCTCCACGCTCGGGCCGTTCTCGTTCGTGGAGGCCGCGATCGTGCTGATCGGGGCCGGCGTGCTGCTCCTGCTGCGCAAGCGCGCGGAGGGCAGGGTCTTCCACGTGCCGTTCGGCGACGGCGCGGTGATCGCCGCCGCGGGCGCGTGGGCCGGGTTCCTGATCTTCATCCGCATCGTCGACCGCCCGCTCGGCCAGACCGTGCTGGCGCTCGTGTGCGCCTCGATCCTGCTGCTCGCCGGGCTGCGCGAGCGGGCCAAGCGACCGCCGGACGACCTGCCGCCCGGAGCGGCGGAGCCGGGGCGGCCCGCCGCGCCGCCGCCCGATCCGGAGGAGCGGGTGGGGGCTGCTCCGCCCGCCTCCCAGGAGACCGCCGAGACGCAGGCCCTCCCCGCGAAGGTGCTCCCGCCGGCCACCCCGCACGGCGTGCGGCGGCGGGCCCCGGGGCCACCGGCGGACCAGCCGCCGCTCTGGGACGAGCCGACCGACTAGGGACGAGCCGACCGGCTAGCGGTTCGCCGCGCGGCGGCTGCGCACGTACGCGAGCGGGCCGCGGGCGAGGCCGGTGAGCTCCGCGCGGCGCAGGTCCCGGGGGAACCCGGCGGTCCGCTGCCTGTTCTTCGCCGAGCCTGCGGCGAGCAGGTGATGGCCGGCTCGCGGCAGCCGCCGCGCGAGCTCGAGCGCGGCCCGGGGGTCGTGGGCCACGGTCCGGGTGACGGCCGCTCCGAGCCCGACGCCGTAGTCGTGGAGCTGCGCCCGCAGCGCCTCGTAGTCGCAGCGATCGGGATGGTGCACGATCGCGGAGGGCCGGTACACGGCCGTCCGGCGGCAGCGGAGCACGCGCAGCATCAGCTCCCAGTCCTCTCCCGCCCGCGTCGGCGTCCCGTTCCCCAGCACCTCGTCGTAGCCACCGAGCTCGAGCAGCGCCGCCCGCCGGAACGCGATGTTGTTGCCCGAGCCGAGCACGCCCGGGTTGAAGGGGAAGAGCGGGCTCGCTCCCCCCGTCCCGCGCTCGTACACGGTCTCCTCGAACCCCGCGCCGAAGCCGCCGTACTCCTGGAACAGCTGCTGGGGCCAGGTGTCGAGCTCCGCGGGCATCACCAGCCCGGTCACGCACGCGACGCCCTCGGCCACGCCGAACCCGCCGGCCAGCTCCGCCAGCCAGCGGCGGTCCGCGATCGCGTCGTCGTCGATGAACGCCACGATCTCGCCACGCGCCCGCGCGGCTCCGTCGTTGCGCGCGGCGGCGCTGCCGGACCGCTCGACGAGGACGTAGCCGACCCGGTCGTCGCCGCCGTGCTCGCGCTGGACGAGCTCGCGCGTGCGGGCGTCGCTCGGCACGTTGTCGGCGACGATCACCTCGAGGCGGTCCGCCGGGTAGTCGCACGCGAGGACCGCCGCGAGCGAGCGGGCGAGCGCCTCCGGGCGGTTGCGGGTGGGTATCACGACGCTCGCGGGCGGAAGCGCCGCGGCGGAGGCGGGCGAGGACCCACCGGGAGCGGCGCCGAACGCGCGCTGCACAGCGGCGCCGAACGCGCGCTCCACAGCGGCGCCCAGCGCGCGCTCGTCCGCTGGCAGCTCCACGTCGATCGTGCCGAGCGGCCGCGCACCCGCCCGGACCAGCACGCGCGCCACCTCGTACGGGCGCCCGCCGGGCCCCCGGCGCGGCTCGATCGGATCCAACCCCCGGCGGAGATCGACCTGGTCGACCTGGATCGGTGTGAACCCCGGCGGCGGCCGGAGGTGGGAAGCTCGGCTCACTCTGTACATCATCAAGGGTTACATGGGCTCGTCGCTGCTGCGCAACGCGGTCTACATCATGCTCACCACCGGGGTCACGTCAGGCCTCGGCTACGTGTTCTGGCTCGTGGTGGCGCGGACGTACGAGGCCGACGAGGTCGGCATCGCCAGCGCGCTGATCGCGGCGATGAGCGTCGTCGCGTCGATAGCCGACCTGGGCACCAGCAGGGCGCTGGTGCAGCGGCTGCCGTCGCGGCGGACGCCCGAGGACTGGTCGCGCACGCTCACCGCCAGCGTGCTCACCGCGGTCGTGGCCGGCCTCGCCATCGGGGCGATCGCGGCGCTCGCGATCGTCCCGGCGCTCTCGGACGACCTGACGGTGGTCAACGCCGACGCGGCACACGCGCTGCTGTTCGTCGCGGGCGTGGTGCTCTGGAGCGTCTCGATCATCGCCGACTTCCTGTTCATCGCCGAGCGCCGGAGCGAGCACATGTTCACCCGCAACCTCGTGTTCGGCGTGGCGAAGCTGCTCGTGGTCGTCGCGCTGGTCGTGGCCGGCGACGACAGCGCCACCGGCGTGTTCGTCGCGTGGATCGCGGGTTGCGCGCTCTCGATCGTGGTCGTCTACGGCATGCTCATGCCACGTCTCGAGACGCGCTACCGCCCGGCGCTGGCGGGCATCGGGCGGGAGGTGCGCGCGATGGCGGGCGCCTTCGCCGGGAACTACTTCATCACCCTCGGCTACCTGCTCACGACGTTCCTGCTCCCGCTGATCGTCGTCGCTCGCCTGACCCCGGCCGACACGGCCTACTTCTACGTCGCGTGGCTCCTCGGCGGAGCGTTCTTCACCGTGACCTCCTCGGTCGGCTCCGCGCTGTTCGCCGAAGGCGCGCACGACCCCGAGGCGCTCGACCACCAGACGCGCTCGGCGGTGCGCATCTCGGCGGCCCTCGTGGTGCCGCTGATGATCGTGTTCTTCGCGGCCGCCGATCCGATCCTCCGCGTCTTCGGGGCCGAGTACGCCGACAACGGCAAGGCGCTGCTGCTGCTGCTCACGGCCTCGGCGATCCCCGACGCGATCACCGGCCTCTACATCGCCAGGGAACGCGCGATCGGCCGGCTCGGCTTCCCGTCCGTCGCCAGCATGGGCATGGCGATCCTGACGCTCACCGGGGCGTGGCTACTGCTCCCGTCGATGGACCTCGCGGGCGCCGGCGTCGCGTTCGTCGGGGCCCAGCTCCTCGGCTGCGCCGGCTGCCTCGCCGACGCGCTTCACCGCTCGCGCATCAGCGCACGCTTGGCTCGCTGAACCGCGGGCCAGGGCCCGGTCTCCTGGAGGCGCCGCACCGCCCGGCTCATGTGGAGCCGGTGGCCCAGGTTTGTCTCCGTCGGGGTCATCGGCACGCGCGGGAACCGCAGCCGGTCGCCGCGGTGGCGCGTCGGAAGCACGGCGGCACCCGCCTCGTAGCCGGTGGCCGCCGCCGCGGCGGCCACGCGCTCGTCCACGTCCGCGTAGGGATACGCGACGGCGCGGCAGGCCCCCAGCCGCTCCTCGATCGCCCGCCTCGACTCGCGGAGCTCCTCGGCGAGCGCCTCGTCGTCGAGCGTGGTCAGGCGGGCGTGCGAGACCGAATGCGCCCCCACCTCCCAGCCCGCGTCCCGCAGCACGGCGAGGTCCTGCCACGACATGCCCTCGACCTCGGGCGCGTGCGGGGTCCGGACCCAGTGCTCGGTCTCGGGCCAGACGAACGGCCGCCCGCCGCCGACGAACCCGGTCGGCACGAACACGGTCGCCGGCACCCCCAGCTCGCTCAGGATCGGGAGCCCGAGCCGCACGACGGAGGAGTACGCGTCGTCGAACGTGACCGCCAGCGTCTTCGGATGGGGCGGCGCGGTGACCGCCTCGGAGAACGTGGTGGCCCGCCAGCCCTTGCGCAGCAGGCGCTCGACCTGCCAGCGCAGCCGGGCCGGGGAGATCGCCAGCGGGCTCGGCCAGGTGTCGCTCACGCCGTGGTAGCTGAGGGCCAGTACGTCGCTGCGCCGCCCCATCTGGGTGCCGCGTGGCGTCACGAATTCAGCCTAACCCGTTCCGGGGGGGTTGAACTTTGCAACGAATCTTCCGATAGCGGGGGCATGAAGCTCGCCGCCCCCCTCGTCGCCGCAGCCGCCGCCCTGTCCCTTCTCGCCGGGTCTCCCGCCGACGCGAACGCCCAGAAGCCGATCGCCTGGGGCACCTACACGCCCGGCGCCCCCGACAACCGCTCCGTCATCGACGCGTTCAACGCGCAGGTCGGCCGGCGCGCCGCGATCTGGCACACGTACAAGAACTTCCAGCAGGAGCCGTTCGGACGCACCGTCGCCGTCGCGACGGACGCGGGCGGGCTCCCGCTCGTCACCTGGGAGCCGCACGGGCGCTCGCTCCGCGGCATCGCGCGCGGCGACGACGACGCCTACCTGCGCACCTCCGCCCGCCAGGCGGCCGCGTTCGGCAAGCCGGTCCTGGTCCGCTTCGCCCACGAGATGAACGGCGACTGGTACTCGTGGGGCAAGGGCGTGAACGGCAACACCGCCGGCGACTACATCGCCGCCTGGCGTCACGTCGTGCGGCTGTTCAGAAACGAGAACGTCAGCAACGTGAAGTTCGTCTGGGCGCCGAACACCGGGAGCTTCACCTCGTTCTGGCCCGGCGACGAGTACGTCGACTTCCTCGGACTCGACGGCTACAACTGGGGCGCGAAGTGGAACAACTGGGAGTCGTTCGAGCAGGTCTTCGACAGCTCGTACCGCTCGATCACCGGCCTCAGCCGCAAGCCGCTGATCATCACCGAGTTCGGCTCCAACCAGGCCGGCGGCGACAAGCCGGCATGGGTCCGCCACGCCCTCTCGCGCGGCGTCGCGGCCCGCTACCCGCAGATGCGCGCGCTCGTCTACTTCGACAACGTGCAGGACGGCGGCGACTGGCGCGTGGACAGCTCGCCCGCGTCGCTCTCCGCATTCCGCTCCGCCCTGAGCGACCCCCTCTTCGACCTCGACGCCGCCGGGCTGTTCCGGCTGGGCGGATCGGCCGCGGCGGACGACCCGGCCCCCCCGCCGCCGCCCGCCGAGCCGAAGCCTCCGGCCACGCAGCCCAGCGGCGGCGCGAGACTCCGCTGCGGGATCCACCCGCGCAGCAGCCTGCGAAAGACCCGCATGTGGACGATCGACGTGCCGATCCGCTGCACCGGTACGGGCTCGCGGGAGTGCCGCGGCCGCGTCACGGTCAAGCACGTCGGCTCCCGGCGCACGCTGGGCACGGCCCGCGTCGAGCTCTGGAACGGGCGCCGCAGCGCGGTCCGCATCGGGCTCCCCGGCTGGGCCCGCACCGGCCTCGCCGTCCGCTCGAGCGTCGCGACCCGCATGACGCTCACGGTGAGCGGCGGCTGCCGGTCCGGGCAGGCCCGCCGGGTGACCCTGCGCGGCTAGCGCCTGCCGTGCACCCCCGGCGTGGGGCAGCTCACCCTTCCGCTGCACCACGACAGGATCCGCGCGTGCGGCCGCGAGCCCTGCACGAGCTTGACGAGCACCGACGAGGCGTCGTTGTCGTCGTGCATGTCGAGCAGCAGGTTCTCGGGGTCGGTGCGCAGCACCAGGACGTAGCGGCCGCTGGGCAGGCCGGTGACGTCGATGTACTGCCCCTCCACGCGCGCGGGATAGATGTCGCCGAACCCGACGGAGATGCCCTCGGTGAGCGCCGTGAGCGTGGGGCGGTCGCGGCCGCACTGACTCCTGTAGATCGCGCGCGCGGGCTCGCCGGCGATTCGTGCCGAGCCGGTGTAGTCGTAGCGGTCGCCCAGGCAGAAGCCCGTCTTGCGATCGCGGCGGAGCGACTCCCCTCCCACGGTGCGCAGCTCGTAGCGTGCGAAGTCCTGGAGGTGGAAGTGGCTGTGCCCGCCGCCCCGCACGTACCGCAGCCGGAGCGCCGGCGCGAGCCGCTCGCGCCGGCCGTCGCTGCGTGAGACGAGCTGGTTCGCCGTGAGGGTCCCATCGGGGGCGTTGCCGCTCGCGGTCCGGACGATGAGCGGCCCGGCCCCGTGGTTCTCCATCGCGGACGAGAACGTGAGCAGCGTCCGGCGGCCGATGCTCGAGCTGCGGAAGGCCACGCCCACGCGCGGCGGCAGGATCTGCACGAGGTCGGGCAGGTACCTCCCGTCGGCGTTGGGAGTCGGCGGCGGCGGTGGCTCCTCGCCGGGGTGAGCGACCGAGCCGCTCGTCCCGAGTGCCGCGAGCGTCGCCAGTGCGGCCACCGCTCCGATCGACCATCTCCTGCTGCGGGTCATACGTCTCATCCTCCTAGCTCGACATCTGCGGCTGTCCCCGAGTACCGCGGCGCGGCCACCGCTGTGCGAAACGCGCGCAGCGACTCACGGGAGCTCTCCACATCGAAATCCGCCCATTTCTCCCGGCCGTTGAACCACACGACCGCGCGGATGCGGCGCATCCGGGGAAGGTCGTCCCTGAACATCCACCGGATCCACTCGGCCTTGTCGCCGCCCAGCTCGCCGGCGCCGGTCTCGGCGATCATGAACGGCCTCTTGGTCATGCGCGTGATCGCGCGGTAGGTCGGCCGGAAGATGTCGCGCGGGCCGACCCAGTCCCAGGGGCCGCCCCAGCTGAAGCCGCTCAGGCCGACCCAGTCGACCCACTTGTCGCCGGGGTACAGGCGCCGTATCAGGCGCAGCTGCCCCGATTCGGCGTTCGGCGTCCAGACGAAGCGCACGTTCAGCGCCCCCTCCTGGCGGAAGATCCGGACGAGCCGGCGCCAGGCGCGGACGAACGTGCGCGGCGAGTTCGCGTGCGATCCCCACGAGTACCAGTCGCCGTTCATCTCGTGGGCGAACCGGACCATGATCGGCCCGGTCCAGCGCGCCGCGTCGCGGGCGGACGAGCGAAGGTAGGCGTCGTAGCGGCCCTTGGCGATGTCGCGCAGCGGCGCGTTCGACGGCTCCCAGGTGACGAGCGGCACCGCGCGCGCCGCCGCGACGCGGCGGAGCGTCAGCCGGTCGAACACCCGGCCGCGGCGCCAGGTGCGGAAGTAGAGGAGGATCGCCGGGGGCCGCCCGGTGTGACGGGCGTAGCGCTCGATCAGCGACGGCCTCTGAGTCCCGCCGGGGATGAAGGCGCCGATCGCGACGCGCTTCGGCAGCCCCGTGTCCGGGCGGGGGCGGCGAGGCGGACCTGGGCTGGAACGGCCGGGCCTCGGCTGCGCCTTCGGCTCCGCGGGCGCGGGCTCCGCGGCCGGCGCCGCCGCCCGCGGAGCCTGCTGGCGGTCCGCCTCGGCCCACCCGCCCAGGAACGGCAGCGCAGCCGCGACGGCCGCCACGGCGGCGACCGCGCCCCAGTGCGTGAACCGTCGCCGCCGCCGCCATCTCACGACCAGTTCTCACGCTTCGGCGGGCGTCGCGCGGCGGTCCCGAACGCGTAGCCGGCGGCCGTCAGGGAGAGCGCCGCGACGATCGCGGCTGCGCGCGCCAGGCCGTCGCGGTCGCCGCGCGCCGCATCGAGCAGGCCGCGCGCGAACGCCGCGGGCAGCACGCGCGCGACGTAGCGGCGCTCGTCGGAGAGGCTCGCGCCCGTCCCCGCCAGCCGGCTCAGCTCGGCCTTCGCGCGACCCTCGGTCCAGCAGCGCCAGCGGAGGTACCTCAAGGTGGTCCGCGCCGGGGGCACCACGTGCTCCACGCGCGCGTCGGGGGCGAACATCACGACGCGGCCCGGGTGCTCGCGCTGGGCCCTGATCGCGAACTCCGTGTCCTCGCAGCTCATCGGCAGGCCTCGCAGGCGGCCGAACTCCTCGGCGAACCCTCCGGTGGCGGTCAGGACGTCGCGCTTGTACGACATGTTCGCCCCGATGGCCGCGCGCAGCGGCGCGACGCCGGTCGGGAGGCCGCGGTAGCTGCACCCCACGGTCCAGAGGAGCTCGGGCGGCATCCACGCGGGCGGCCGCTCCGCCCACGCCGGCTCGACCGCGCCGCCGACGCCGAGCACGTGCGGGTCCTCATGCGCTTGCGCGTGAGCCTCGAGCCAGTCGCGGTCCGCGCGGGCGTCGTCGTCGATGAAGGCGACCACGTCGCCGGCGGCGTGCCGGATACCCGTGTTGCGCGCGTCCGAGAGGCCCGGCGCCCCTTCGTTGTGCACCACGCGCACGCGCGCGGGCAGCGCCGCGCGCGCTCGCTCGAGCAGCGCCTCGTCGTGGTCGACCACGACGATCACCTCGTGAGCCGGCCGCGTCTGGCCGAGCACCGAGGCCACCGATGCCGTCAGCTCGTGCCAGCGGTCGAGGGTGTGCGCACAGATCACGACGCTGATCCGCGCGCCGCGCGCGAACCTTCGCGTGCTCGCGCGCGGGACCGGCGCCGGCGGGTCCGCCGGCCGGACGTCCGCCGCATTCCGCGCGCTCCCCACGGCGCCCCCCCGCGGCCTCGCCCGCTCGCCGACGATCGCGCCCAGCACGCGCAGGCCGTCGCGCACCGTGCGCAGGTTGCTCGTGCCGTACACGCGCGCCAGCTCGTAGCTCGGCACCTCCGCGACCGTGAGCCCCGCGCGCGCCGCGGAGATGTTCATCGAGGTCTCCACCTCGAACCCG
>DASVVS010000044.1:0-2379 GCA_036386455.1 Thermoleophilaceae bacterium
TTCGCCTCGATCTACTCGGCGGACGCCGGGAGCGATCTGTACCTGCCCCGCAACCAGGGGCCGCCGCCGCTCCCGCCCGGCCACGTCGCGTTCTCCGACGACGGCTGCGGCGACCTCTGCCTCTTCCCCGTGCGCGACGGCATGGCCGAGGATCGGGTCCTGATCCTCGAGCACAGCACGCTCGAGCTCACCGCGGACGAGGCAGACGGCTTCCTCGGCTTCGTGGCGCGCGACGCGCTGCGGCCCGCCTGAGGCGGCGCTCCGTCCTAGGTGTAAGTCCCGAGCACGTTGGTCCGCTCGGCGAGCCGAGCGACCGGCGGCTTGTAGCCGAGAGCCGAGTGTCGTCGCTGATGGTTGTAGTGCCAGAGCCAGCCGTCAAGGGCGGCGGTTCGCTCCGAGCTCGTCCGGTAGATCGCGCCGTAGGCCCAGCCGCCGAGCATCGTCCGGATGAAGCGCTCGGCCTTGCCGTTGGTCTGCGGGCGGTAGGGACGGGTGCGCAGGTGGCGGATCCCGAGCGCGCGGCAGGCGAGCGCATGCACGCTCGAGCGGTAGGCCGACCCGTTGTCGGTCAGCAGGCGCTCGACTCGGACGCCGTGGCGGCGGAAGAAATCCACCGCGCGGCGCAGAAAGGCGATCGCCGTCGTCGCCTTCTCGTCGCCGAGCACCTCGGCGTAGGCGAGCCGCGTGCAGTCGTCGATCGCGACGTGGACGAACTCCCAGCCGATCAGCTTGCGCTCGACGCCGGCGGCGTCGACGCGCGTTCGCTTCGGATTGCGCTTGACGCCGGTGATCCGCTTGCCGGCGCCGCGCTCGATCCGGCCGAGCTTCTTGACGTCGAGGTGGACGAGCTCGCCCGGGCGCGCGCGCTCGTAGCGGCGGACGGGCTCGAGCCCGAGCCGGCCGAGTCGGCCCATTCCGATCCGGGCCAGGATCCCCGAGACGGTCGAGAGCGGCATGCCGAAGAGCTCGGCCAGGTCGGGGGCCGTAAAGCGCAGCCGCCTGAGCGCGGCGATCGCCTCGACCCGCTCTTCGGGGGTGCGGTTGGCCACCGACTTCGGAGCCGAGCTGCGGTCGAGCAGGCCGGGCTCCCCCGCCTGGCGGTAGCGGACCACCCACTTGCGGGCACAGCGGACGCTGACTTCGGCGGCCGCGGCCGCCTGCGTCAGCGTCCACCGCTCGTCGACGACGCGCCGGCAGAGCAGGCGGCGCTTGTTCAGGCTGAGGGCGGCGTTAGCGTGAAGCTTCATCCGGGTGTCCTCCTTGGGACTGAGTCGCTTGGCAGCTCTCAGCCTCCAAGGGGGCCCGGATGAACCAACGTGCTCGTTAACTACACCTAGGGCACGTCTTCCGCGAAGTAGCAGCGGACCTCGTAGTCGCCGGGATAGCAACCGCCGCGCACGGAAAAGGGATCGCGTGGGACCTCCATTCGGGCCTGGTGCATCGGCACCACGGCCCACGCCGGCAGTACGTTCGGCGGAAGTAGGAAGTGCACCCGTGTGACCTGCTTGTAGTCGTCGCTCGGCAGGTCCGCGACGCTCCCCTGGACCTCGTGAGGCCATGAGTCGCAGGGGACGTTGGGCTCCCTGTGGATGTTGCACCACCCGAACGCCCTGGGGTCCCACATCGGGTACCCGGCCTTCCCCTCAACCACGACTCCGAAGTTGTACGAGTACAACCCCCGGTCGCAGCTGATCGACACACGCACGTGGACCGTCAGCTGGCCGTCCGCCTCCGGCGCCTTCGACGGGGCTGTGCTCACCACGCAGTCCGTCCCGTCGCTGCCGAGGAACCTGTACTTCCCGGCGCTCGCCGGCGGCGCCAGCGCGAGCGCCCCCGCCAGCACGACCAGAACTCCGACCTTCCTCATCAGAGGCCCCCTACCCCGGCCCGAACGACTCGTGGATGTTGCAGCGGACCGACCTGCCGCCGGGCAGGCAGTCGAGCGCTCCGACCTCGCCGTCGCGGCGCTGCTCGAGCAGGGGCATCTGGAACCAGAACTTCTCGGGCGACGCGGGCGCGGGGAGGACCAGCTCCACGTACGAGTTGTGCGTGAACTGCTGCGGCTGCACGCCCGTCGCCGTGCCGCCATGCGAGTACGACGCGTTCGCCTCGCACCTTATGCGTCCGTTGCAGAAGCTCGGGTAGCCCCCGTCCCACCAGCCGCCGTCCGCCCCCTTCACGCTCGAGATGACCCAGATCGCCGCCATCGCGACGTTGCAGCGCGCGCTCGCCCGGTAACTCAGGGCGACCGTTCCGCCCGGCTCGTACGGCGCCGAGTGCGTGGTCGTGAGCGTGCACTTGGTTCCGTCGGTGGCCGCGAACTCCCAGTCGCGCGCCGACGCGGGCGACGCGGCGAACGCCCCGATCGCGACCGCAAGC
>DASVVS010000045.1:0-7267 GCA_036386455.1 Thermoleophilaceae bacterium
TGACCCTCACCGCGCGCGTGACGAAGGCCGGCAAGCAGCGGCTGCAGAAGGCCAAGAAGAACGTGAGCGCCCGCGCCGAGATGGCGATCCCGGGCGCGCCCACGCGCACGAAGAGCCTGAAGCTGCTGCGCTGACGCGACCGCCGCGCAGGTAGGCTGCCCGCCATGTCCAGGGGGGCGCGCTGGGGCATCCTCGTGACGCTCGCAGCGCTCATGGTGCCCGGGATTGCGAATGCGGCCACCGTCACCGACGGCGCGGCCCGCTTCCAGGTCCTCACGCCCACGCTGATCCGGCTCGAGTACGCCGCGGACGGACGCTTCGAGGACCGCACCACCATGACGGCCACCAACCGGCGTCTGAGGGCGCGGTTCAAGACGTCCGTGGAGAACGGCGTGCGCGTGATCCGCACGGGCCGCATGACTCTCCGCTACCGCCGCGGCTCGGGTCCGTTCACGACGGCGAACCTCGTGGCGGTCGTCCGCCGCGGCGGCCGCGCCGTGCGCGTGCACCCGCGCTTCCCGCCACCGCCCGGCCCGCCGCCGGAGCCGCCCAACCCGCCGTCGCGCACGCAGGCGCCGCCCAACCCCGACCCGGATCCCGCGCCGCGCACCTCCGGCAACCTCGGCGGCTGGACGCGCGGGATGGACGACCAGGAGCGTCCGGTGCCGCTGGCCGACGGGCTGCTCTCGCGCGACGGCTTCCACCTGCTCGACGACAGCCGCTCGCCGATCCTCACCTCGGGCGATCCCGGCTTCGAGCCGCGGCCGCAGCGCTCCGGCGCCTACCAGGACGGCTACCTGTTCGGCTACGGGCTCGACTACGCGGCGGGGCTCACCGACCTGCGCAGGCTCGCCGGCTCCGCCCCGCTGCTCCCGCGCCGCGCGTTCGGCAACTGGTTCTCGCGCTGGTGGCCGTACGGCGCCGCCGACCTCCAGGCGATCGTCGAGCGCTTCGGCGCGGAGCGGATCCCGCTCGACGTGCTCGGCCTCGACACCGACTTCAAGGCCCCGACCGGCCGCTTCGGGGCGATCGCGAACAACGTGGTCGGCCGCGACCCCGGCTACCCGTACTCGTGGAACGGCTGGGAGTGGAACCGCGACCTCTACCCCGATCCGAAGGCGTTCGTCGACTGGCTGCACGCACGCGGCCTCGCGACCTACCTGAACGTGCACCCGTCGATCGGCGAGCAGGACCCGCGCTGGGCCGAGGCCCAGCAGCGCTCCGGCGGGCTGATCCCCGCGAACCGGGTCTCGTGCGGGTACTTCATGGCCGACCCGGGCGAGTGCGCCGTGTTCGACTGGGCGAACCCGAGGCACCTCGACGCCTACTGGGCGCTGCACGCGCCGTTCGAGCGCGACGGCATCGACTTCTGGTGGCTCGACTGGTGCTGCGACGAGTCGCGCGCCCGCGCGCCCGGCCTGACCGAGGACACCTGGATCAACCGGCTGTACGAGCGCCGCAGCCGCGCCCGCGGAAGCCGCTGGCCGGCCTTCTCGCGGATCGGCTCCTCGTACTGGGCCTACTTCGGCCGGCAGGAGCCGGGCGCGTTCGCCGAGCACCGCCAGACGATCCACTTCACCGGCGACACGGCGGCGACCTGGGAGAACCTCGACTTCCAGAGCCGCCTCACGGTCGCCGAGGGCAACCTCGGGATCCCGTACGTGAGCCACGACGTCGGCAGCTTCAAGGGCAAGCATCTGGCCGACGACATGTACGTGCGCTGGCTCCAGGCCGGCGCGTTCGGCCCGATCGACCGGCTTCACTCGAACCACGGCGACCGGCTGCCCTGGGAGTACACGGGTGAGACGGCGCGGATCGCCGCCGACCTGCTCCGGCTGCGGGGCTCGCTCGTCCCGCTCCTCTACACGCTCGCGCGCGAGGCGCACGACACCGGGCTGCCGATGGCGCGCGGCATGTACCTGCGCTGGCCCGAGCACGGCGACGCGTACACGCACGACCGCCAGTACATGCTCGGCGACGACCTGCTCGTGGCGCCGGTCGGCACGCCCGGCGACCCCGCGGTCAAGGCGGTCTGGTTCCCGCCCGGGGAATGGGTCGACTCGTTCACCGGCGAGCGCCACCGCGGTCCGGCCGTGAAGCAACTCAGCGTGCCGCTCGCGCGCATGCCGGTGTTCGCGCGCGCGGGCAGCGTGGTGGTGCGTCAGCCGTACCGGCCCAACGAGGCGGCGGGCGCCCCCAAGCGGCTGCTGCTCGACGTGCGCGCCGGCGGCGACGACGCCTCGCGGCTGTACGAGGACGCCGGCGACGGGCGCGCCTTCCGCCGCGGCGAGTACGCCTTCACGCCGCTCGTGCACCGGGACCGCGGGCGGCGCGGCGCCACGATCGCGATCGGGCGCTCACGCGGGTCGTTCCCCGGGAAGCGCTCGAGCCGGGGGTGGGAGGTGAGGCTGATCGGCGTCGCGCGCCCGCGTGCTGTGACGATCGACGGGCGGCGAGTCGCCGGCTGGAGCTACGACGAGGCGGCGCGCACCGTGACGGTCCGCACCCCGAAGCTGTCCACCGCGCGCTCGGCGCGGATCGCGATCGCGCCCTAGCCGGCCGGGACGCGGCAGAGCTGCCCGAAGGTGGCGACCCACGCGCGCCCGGACGACGCCGGCAGGGCGAGCGGCTCGGCGTTCGGCATGGAGGAGGTACGCGCGGTGATGCGCGCCTCCTGGCGAGCGTTCTCGGGCGCGGCGGCGTCGTAAGGAGTGGCGGCGGCTTTCCTCGTCCCCTTCCGCTTCGCGGCCGGCAGCAGCCGGTCGCGGTCGACCGCGTAGTTGTCGCGCGGATCGACGTCGTCGCTCGCGGACACGCGCGCCGGCACCTCGACCGTCTTCCCGGCGGCCTTGCGGCCCACCTGGGCGGAGAAGAGGAACGTGCGCGAGCGGCCCGGGCTCACGTACTTGGTTCCGAAGCTCACCACGCCCCGCGAGAGGCTTCCGCCGCGCACCCGCCCGAGCGCCCGCGGCAGCGTGGCCGACGCCTTGATCGCCCGCGCGCGCGTGCTCGACGAGTTGGTGACCGTCATCCGGTAGAGCACGCGCCGGCCGCGGCGCACGCTCTTCACCCGGTCGTCGATCGCCACGCGCACGTTCGGCCGCGCCCCGCCCGAGGAGGAGCTCGGCGGCTGCCCCGGCGGCGGCTCCACGCGCGCCGCGGGCCTCGACCGCGCGATCCGCACCACGTCGATCCCGCGGGCGTGGTCGAGCGAGTAGACGATCTCGCCGCTCGGATCGGTCGGCGGGTAGTAGACCGACCACGTCATGTTCTTGGCCGGGACCCAGAAGCCGACCGGCCGGATGTCGCTCGGGTTGGAGACGTCGAGGAAGCGCGTGCCGGCCTCGTACCAGCCCTGCGCGATGAGGCCGGAGCGCTCGTCGAAGTAGTGCGCCGAGCAGAGCGACGCCTTCGACGGGTCCACGGGCACGACGTAGTCGTCGAGCGGCCGCAGCACCTTGTCCTCCCCGATCTGCCAGGTCTCGACCTGGCCGGCGCCGTCGCAGGTCGGGCGGTTGTAGTCCTCCTCGGTCACGACCACCACGCTCGACTCGGCGGCCGGGTCGCTCCCGGGCGGAGCCGTCAGGAGCGACGAGTTGTTCAGCCGGAGCGAGTTGTGGTGGATGAAGTCGTTGAGCGCCTTGCCGTCGGTCGGCTCCACGCCGTACTTGCTCTTGCCCTGGTCGTTGGTGCGGTGCACGAGCTTGGGCTTCTTCGGATCGGTCACGTCGTAGGACGCCGTACCGCCGCCGCCCACGATCCACGCGAGCCCCTCGGAGTCCACCTGGACGTCGTGCGAGGCGAGCCCGCCGGTCGCCTCGTCGGCCCGGAAGTTGCCCGCGAACTTCGGCGCCCGCGGGTCGGTCAGGTCCACGACGTCGATACCGGACGCGGTGCCCGCCAGGTACACGTAGCGGCAGCTCTGGATGCAGCTCGCCGTGTGGCCGGTGCCGCGCGTGGGCGTGCCGAAGAACACCTCGCCCTCCGACCCGAAGATCGTGCCGGTGTCGAAGGTCGACAGGATCGTGGGATTGCGCGGGTCCTTGATCGAGATCACGTAGAGGACCCCCTTGCCCTCCGAGGGATCGTTCGAGATCAGGAGGACGTCGCCGGCCAGGTCCACGTCCTCGTTCTCGAAGTGCGGCAGCGCGAGCGACCCGATCTTCTGCGGCGTCTCGGGCTTCGACACGTCGTACACGGAGAGCCCGCGCAGCGTCGAGACGTACATCTCGCTCCCGCGGAAGCGCGCCGAGATCCCGGCCGGCTCGTCGAGCGTGGCCAGCCAGCTCACGTTGTCGGACTTCTCGGCGGGCGGCTCGGGGAGCGCGATCGCGCTCGGGGCGTACACCAGAACGGTGACGAGAATCGCGATCAGCGCGCGCTTCATCCGCGGATCATGACGCAATCTCGCTTCCGGAGCGGCCCTTCGACAACCGGGCGAACGGGCCGGGGCAGATTTCCGACACCTGTCTAACGACGGTTGGACAACCCGTCCATACGGTGGCTGCAACGTCATCGAACTACGCCCGCAGCCGCCGACGGCGAGGGCATGACAGGAGGCAACACCAACATGAGACGACGGGCTCTCCGAGCGGTTCTGGTCCCGCTCGCCCTGCTCGCGTTGCTCGCCGTCCCAGGGGTCGCTTACGCGGACTCGCTGGAAGCGGCGGGTAACGAGGTGCTCGGCGACACGGTGCCGCTCAACACGATGTGGGTCCTCGTGGCGGCCGTCCTGGTCCTGTTCATGCAGGCCGGGTTTGCGCTGCTCGAGATCGGCTTCTCGCGGGCGAAGAACGCGGGCACGGGGATCGCGAAGATCCTCACCAACCTCTCGATCGCGGCGATCGCGTACTACGCGTGCGGCTTCGCCTTCGCGTTCGGGACCGGCGGGAGCGAGGGCGACCTGATCGGCACGACCGGGTTCCTGCTCCAGGACTTCGGCGATCCGCAGGAGGCGTTCTTCCCGAGCGGCCTCGGTCTCTCGGACGCCACTATCGAGTCGAAGTGGCTCTTCCAGTTCGCGTTCTGCGCGGTCTCCCTGGCGATCGTCTGGGGCACCACGCTCGAGCGGATCAAGTACTCGGCCTACGTCGTGTACGCGGTCGTGTTCGCGGCGGTCATCTACCCGATCGGCTCGCACTGGGTCTTCGGCGGCGGCTGGCTGCAGTCGAACCTGGGCATGCAGGACTTCGCCGGCTCGACGGCGGTCCACCTCATCGGTGCGACCGGCGCGCTCGCGGCTCTGCTCCTGCTCGGCCCGCGCAAGGGCAAGTACGGCCCCGACGGCAAGCCCCGGGCGATCCCCGGGCACTCCATGCCGCTCGTGGGCCTCGGGATCATCATCCTGTTCATCGGCTGGTTCGGCTTCAACGCCGGCTCGACGCTGAACGCGACCGACTCCCGCTTCGCGGAGGTCGCGATGGTCACGATGCTCGGTGCCGCCGCCGGTGTGCTCGGCGCGTTCATCACGACCACGCTGTTCCAGCGGACGATCGACATCGGCATGGTCGGCAACGGCATGATCGCCGGCCTGGTCGGCATCACCGCGCCGTCCGGCTACGTCGAGGCGTGGGCCGCGATCCCGATCGGCCTGGTCGCCGGTCTCATCGTCGTGGCGGGCGTGATCACCATCGACAAGAAGCTCGACGACCCGGTGGGCGCTCTCTCGGCCCACGGTCTCGCGGGCATCTGGGGAACCCTGGCCTGCGGCATCTTCAGCAGCCCGGACCTCGCGGCGTACAACGCGTTCGGCAAGCCCGGGCTCGTGTACAACGGCTCGTTCGACCAGCTCGGCACCCAGGCGCTCGGCGTCGTGACGGTGTTCGGCTTCGTGTTCCTGCTCAGCATCGCGACGTTCGCCGCCATCAAGGCGACCATCGGGCTGCGGGTCACGGAGGAGGAAGAGGACGCCGGCCTCGACATCGTCGAGCACGGGATGTACGGCTATCCCGAGCAGTTCATCCCGGCGCCTGAGATCGGTGCGGCCTCGACGGGCCCCGCCGCTCCGGCGTACGCCGGCGGATCGGCCAGCCCGGTGACCGCCATGAGAGCGGATGCTCCGGCCGCAGGAGGTGTGGGCGCATGAAGATGGTCGTCGCCTATATCCGTCACGAGGCGTTCGAGCCGATCCGCCAGGACCTGCTCGACGCCGGGTTCCCGAGCCTCTCGATCAGCGAGGTGAAGGGATCGGGCAGGCAGAAGGGCATCACCGAGCACTATCGCGGTGCCGAGATCGCCATCCACCTCCGGCCGAAGCTGAAGCTGGAGTGCGTGGTGGAGGACACCGCGGTCGGGCTCGTCACGGAGACGATCCTGAAGTACGCCCGGACGGGCTCGGTCGGGGACGGGAAGATCTTCCTGCTCCCGGTCGAGGACGCGATCCGGATCCGCACCGGCGAGTCCGGTGAGGAGGTCCTGCAGGCCCACGAGCAGGGCGTCTCCGCCTGATGGCAGCAGGTCCCGCGGCAGCACGCGGCGACCTGAATCCCCCCTCGCCGCGCGGCGCCCACCTGGAGATGGTGGGCGCCGTGCTGGCAGGGGACGGGCTGGCGCGCATCGCCGAGATCACCACCGAGTACGTGGGTGCGCCGGTGGCCGTGGTGGTCCCGCGACTCGGACCGCTCGCGAGCCGCGACGCGCGGCTGGAGCGCTACGTGGCCGAGCGGCTCGAGGGCGCGGCGCCCGACTGCCCGCTCGATGTGGTGGCCGAGGAGCCGATCGCCTCCGCCGGGCGCCAGCTCGGGGCGGTGCTGATGCTGGGGCCGGGGCGGCCGGACGCCGGCGAGTACCTGCACATGGCCGCGATGGCCGCGATCACCGAGGTGGCCGTTGCCGAGGCGCGCGACGAGACGGAGCAGTCCCTGCGCGGCTCGCTGCTCGAGGAGCTGCTGCGCCGCGACGACCTCGACCCCGCCGACGTGGTGCGCCGCGCCGGGCGGATGGGCTGCGATCTGTCGGAGGGCGCCGTCGGGCTCTGCGCCGACCCGGGCGAGCGCTCGGCCGGCCGGCTGATCGCGGTGGTGGCCGACGAGCGCCCCGACGCCCTCGTTCAGGCGATCGGCACGCGCGTCTATGCGCTGCTGCCGGGGTCGCTCGACGACGCCCGCCGCGTGGCGCAGCGGCTGGGGCGCCAGGCGCTGGTGGGCATCTCCTCCCGCTACGCCGATCCCGCCGAGGTGCGCCGGGCGCTGGAGGAGGCCGAGCTCGTGCTCGACGTGACCGCCGACGGCCACGCGCCCGAGGAGGACATCGGCGGCGGCACCTACCG
>DASVVS010000046.1:0-7237 GCA_036386455.1 Thermoleophilaceae bacterium
GCCACCTTCGGCAACCCCGGCCAGGGCAACTACGCCGCCGCCAACGCGTACCTCGACGCGCTCGCCCAGGCGCGCCGTGCCGAGGGCGGGCGGGCAACCTCGCTCGCCTGGGGCCCGTGGTCGACCGCCGGCATGACCGGCCGGCTCGACGACTCCGAGGTGGAGCGGCTGCGCCGCACCGGCATCGTGCCGCTCGGCGAGGAGCAGGGCCTCGCGCTGTTCGACGCCGCCACGTCGCGCGAGGAAGCGGCCCTCGTGCCGGTCACGCTCGACACCGGCGCCCTCACCGCCCGCGCCCGCACGGGCACTCTCCCGCCGCTGCTGAGCGGCCTCGTGAAGGCGCCCGCCAAGCGCTCGCGCGCGGACGGCGGCTCGCTCGGCCGGCGGCTCGCCGAGCTGCCGGAGGACGAGTGGGAGGGCGTCGTGCTGGAGCTGGTGCGCACGCACGTCGCCGGCGTGCTCGGCCACGCGGGTCCCGAGGCGGTCGACCCGGAGCGGACGTTCCGGGAGCTGGGCTTCGACTCGCTCGGCGCCGTCGAGCTGCGCAACCGCCTGATGCAAGCGACAGGCGTGCGGCTCCCCTCCACCCTGGTGTTCGACTACCCCAACCCGGCGGGGGTCGCGACGTACCTGCGCTCGCAGGTCGAGGGCGAGAGCGCCGCCAAGCCCGCGGTGCGCGCCGCCCGCACGCGGGCCGACGAGCCGATCGCGATCGTCGGCATGGCCTGCCGCTACCCGGGCGGCGTCCGCTCGCCCGACGACCTCTGGCGGCTCGTGGAGTCCGGCACCGACGCGATCTCGCCCTTCCCCACCGACCGCGGCTGGGACCTCGACCGCCTGTTCGACTCCGACCCCGAGCACCCCGGCACCACGTACGCGCGCGAGGGCGGCTTCATCCTGGACGCGGCCGAGTTCGACTCGGACTTCTTCGGCATCAGCCCGCGCGAGGCGCTGGCGATGGACCCGCAGCAGCGGCTCCTGCTCGAGGCCGCGTGGGAGGCGTTCGAGGACGCCGGCCTGGATCCGGCCGCGCTCCGCGGGACCCAGACCGGCGTGTACGCGGGGATCAGCAACCAGGGCTACGGCCCGATCAACACCGGGCCGGGCGCGCCGTCCGACCTCGAGGGCGTGATCCTCACGGGCAGCTCGACGAGCGTCGGCTCCGGGCGGATCGCCTACGCGTACGGGTTGGAGGGGCCGACGTTCACGGTCGACACGGCGTGCTCCTCGTCGCTCGTCGCGCTCCACCTGGCCTGCCAGGCGCTGCGCGGCGGGGAGTGCACGATGGCGCTCGCGTGCGGCGCGACGATCATGGCCACGCCCGGCATGTTCATCGACTTCAGCCGCCAGCGCGGGATCGCGCCGGACGGCCGGGCCAAGTCGTTCTCCGCGAGCGCCGACGGGACGATCTGGTCCGAGGGCATCGGCATGCTCGTGCTCGAACGCCTCTCCGACGCGCGGCGCAACGGGCACGCCGTCCAGGCGATCGTGCGCGGCAGCGCGCTCAACCAGGACGGCGCCTCCAACGGGCTGACCGCGCCGAACGGGCCGTCGCAGGAGCGCGTGATCCGCCAGGCGCTGGCCAACGCGGGACTCGAGCCGGCGGACGTGGACGTGGTCGAGGCGCACGGCACCGGCACGACGCTCGGCGACCCGATCGAGGCGCAGGCGCTGATCGCGACCTACGGCCAGGAGCGCGACGGGCGCGACCCGCTGTGGATCGGGTCGATCAAGTCGAACCTGGGCCACGCGTCGGCCGCCGCGGGGGTCGGCGGGCTGATCAAGATGGTGATGGCGATGCGGCACGGCCTGCTGCCGCGAACGCTGCACGTGGAGGAGCCGACGCCGCACGTGGACTGGGAGGCGGGCGAGGTCGAGCTGCTGCTGGAGGAGCGCGAGTGGACGGGCTCGGAGCGGCGCGCGGGCATCTCGTCGTTCGGCGTGAGCGGCACGAACGCGCACGTGATCATCGAGGAGGGCGAGCCGGAGGCGGAGACCGAGCCGCCGGCCGTCGCCCCGCTCGTCTTCTCCGCCAAGACGGAGGCCGCCCTCGATGCGCAGCTCGAATGGGATCTCGGCCCGGAGGCGGCGTACACCCTCGCTCGCCGGGCGCAGCTCGAACACCGCGCGGTGAGGATCGGCAATGACGTGGTGCGCGGCCGGGCCGAGGATCGCAAGACGGTCTTCATGTTCACCGGGCAGGGCGCGCAGCGGGCCGGGATGGGCAGCGAGCTCCACGAGACCTCGCCGGTGTTCGCGAAGGCCTTCGACGAGGCGCTGGAAGCGCTCGGTCTCGACCGGAAGGTCTTCGAGGACGAGCAGCTGCTGCAGCAGACCCAGTACACCCAGACCTCCCTCTTTGCCCTCGAGGTCGCCCTCTTCCGCCTCGCCGAGTGGCACGGGCTGAAGCCAGACCACCTGATCGGCCACTCGATCGGCGACCTCGCGGCGGCGCACTGCGCGGGGGTGCTTTCCCTGCAGGACGCTGCGAAGCTGGTCAGCGCGCGCGGCCGCCTGATGGGCGAGCTGCCGGAGGGCGGCGTGATGATCGCGGTGCAGGCGACCGAGGCCGAGGTGCTGGAGGTCCTGCCGGAGGGGCTCGAGATCGCGGCCGTCAACGCGGAGCGCTCCGTCGTCGTGGCCGGGGACGACGTCGAGTTCGACGTGCCGTGGAAGACCAAGCGGCTCCGGGTCAGCCATGCGTTCCACTCGCACCGCATGGACCCGATGCTTGACGCCTTCCGCGAGGTCGCGGAGTCACTCACCTACAACGAGCCCCAGATCCCGATGGGCCCGTGGGACGCCGACCACTGGGTCCGCCACGTCCGCGAGCCGGTCCGCTTCGCCGACCGCGTGAAGGAGCTGGAGGGCGCGCGGTTCCTCGAGCTCGGGCCGGACGGGATCCTCTCAGCCCTCGCCGGCGGCACGCCCGCGCTGCGGCGGAAGAGGCCGGAGGCGCAGCAGTTCACGAAGATGCTGGCCGCGGCGTGGACCACGGGCGCCGCGGTCGACTGGCGCCTGAGCGGAAGCCTGATGAGGCTGCCCAAGTACCCGTTCCAGCGCCGCCACTACTGGCTCGCCGCCCACACGGGCAGCGACGTGACCGCCGCCGGCCTCGGCCGCGCCGAGCACCCGCTGATCGGCGCGGCGCTGCCGCTCGCGGGCGAGGACGAATGGGTCTTCACCGGCCGGCTGTCGCGCTCGGCCCAGCCGTGGCTGGCCGACCACGTGGTGCTGGAGACCGTGGTCGTGCCGCCCGCGGCGCTGCTCGAGCTGACGCTGGCGGCGGGGCGCGAGGTGGGCACGGAGGCGGTCGCGGAGCTCAACGTCGAAGCGCCGCTGGTGGTGCCGGAGGACGGTGCGGTGCAGCTGCAGCTCTCGGTCGCCGCGGCCGGCGACGACGGTCGCCGCGAGGTGGAGATCCACTCGCGCACCGCGGACGACGGCGACTGGGTCCGCAACGCCGCCGGCGCCCTCGCACCCGATGCCGGGACGGCCGGGGAGACGTTCGGCTGGCCGCCGGAGGACGCCGAGCAGGTGGAGGTCGACACCGTCTACGACCGCCTGGCCGAGATCGGCTTCGGCCACGGCCCCGCGTTCCAGGGCCTGCGCGCGGCGTGGCGCCGAGAGGGCGAGCTCTTCGCCGAGGTCGCGCTCCACGACGACGCGGCCGGCGAGGCCCAGCGCTACGGCGTGCACCCTGCGCTGCTCGACGCCGCGCTGCACGCGACGCTGGCGGAAGCGGCCGGACCGAGCGCGGTCGCGTCGTTCACGGGCGTCCGCCTGCACGCGGCCGGCGCCTCGGCCCTGCGCGTGCGGATCTCCGAGGACGGGGTCATGGCGCTCGACGGCAACGGCGGCCTCGTCCTCTCGATCGGCGCGATCGAGACCCGGCCGATCGACGCCGAAGCGCTCGGCGCGGCGTCCCGGCGCCGCCACGAGTCGCTCTTCCTGGTCGAGTGGTCCGAGCTGCACGCGCAGTCGCCGAACGGCAACGCTCCGCGCATTGCGGTGCTGGGCGACCTCGAGACGCCCGGCCTCGACGCCGAGCGCATCGCCGACCTCCACTCCCTCCAGGACGACCCGCCGGGCGTCGTGATCGCCGAGCGCGCGGATGCGGCGCAGGTGCTCCAGCTGCTCCAGTTCTGGCTCGCGGACGAGCGGCTGGCGGAAGCGCGGCTCGTGCTCGTAGCGCGGAACGCCGCGGACGACCCGGCCGCCGCGGCGATCTGGGGCCTCGTCCGCAGCGCCCAGACGGAGAACCCGGGCCGCTTCGTGCTCGCCGACGCCGACGACGCCTCCTGGGAGGCGCTGCCCGCGGCGATCCTCGCGGACGAGCCGCAGATCGCCCTCCGCGAGGGCGGCGCGCGCGTGCCGCGCCTGGCCCGCGCGCCGGTCGAGTCGGGGGCGCCGCTCGACCCCGGCGGGACCGTCGCGATCACCGGCGCCACGGGCGGCCTCGGGCCGCTGATCGCCCGCCACCTCGCCGAACGCCACGGCGTGGAGCGCCTGCTGCTGCTCAGCCGCAGCGGAGGCGACGCCGGCCTGGCGGAGGAGCTCGACGCCGAGGTGACGGCCACGGCCTGCGACGTCGCCGATCGCGACGCACTCGCCGCGGCGATCGAGGGCCACGACATCACCGCGGTCGTGCACGCAGCGGGCGTGCTCGACGACGGCGTGATCGACTCGCTCGACGCCGAGCGGCTCGAGCGCGTCATGCGCCCGAAGGTCGACGCCGCCGAGCATCTCGACGAGCTCGCGCCGGACGCCGAGCTGATCCTGTTCTCCTCGATCGCGGGCACGCTCGGGTCGCCAGGGCAGGGGAACTACGCGGCGGCGAACGCGGCGCTCGACGCCATCGCGCAGCGCCGCCGCGCCGCGGGCCGCCGCGGCGTCTCGATCGCCTGGGGCCCGTGGGCCGCCGGGATGGCCGGCGAGCTGAGCGACGCCGACACGGCGCGGATGCGGCAGACCGGCGTGGAACCGCTGACGGACGAGCAGGGCCTGGCGCTGCTGGACGCCGCCCGCGGCACGGGCGCCGCGGCGGTCGCGGCCGTCCGGCTCGACGCCGCCACCCTGCGCTCGCACGCGCGCGCGGGGATGATCCCGCCGCTGCTGCGCGGCCTCGTGCGGATGCCCGCGCGGCGCGCGCAGGACCAGACCGGGTCGCTCGCGCGCAAGCTCGCCGAGATCCCGCAGGCCGACTGGGACCGCGTGGTGCAGGAGACCGTGCGCGCCGAGGCGGCGGCGATCCTCGGCCAGCCGTCGCCCGAGGCGGTCGATCCCGACCGCGCGTTCAAGGAGCTCGGCTTCGACTCCCTCGCCGCGGTGAACCTCCGCAACCGGCTCGCGGAGGTCACCGGGATCCGGCTCTCCTCGACGCTCGTGTTCGACTACCCGACGCCGGCAGCCGTCGCCGGTCACCTGCGCGACCGGATCGCCGAGGAGCAGCCGGCGCCGGCGGGCGGGATCGACTCCGAGCTCGACCGCGTGGAGGAGCTGCTCGCCACGATCGAGGGCGAGGAGCGCGAGCGGGTGACCGCGCGGCTGCGCGCGCTGCTCGAGAAGCCGCGCGACGGGGACGGCGACGGGGGCGGCGAGGGCGGCGTGACCGCGGAGCGGATCGAGTCCGCGTCGGCCGACGAGATCTTCCAGCTGATCGACGAGCAGCTCGGGGGCCAGGGATGAGCGAGCCTCAGCAGCCCCAGGGGGGCGACGAGAAGCTCCTCCAGTACCTGAAGCGGGTCACGGTGGACCTGCAGAAGACCCGCGACCGGCTGCGCGAGGTGGAGTCGCGCGACAGCGAGCCGATCGCGATCGTCGGGATGAGCTGCCGGTTCCCCGGCGGCGTGCGCTCGCCCGCCGACCTGTGGCGGCTCGTGGAGTCGGGCACCGATGCGATCACGCCGTTCCCGGACGACCGCGGCTGGGACCTCGACGGCATCTACGACCCCGACCCCGACCATCCCGGCACGGCCTACGTGCGCGAGGGCGGCTTCGTGGGCGACGTGCCGGAGTTCGACGCCGAGTTCTTCGGGATCTCGCCGCGCGAGGCGCTCGCCATGGGTCCGCAGCAGCGCCTGCTGCTGGAGGGCGCGTGGGAGGCGTTCGAGCACGCGGGGATCGACCCGTCGTCGCTGCGCGGCAGCGCGACCGGCGTCTTCGCGGGCATCAACTACCAGGACTACGGGACCGGCGGCGCGGTGCCGCCGGAGGTGGAGGGCTACCTCGGGATCGGGGTGGCGGGGAGCGTCGTGTCCGGGCGGATCTCCTATGCGCTCGGGCTCGAGGGGCCGGCGGTCACGATCGACACGGCGTGCTCGTCCTCGCTCGTGGCGCTGCACCTGGCCTGCCAGGCGCTGCGCAGCGGCGAGTGCACGATGGCGCTCGCCGGCGGCGTGACCGTCCTCTCCACCCCCGCCGTGTTCATCGAGTTCAGCCGCCAGCGCGGGCTCGCACCCGACGGGCGCTGCAAGGCGTTCGCGGCGGGCGCCGACGGCACCGGCTGGTCCGAGGGCGCCGGCCTGCTGGTGGTCGAGCGGCTGGCGGACGCGCAGCGTCTGGGGCACGAGGTGCTCGGCGTGGTGCGCGGGACGGCGACCAACCAGGACGGGGCGAGCAACGGTCTGACCGCCCCCAACGGACCCTCGCAGGAGCGCGTGATCCGCGCCGCGCTGAAGGCCTCCGGCCTCGGCCCCGCGGACGTGGACGCGGTCGAGGCGCACGGCACCGGCACCACGCTCGGCGACCCGATCGAGGCCCAGGCGCTGCTCGCCACGTACGGACGCGCGCGCGACGGGGCCGGACCGCTCCGCCTCGGATCGATCAAGTCCAACTTCGGCCACACGCAGGCGGCGGCGGGCGTGGCGGGCGTGATCAAGATGGTCGAGGCAATGCGCCACGGCGTGCTGCCGCGCACGCTGCACGTGGACCAGCCGACACCCCACGTGGACTGGGAGGCCGGCGAGGTCGCGCTGCTCAGCGAGCCGGAGCCGTGGCCGGCGGGCGAGCGCACGCGGCGGGCGGGCGTGTCGTCGTTCGGCGTGAGCGGGACGAACGCGCACGTGATCGTGGAGGAGCCGCCCGCCGTCCGGTCCTCGCCGCCCGCGGAGCGGCCTGTGGTGGTGCCGTGGGTGCTGTCCGCGAAGACGGACGAGGCGCTGCGGGAGCAGGCGGAGCGGCTGCGCTCGGCAGAGGCCGAGCCGCTCGACGTCGGCTACACGCTCGCCACCGGGCG
>DASVVS010000047.1:0-7186 GCA_036386455.1 Thermoleophilaceae bacterium
CGCCGCGAGCGAGCGTGTGGGCCAGTTCATCGAGCTTCCCCCAGTTCGGTGCGAGTCGCTTTGACGCTAAAGGGGTTTATACGTGTGAGTCAACCCCCCAGTTGGGGGGTCACCTCGCGTTCGGCCGCCGCACGGCCCGCGGTGCGCGCGGTAGGCGGCGCCACGCAACCCCCCGGGGAGGACGGGCCGCGCGAGGACCGCCTACGACCGGCTACCTCCGTGCCTGCCGGCTGTAGAGAGCACAGCCGGCGTGCAGCAGATCGCCACGGATCAGGATCACGTGCTCGGAGCCGGCCTCGACGCGCCCGCCGCAGGCGAGGCAGCGCGCGGACACGCGGCCAACACCCCACAGGAGGGAGGATCGTCGCGGCGTTCTGAGCGCATCCCGGACCACGCCGCGCGCGTTACCCGCCGCACGGGCGGCGAAACGGGCCGGGACCGCGCGCCGGAGGTCGATAGGATCGCCCGCCGCCGCATGAGGTTCTACGAGTTCGAATCCCGCCAGATCCTCCAGAGGGAGGGAATCCCGCTCGCCGGGCACGGCTTCGCGACCGACGCGGAGCAGGCCAAGGCGATCGCGGCCGAGATCGGCAAGCCGGTCGTGATCAAGTCCCAGGTGCTCACCGGCGGGCGCATGAAGGCGGGCGGCGTGAAGTTCGCCGACACTCCCGAGGAGGCCGAGGGCCACGCCCGGGAGATCCTCGCGCTCGAGATCAACGGCCACATGCCCAAGGGCGTGCTGATCGCCGAGAAGGCGCCGATCGCGCAGGAGTACTACGCCGGCGTGATCTACGACGGGGTCCGCAAGCTCCCCACGTTCGTGTTCAGCGACATGGGCGGCATCGACATCGAGGAGGTCGCCGAGACCCACCCCGACCACATCGGGCGCGGCCACTTCTCGACGGTCCTTCCGCACATGGACTTCGTCGCGAAGGACGTCGTGGCCCAGGTCGGGATCACCGGCTCGGACCTGAACCGGCTCACGCCGATCCTCTCGAAGCTCGCGAAGCTGTTCGTGAAGTACGACATGACGCTCGCCGAGATCAACCCGCTCGCGAAGCTCGAGGACGGCACGTTCGTGGCGGTCGACGCCCACATGGACATGGAGAACGAGGCGCGCCCGCGCCAGAAGACGATCCTGAAGGAGCTCGGGATCGGCGACGAGGAGACGCGCGAGGCGCGCGAGCCCACCGAGTTCGAGATCAAGGGCGAGCAGATCGACGCTGTCGACCACCGCGGAGTGGCCGGCAACGTCACCGAGTTCGACGGCAACATCGGGCTCGTGATCGGAGCCGGCGGCGGCTCGCTGACCCTCTTCGACGCGGTCCGCAACCACGGCGGCGAGCCCGCCAACTACTGCGAGATCGGCGGCAACCCGAGCGTCTCGAAGGCCAAGAACCTCGCCAAGCTCGTGCTGGAGAAGCCGGGCGTGGAGAAGATCGCGGTGATGATGTCGATCGTCTCCAACACGCGTGTGGACATCGTCGCGCGCGGCGTGATCGCCGCCTGCCTCGAGCTGGGCTTCGACCCGGCCGAGAAGATCGCGGTCTTCCGCATCCCGGGCGCCTGGGAGGACGAGGGCTTCAAGATCCTCGAGAAGTACGGGGTCGAGTACTTCGACCGCACCGTGTCCATGCACGAGGCCGCCAAGCGCGCGGTCGAGAAGATCTCGGGGGCCGCCGCATGAACCACCTGATCGACCAGGACACGACCTTCATCGTGCAGGGGATCACCGGCCGCGAGGCCGTGAACCTCACGCGCGAGTGCCTCGACTACGGATCGAAGATCGTCGGCGGCGTGACCCCCGGCCGCAAGGGCCGCGAGGTGCACGGCGTGCCCGTGTTCGACTCCGTCGCGCAGCTCACCGAGGCGATCGGGAGCGTGCCGGACGGCTCCGTCGTGACCGTCCCCCCCGCCTTCACCCGCGACGCCGTGTTCGAGGCGATCGAGGGCGGCATCAAGCTGATCGTGATCGTGACCGAGCGCATCCCGCGCTACGACGTGGCGCAGATGGTCGAGCTGGCCAAGCTGCGCGGCGCGCGGATCATCGGGCCCAACTGCCTCGGGATCATCCGCCCGGGGGTGGCCAAGATGGGCGGCATCGGCGGCCCGGCCAAGGACGCGCAGAAGGCCTACCAGCCCGGCTCGATCGGCGTGATGTCGCGCAGCGGCGGCATGACCACCGAGATCTCCTCCACCCTGACCGCCGCCGGCCTGGGCGTCTCGACCGCCGTCTCGATCGGCGGCGACGCGATCATCGGCTCCACCTACGCCGAGCTGATGCCGCTGTTCGAGGCCGACGAGCAGACCGAGGGCATCGTGATCTACACCGAGCCCGGCGGCCGCATGGAGGCCGAGCTGGCCGCTTGGGTGACCGAGAACGAGTCGCGCCTGCCGATCGTGGCGTTCATGGCGGGCCGCTTCATGGACGAGATGCCGGGCATGAGCTTCGGCCACGCCGGCACGATCGTGGAGGGCAAGGCCGACACCGCGACCGAGAAGATCGCGCGGCTCGAGGCGGCGGGCATCACCGTGGCCGAGGAGATCGCGCAGATCCCGGACCTGATGAAGGAGAAGCTCGGAAAGGTGGCCGCCTGATGGCCGGGATCTTCATCGACGTGGAGCTCGAGGACTCGATCCGCGGCGATGCCGAGCTGGCCAAGAAGCTCGAGGACGCCTGCCCCGTCGACATCTACGCCGCCCGCGACGGAGGGGTCGAGGTCGTGGAGGAGAACCTCGACGAATGCATCCTCTGCGAGCTGTGCGTGAAGGCGGCGCCCCCGGGCACCCTGCGCGTGCGCAAGCTCTACGACGGGACCGCGCTCGAGCGAAGCTAGGGCGCGGCTGATGGCCGTGCTCGCACGCGACAAGGCCGGAGCCTCCGAGAAGCGGAGCGTCGACGAGGCGCTCGAGCACCTCGAGGAGGTCGAGCGCCGCCACCTGCCCGTCCTGCTCGGGCGGCTGCGGAGGCGGCTCGAGCTGCCGGAGGGCTCGCGCGTGCTGGAGATCGGGGCCGCCCAGGGCACGTACCTGACCGCCCTCACCCGGCTCGGCTTCGAGGCGCACGGGATCGAGCCGTGGGCGCCCGCGATCGAGAACGCGGCCGAGCTGGGCAGCCACACCGGCGTGCAGCCCGACATCGTGCACGGCACCGGCGAGGACCTGAGCGCCTTCGAGGACGAGAGCTTCGACCTGGTGCTGGCCATCTCGGTCATGGAGCACGTGGACGACCCGCTCCAGGTCTGCCGCGAGGCCGCGCGCGTGCTGCGCCCCGGCGGCGGCTTCTACTTCTACACGGGCAGCCGCCTCTACCCGCGCCAGGTCGAGATCGCGCGCTTTCCGCTGTTCCCCTGGTACCCGACGCGGGTCCAGCGGCGGATCATGCGCTGGGCCGCGCGCGAGCGGCCGCACCTCGTCGGCTACACGGAGAAGCCGGCCATGCACTGGTTCACGCCGTGGGGCACGCGGCGGATGCTGCTCGAGGCCGGCTTCGGCGCCGCCTACGAGCGCTGGGAGCTGACCGACCCGTCCGAGACGCGCAGCGCGAAGGCACGGGTCGGCACCACGGCGCTGCAGCGCGCGCCCGCGCTGCGGGTGGCCGCGGCGTTCGCGGACGGGGCGATCGCGTTCCTTGCGGTCAAGTGAGCGCTCCGGCGGCCGTGTAGCGCTCGAACAGCCGCTCGGCCCACACGCGAAGGTCCATGTTGCTCTCGAGCCAGTCGCGCGCGCCGGCCATGCGGGCGGCGAGCTCGTCCGGCCGCTCCGCGAGCACCTCGTCGATGGCGCGCGCCAGCTCCGCCTCGTCGAGACCCACGAGGCGGCCGCCGGCGTGACCCTCGCAGACGTAGCGCTGGCCCGGGATGTCCGAGGCGACCACCGGCGTGCCGCACGCCAGCGCCTCCGTGACCGCGAACGGCATGCCCTCGGCGCGGCTGGGGCTGACGAAGACGTCGGCCGCCGCGTAGACGTCCTCCACGCGCGGGGTCGGGTCGAGCCGCCGGACCGGGCCGCTCTCGTCGCCGCCGCCGGGCTTGAAGGTGACCGCGACGACGTCGTCGCGGCGATCCGCCAGTCTGCGCACCGCGCCGGCGTAGAGGTCGCCGCCCTTGCGCAGCCAGTCGTGGCCGAAGTGCGTGAGCACGCGCGCGTCCTGCGGCAGGCCGAGCCGCTCGCGGGCGGCGCGGCGCTCCTCGGGCGCGAGCGGCCGGAAGCGCTCCAGGTCGATCGCGTTGGGGAAGAACTCCACCCTGCGGCGCGGGCCGAGCCGGCGGCGGACCGCGTCGGCGAGGTCGGGCGCCACGCACAGGATCTCCTCGGCGGCGCGCCCGGCGATCCCGAAGCGCGCGACGTTGCGGGCGAACGGCACGGGGCCCGGGTGCAGCGGCGTGTGCACGTGCCACCAGAGCCACGTCCGCTTGCGAGCACGCACCGCGCGCGCGGCCTCGATCTGCAGCCTCGAGAAGTGCACGTGCAGGATCGTCGGCTCCCCGTCCTGTCCGAGCAGCTCGCCGAGCCCCCCGTGGGGCACGAACCGCACGGGGATGCCGTCGCCCCTCAGGTCGTCGATCCACGGCCGCTCCTCCGCCCCCTCCAGGAAGACCGCCTCCGCCCGCAGGCCGCGCTCGAGGCCCAGCCGCAGCGCCGCGCGCACCATCGGGATGAAGGAGCCGGGGTAGGGCGAGTGGTAGTCGGAGGCATGGATCAGCCGCACGGGCCTGCATCATCCTTTGCGTCTCGGCGGAAGCGTCCGCGCGAGCGCCGACCATCCCATCGTGGCTGAAGACGACTCGAGACCGGTGGTGCGCGAGGCCGGGGCCGGCCGGAACACGGTCCTCGCGTTCCTGACGCAGATCGCGACGGGCGCCTTCACCGCCGTCCTCACGCTGTACCTCGTCCGGGCGCTCGGGCCGCGCGAGTTCGGGCTCTTCTCGCTCGCCGTGAGCATCGGAGCGCTGCTGATGCTCCCGTCCGACTTCGGGATCTCGGGCTCGGTCTCGCGCTTCGTGGCCGAGCGCTACCGCGATCGCAACGCGGTGGCGCGGCTGCTGGCCGACGGGCTTCACCTCAAGCTGATGATCAGCGGGGCGGTGAGCGTCGCGCTGATCGCGCTGGCGGTGCCGGTCGCCGAGGCGTACGGGGAGCCCTCGCTCACCTGGCCGATCCGCTGGATGGCCATCGCGGTGCTCGGCCAGAGCCTCGTGGCGCTCTACCGCTACGCGTTCCTGGCCATGCGCGACGCGACGGTCGGGTTCCGGATCGTGGTGGGCGAGAGCGCGGTCGAGGCGGCGGCGAGCATCCTGCTCGTGGTCGGCGCCGGCGGGGCGGCGGCGGCCTCGGCGGGTCGCGCGATCGGCTACGGCTTCGGCACGTTCCTCGCGATGGCGATCACGCTGCGGTACTTCGGCGGCGCGGCGTTCCGGCGCTCGCGGCGGCTGCGCGAGGCGCGCCGCACGCTCGGGCGCTACGCGGGGGCGCTGTTCGCGATCGACGCCGCGTTCGCGGCCAGCGTGCAGATGGCCCCGCTGATGATCGGCGGCTTCTTCGGGGCGCGGGAGGTCGGGCTCTTCCAGGCACCCTCGCGGCTGATCCTGCTGCTGCAGTACCCGGGCGTCTCGCTGGCGAACGGCGTGGCCCCGCGCATGGCGCGCAGCGAGGACCACGAGCCCGAGACCCACCTGCTCGTGTCCGCGCTGCGCTACCTGATCCTGTTCCAGGCGCTGATCGTGGCGCCGGTCGTGGTGTGGTCGGAGCCGCTCGTGAGCCTCACGCTGGGCTCCGGCTACGAGCGCTCGGCCGAGCTGCTGCGGCAGATGGCCCCGTACGTGTTCGTGTCCGGGCTCGCCGGCGTGCTGAGCGCCAGCGTCAACTACCTCGGCGAGGCGCGGCGGCGGGTGCCCATCGCGGTGGCGGAGGTCACGCTCACGGCGGTGCTCACGGCGGTCCTCCTCCCCACCATCGGCCTCGAGGGCGCGGCGTGGGCCGCGAACGTGGTGAGCGTGAGCTACGTGCTGGTGCACATCTGGGTCGTCCGGAAGCTGGTGGAGTTCCCGCTGCGGCCGCTGGCGCTGGCCACCCTCCGCGGCCTCCTCGCCGCCGCCGCGGCGGGCGGCGTGCTGCTGCTGTTCGGCACGAGCGACCTCGCGGCCTGGGAGTGGATCGCCGGCGGTGCCGGCGCGCTCGTCGCCTTCCTCGGGACGATCGTCGTGCTCGGCGAGGTGTCGCTCGCGCAGCTCGCGGCCGCGCCGGGGCTGGTCACGACTCGCCTCCGGCGATAGCCCACCCCCCGACTGGGGGGTTGACTCACACGTATAAACCCCTTTAGCGTCAAGGCGACTCGCACCGAACTGGGGGAAGCTCGATGAACTGGCCCACACGCTCGCTCGCGGCGGCGCTCGCCGCCTGCGCGCTGCTCGCCGTAGCGCCCGCCGCCAACGCCGCGGTGGTGACCGACAGCTTCACCGGCACCAACGGCACGCTGCTCGAGAACCACACCGGCGAGACCGGCGCGACCTGGAGCTGGCACCCGAGCTACGCCGCCGACCTGAAGCTCCAGGACGGCCGCGTCTGGGGCCCCGAGTGGGGCCTCTACTTCGCAAGCGGCATCCCGCCGACGGCCGAGTACGACGTCAGCGCCAACCTGCACGTGAAGAGCAACGCGGGCGCGATCGGGCTCGTCGCGCGCTCGAGCACGAGCGGCACCGACCAGCTCTACATGGCCCGCTACAACGCGGCCTCGGGCGCCTGGGAGCTCGTCAAGTGCGCCGGCGGCAGCTGCGCCACGCTGGCGGGCGCCTCCTACGCCCAGACGCTGACGGTCGGCTCGACCTACGCGCTCAAGCTCGAGGTCCGCAACGCCACCAAGAAGCTCTTCGTCGACGGCATCCAGCGCGCCTCGAGCACCGACAACGCGATCACCCAGGTCGGCCGCGCCGGGATCCGCTCGGGCCCCGGCGTGACCACGGCCACGACCGGCTACCACCTCGACGACTTCAGCGTCGAGGCGGCCACGACCGACACCCAGATCACCGCCGGCCCGTCCGGGCCGACCAACAACGCGAGCCCGAGCTTCACGTTCAGCTCGACGCCGTCGGGGGGCACCTTCGAGTGCCGGCTCGACGTGGGCGCCACGCAGGGCAGCTGGACCTCGTGCTCGAGCACGCAGGGCTACAGCTCGCTCGCGCAGGGG
>DASVVS010000048.1:0-13278 GCA_036386455.1 Thermoleophilaceae bacterium
CCGGGCAGGGGACCCACCCACGCATGGCCGCGCCCCGGATCAGACCACGCTTGCCGCACCGCGCGCGCCGCAGCGCGCCGCGCACGAACGGGCGGCCCCAGCGCGACTCCTCGGCCTTCACGGGTCCCGCCCGGCTCGGCAAGCGCACCAAGCGGCTCGTCAAGCGGATCGGCCCCGAGGACGTCGCGATAATCGATCACGCCGGGATCGACCGCGTCTCGGGCGAGGACCTCGTGGCGTGCGGCGTCCGCCAGGTCGTGAACGTGGCCGTCTCGGTCGCGCCCCACTACGCCAACCGCGGCCCCTCGATCCTCGTCGACCACGGCATCCACCTCGTGGACATGCCCGGCGCCCCGCTCTTCGACATCCTCAAGGACGGCGAGACGGTGACCCTCGACGGCGGCAGGCTGATCCGCGACGGCGAGGTCCTCTGGGAGGGCCAAGTGCTCGACCGCGAGCGCGTCGCGCGCGCCTACGAGGAGGCGGAGCGGCGGATCGGCGAGGCGCTCGAGGCGTTCGCCGAGAACACGATGAACCACATCCGCGAGGAGCGCGAGCTGCTGTCGGGCGAGATCGCGCTGCCCGACTTCGACACGAGCTTCCGCGACCGCCCGGCGCTGGTCGTGGTGCGCGGGGTGGACCACAAGCGCGACCTCCGCATCCTGCGCCCCTACGTCCGCGAGACGCGCCCGGTGATCGTGGCCGTCGACGGCGGCGCCAACGCGATCCTGGAGGAGGGGCTGAGGCCCGACATGATCGTCGGCGACATGGACTCCGCCACCGACGAGGCGCTCCGCAGCGGCGCCGAGCTCGTGGTGCACGCCTACCCCGACGGCCGCGCGCCCGGCCGCCAGCGCCTCGACCCGCTCGAGCTCGACTACAAGGTGGTGCCGGCTCCCGCCACGAGCGAGGACGTGGCGCTGCTGATCGCCGCGGAGAAGGGCGCGAACCTGATCGTGAGCGTGGGCTCGCACTTCAACCTCCACGAGTTCCTCGACAAGAACCGCGCCGGGATGTCGTCCACGTTCCTGACCCGCCTGCGCCTGGGCGAGATCCTCGTGGACGCCAAGGGCGTGAGCCGCCTCTACCGCCCGTCCGCGGGCCGCGGGCCGATCCTGCTCGTCTCGGCGGCCGCCCTGGCGACGCTGCTCGTGGTCGTGGCGACCTCGGAGACGCTCGGCCCGCTGCTCGACCTCCTCTGGCTCAAGCTCCAGGTGCTGCTCGGCCTCGAATGATCTCCGGCGGACCCGCACCCGGGGGCGTCGCGTAGATGCTCGACTTCCGTTACCACGCGCTGTCGCTCGTGGCGGTCTTCCTCGCCCTCGGGATCGGGATCCTGCTGGGCACGACGATCGGCGACCAGCTCGTGTCCGAGGCCAACCGCGACCTCTCCTCCTCGCTGCGCCAGGACGTGATCGAGGCGCGCCGCACCGCCCGCGGGGCGAGCGACGCCCTGGAGGAGCGCGAGCGCTTCATCGCCTCGTCGTTCGACCGCATCGCCGGCGAGCGGCTGCGCGGGCGCAGCGTCGCGCTGGTCTCCTCGGGCAAGCTGCCGGGCGGGGTGGAGAGCGGCGTGCGCGACGCGGTCCAGGACGGCGGCGGCGAGCTGTCGGGCGTCGCGGAGTTCGCACCGCCCACCACGCTGCCGCAGATCGGCGAGGCGATCCCGCGCCGCTTCGAGGGCCTGCTCGCGAACGACCCGCGCACCGCCGCGCTCGGCCGCGCCATCGGCCGTGGGGTGGCGGAGGGGGGCGTCGTGCCCCGGCGGCTCGCCGACCGCTTCCCGGAGCGCTTCCGCGGCGAGTTCCCGCGCATCGACGCGGTCGTCTACTTCCGCGACCCCGCGGCTGACCGCAACGAGGACCAGGACCGCTTCGAGCAGGGCCTGATCGACGGCCTCGGGGGCGGCGGGGTGCCGATCGTGGGGGTGGAGACGCTCGAGACCGACCCGAGCCAGATCGGCTTCTACGAGGACCGGATGCCCGCCAGCGTGGACAACGTGGACACGCCGAGCGGCCGGATCGCCCTGGTGCTGGGCCTGGCGGGCGCCCGCGGCAGCTTCGGCTTCAAGGGCTCGGCGGACGCCCCGCTGCCCGAGCCGCGCGGCCGCTAGGCCGCCCCGGGAGCATCCGCCCCTCGCGGTACCTTCGGCGAATGGAGTGGCTTCCCATGGCGATCGCCTTCGCAGTCGCGGCCGTCACCGCTCCACCCCTCGTGCGCGGCCTGCGCGAGAACGGCTTCGCCCGCGAGAACTACCGCGGCGCGCAGGTGGCGTTCCCGGCCGGCGTCGCGATCCCCGTGGTGGCGCTGATCGCGCTCGCACCGCTCTCGCTGGTCGCCGAGCTGGCCGACACGACCGTCTTCAGGCCGGGCACCGACGCCGCCGTGACCTACGTCATCGGCGTGGCGCTGCTCGGCCTGCTCGACGACCTCGTGGGCAGCGACGCTCCCGCCCGCGGCTGGCGCGGCCACGCCCGGGCGACCGCCACGGGCAGTCTCTCGACCGGCGCGATCAAGGCGATCGGCTCGCTCGGCCTCGCGCTCTTCGCCCTCTCCGGCACGGGTCAGGGCACCGGCGAGTACCTGCTCGCGGTCGGCGTGCTGGTGCTGGCCACCAACCTCTTCAACCTGCTCGACCTGCGACCGGGCCGCTCGGCCAAGGCGCTCCTGCTGCTCGGCGCCGCGCTCAGCATCGGCGCCATGGACGCCGGCCCGCTCTGGACGGTCGGGCTCTTCCTTGGGCCGATCCTCGTGCTCCTCCCGCTCGACCTGCGCGAGATCGGGATGCTCGGGGACACCGGCTCGAACGCGATCGGCGCGGTGGCCGGGCTCTGGCTCGTGCTCACCCTGTCGGTCACCGGCCAGGCGATCGCGCTCGCGATCATGGCCGCCGTCACGATCTACGGGGAATTTCGGTCGATTGCCGCGTTCATCGACCGGACCCCCGGACTACGTCATCTAGACTCGCTCGGAAGGACGACGCATGCCTGATTCCCACTCGCAGACACGCTTCATCTTCGTCACGGGGGGAGTGGTGTCCGCGCTGGGGAAGGGAATAGCGGCAGCCTCCATCGGGCGCCTGCTCGTGGCGCGGGGCTTCAGCGTCACGCTCCAGAAGTTCGACCCGTACATCAACGTGGACCCGGGCACGATGAGCCCGTTCCAGCACGGCGAGGTCTTCGTGACCGAGGACGGCGCCGAGACCGACCTCGACCTCGGCCACTACGAGCGCTTCACCGACGCGAACTCCACGCGCGGCTCGAACGTGACCACGGGCGCGATCTACAACGCCGTGATCCAGCGCGAGCGCCGCGGCGACTACCTCGGCAACACCGTCCAGGTGATCCCGCACATCACCGACGAGATCAAGAACCGCATCCGCCTGGTGGCCGAGGCGCAGGACGTCGACTTCGTGATCACGGAGATCGGCGGCACGGTCGGCGACATCGAGTCGCTGCCGTTCCTCGAGGCGCTGCGCCAGTTCCAGGTCGACCAGGGGCGCGACCGGTCAATGTTCGTGCACCTCACGCTGGTCCCGTACCTGGGCCACGCGGGCGAGCTCAAGACCAAGCCCACCCAGCACTCGGTCCAGGAGCTGCGCCGGATCGGCATCCAGCCCAACCTGCTCGTGTGCCGCTCCGAGGGCCCGCTCGCGCGCGACATCCGCGAGAAGATCGCGCTGTTCGCAAATCTCCCGGTCGACGCGGTGATCTCCGCCCGCGACGTCGACTCGATCTACAAGGTCCCGCTCTACTTCCGCGCCGAGGGGGTCGACGACCAGATCCTCGACCACTTCCGCATGGAGGCCCCCGCGGCCGACCTCGGCGAGTGGGAGGCGCTCGTCAAGCGCGGCGACGCCGCTCAGGACACCGTGAAGATCGGGATGGTCGGCAAGTACATCCAGCTTGAGGACGCGTACCTGTCGGTGATCGAGGCGCTCGGGCACGCCGGCCTGCACAACGACGCGAAGATCGAGATCCGCTGGGTCGACGCCGAGGGCGTCGAGGACGACGAGGCCGAGCGCCAGCTCGAGGAGTGCGACGGGATCCTCATTCCGGGCGGCTTCGGAGTGCGCGGGGTGGAGGGCAAGATCCGCGCGGCGCGCTTCGCCCGCGAGCGCGGCGTGCCGTACCTCGGCATCTGCCTCGGGATGCAGATCGCCGTGGCCGAGTTCGCCCGGCACATCGCCGGGATGGACGGCGCCAACTCCACCGAGTTCGACCCCGAGACCCCGTACCCGGTGATCGACCTCCTGCCGGAGCAGAAGGAGGTGCGCGACATGGGCGGCACGATGCGGCTCGGCGCCGACCCGGTCAAGCTGCACGCCGGCACCTCCGCGCGCGAGATCTACGGCGAGCCCGTGATCTACGAGCGCCACCGCCACCGCTACGAGGTCAACAACTTCCTGCGCAAGCGGCTCGAGCAGGCCGGGCTCGTGTGCTCGGGCACGTCGCCGGACGACCGGCTCGTGGAGATCGTCGAGCTGCCGGAGCATCCGTTCTTCGTGGCGTCGCAGTTCCACCCGGAGTTCAAGTCGCGTCCGCTGCGCCCGCAGCCGCTGTTCCGCGAGTTCGTGCGGGCCTCGCTCGAGCGCGTCCGCGACGACGGCAAGGGCGACGGCCGCTTCGCGCGCGACGAGGACCCGGCCGCCGAGCCGGCCCAGTCGCGCACGGCGCTCACGGATTGACCCGCGCGAGCGCGGCCGAGCGCGCGCGGCTGCGCGAGGACTTCGTCCGCCTCTGCGAGATCGAGAGCCCGTCGTTCCGCGAGCGTGCCTGCGCCGACGCGGTGGCCGCGGAGCTGCAGGGGGCCGGGCTGGAGGTGCACGAGGATGCGACCGCCGCCGAGACCGGCTGCGACTGCGGCAACCTGCTCGCCCGCATCCCGGGCCCGCCGGGTGCCCGAACGATCGTCCTGTGCGCGCACCTCGACACGGTCCCGCTCGCGGCGCCGGTCGAGGTCGAGGAGAGCGAGGGCGTGCTGCGCAACCGCCACGAGGCGATCCTCGGCGCCGACAACAAGGCCGCGGTGGCCGCCTTTCTCGGAGTGGCGCGCCGCTACGCGCAGGCGCCCGCGCCCGTCGGCATCGAGCTGCTCTTCACCACCGCCGAGGAGCCGGGCCTGATCGGCGCCAAGGCGTTCGACCGCGGCTCGCTCCAGGCCGAGGTCGGCTTCGTCTTCGACCACGCCTCGCCGATCGGCGAGCTGGTCCTGGCCGCGCCCACCTACTACCGCGTGGACGCCGACCTCCGCGGCCACTCCGCGCACGCCGGCATCCGCCCCGAGGACGGGCGCAGCGCGATCGAGGCCGCCGCGAAGGGCATCGCGCGCCTGCGGCTCGGGCGCATCGACGACCGCACCACGGCGAACGCGGGCCGGATCGAGGGCGGCAGCGCCCGCAACGTGGTGCCCGAGCACTGCCGCGTGGAGCTCGAGACCCGCAGCCTCGACCACGACCGCGCGAGCCTCGCGCTGAACGAGATGGTCGACGTGATGACCGAGGCCGCGAGCGATGGCGACTGCGACCTGGAGCTGACGGTGGAGGAGGTCTGCCGCGCCTATCGCGTGGCGTCGACCGCGCCGGTGGCGGAGATCGCGACCCGCGCGCTGGCCGGTCTTGGCATCGAGGCGGTACCGATCAAGACCGGCGGAGGCAGCGACGCGAGCATCCTTCACGCCCGCGGGATACCGTGCCTGAACGTGGCGAACGGAACGCAGGCCAACCACGAGCCGGAGGAGCGGGTCACCGTGCACGCGCTCGAGACCGCGCTCGACCTCGCGCTCGGGCTGGTGAGCTGCGCCGCATGAGCGCGCTCGCGCTGCGCCGGGGCACCGTCGCCTCGGTCGACTCCGCCGGTCCCGCCATCCGGCTCACGGTCGACGTGGGCGGCGACCGGCGCCCCGCGATCGCGTACGAGCGCCTGACCGGGCCGGTCGAGCCGGGCGACGACGTGGTGGTGAACGTCGCCGGCCGCGACCTGGGCCTCGGCAGCGGCGGCTTCGACATCCTGCACGTGAACCTCACGCGCGGGCTCGATGCCACCGGCATCGAGGGCGCCCACGTGATGAAGGTCAACTACTCCTCGCTCCAGCACGCCGTGCACTCGGTCGAGGAGCGGACGGGCGACGCCGCCGACCAGTCGCTGCTCGGCCTGCCGATCCGCAAGCCGGTCGCGGTGATCTCGCTGCACGGCCAGCTCCCGTGCGTGGCGTGGTCGGCGGCCCAGGCCCGGCCGGGCATCAAGCTCGGCTTCGTGCAGACCGCCGGCGGAGCGCTGCCCGGGTCGCTGTCCGACGTGGTGCGTGACCTGATCGACCGCGGCCTCCTCTGCGGCCAGATCGCCGCCGCGCCCGCCTTCGACGCCGAGCACGAGGCGATCAGCGTGGCGGGCGCCATCCACGCCGCGCTCACGGAGCTCGGCTGGGACGCCTGCATCGCCGGTCCCGGCCCGGGCATCCTCGGCTCGGCGACCGCGCTCGGCCATGGCGGCCTCGCGGGGCTCGACAACGCGCACGCCTCGCTGTCGCTGGGCTGCCCGACGATCGTGGTGCCGCGCATGTCCTCGGGCGACGCCCGCCCACGCCACCAGGGCCTCTCGCATCACACCGGCACCGTGCTCGAGCTGATGCTCCGCCCGGCCCTCGTGGCGGTGCCCGCCGGCGCGATCGTGAACCTGCCGGGCGAGCACGAGGCGCGCGCGGCCGAGGTGGACCTCGAGGGCTACGCGGAATCGCAGCTCCCGGCTCGCACCATGGGGCGCTCGATCGAGGAGGACGCGCTGTTCTTCCGGGCGGCCCTGGCCGGCGGCGTGGTGCTGGCCGACGAGGTGGCCGCCGGGGTGGGCGCTTGACCTTCAGGCGCACCGGCGGCGAGGAGGCCTGGAGCGGCAAGATCCTCACGGTTCGCGTGGACCGCTTCGTGCACGACGACGACGGCGAGGAGGTCTCGCGCGAGATGGTCGTGCACCCCGGCGCGGTGGCCGTCGTGGCGCACGACGGCGAGAAGCTCTACCTCGTACGCCAGCCGCGCGAGGCGGTCGGCGAGCAGGCGCTGCTCGAGATCCCGGCGGGCAAGCTCGACGAGGAGGGGGAGGAGCCGCTCGACACCGCCAAGCGCGAGCTGATCGAGGAGATCGGCAAGGGCGCCCGGGAGTGGGAGCACCTCACGACGGCGCTCGCCTCACCGGGCTTCACCGACGAGCGCTACCACCTCTACCTGGCGACCGACCTCTACGACGCCGAGCCCGACGAGGATCCGGACGAGAACGAGCGCATCGAGATCGTGGAGTGGCCGCTGGCGGAGCTCGACGGCGCGATCGGGCAGATCACCGACGCGAAGTCGCTGATCGCCCTGCTGTGGTTCAGGGCTTACCGGCGCTGACGCGCCAGCCTGCTGACATCCTGACGCCCGGTGGCTTCGCGGTGGTCGAAGGCGGGCGCGGTCGTGATCTTCCTCGCCGCGTGCTCCGGCACGTTCGTCCTGTGGGGCACCTACCAGGTCGCCTGCGTCGAACTGGCGAGCGAGGGCAACCAGTGCGACCGCCGGCTTGGCGAGTTCCTCTGGGCGAACCGGCTCGGCTGGGCCGCTCTGGCGGTCGCCGCCGGGATGCTCGCCAGCGCACTGCTCGGGCGGCGTCGCACCGCCTTCGCTCTCTACCTGGCGGGGCTCGCCGTCTACCTCGTGGGGTTCTACGTCCTCGACGCCGCCATGCACGGCTGGGAGAACCTGAAGTTCTTCCCGGAGCCGTAAGAGGAAAGAGAGCCGGCCGCTCCCGCGCGACCGGCTCTCCGCAACCTACCGCTTACTGAACCTTCGCGCTGACCGGCTCGCCGCCGTTGCCGTTCGCGACGGCCGCCGTGGCGTCTCGCGACGACTCGGCCGCGGCGCCGTTCGGCGACGGCTGGCCCGCCACCTGCGGCTTGTCGGCCGACTGCTCGAGGATGCCGTCCTCGAGCCACTCGAACTTGCCCTCGAGCACGCGCTGCGCCGTCTTGTAGTTGGCGTCGTCGTCGTTCTTCCAGAGCGCGCCGAACAGGTCGTCCGCCCGGCGGCGGGCCTGCTTGGCGAACAGGTCCGCCAGCTCGAACGCGGACTCGCCGCGCTCGGGGTTCTCGCGCTTGATCGTGTCGGCGTAGACGACCGCCGACGTGATCGCGAACAGCTCCGCGCCGATGTCGACGATGCGCCCGAGCACGGCCTGCTTGCGCTCGAGGCCCGCCTGGTAGCGGGTCATCGCGTAGAACGTCGAACGCGCGAGCTTGCGCGAGCTGCGCTCCACGTACCGCAGGTGCGGCGCGAGCGAGCCGAGGTCCTCGTACGAGCCGGGCCGCTGGCCCTCGCCCGTGACGAGCTGCGGCAGCCACTTGGCGTAGAACTTGCCGGCCTGCACGGCGACCTTCGCCTTCTCCTGGAGGTCTCCGTCGCCCTCGAGGATCTCACCGGCCACCTCGAGGTGCTTGTCCACGGCCTCGCGAGCGATCAGCAGGTGCATGATCTCGGTCGATCCCTCGAAGATGCGGTTGATCCGCATGTCGCGCATCACCTGCTCGACCGGGATCGGCTTCTCGCCGCGGGCGAGCAGCGACTCGGCCGTCTCGTAGCCGCGGCCGCCGCGCACCTGCATCAGCTCGTCGACGATCTTCCAGCCGACCTCCGAGCCGTAGAGCTTCGCGATCGCGGCCTCGACCCTGATGTCGTTCTTCTTGTCGTCGGCCAGGCGGCCCGACACGTCCACGACGGCCTCGAGCCCGAAGGCGCTCGCCGCGATGTACGCGATCTTCTGCGCGACGGCGTCGTGCTTGCCGACCGGCTGGCCCCACTGGACGCGCTCGGTCGACCACTCGCGGGCGACCTTCGTGGCCCACTTGCCGGCGCCCACGCAGATGGCCGGCAGCGCCAGGCGGCCGGTGTTGAGGGTGCTGAGGGCGACCTTCAGGCCCTGGCCCTCCTTCGCGATCACGTTCTCCGCCGGGACGAAGACGTTGTCGAGCTTGGTCACCGAGTTCTCGATGCCCTTGAGGCCCATGAACGAGTTGCGGTGCAGGACCTCGACGCCCTCGCTCTTGTAGTCGAGGACGAACGCGGTGATGCCGCCGCGGTGCCCCTCGGACTTCGGCACCTGCGCCATGACCACGACGATGTCGGCGATCGCGCCGTTCGTGGCCCACAGCTTGAGGCCGTTGAGGTGGTAGCCCGAGCCGTCCTCGGTCGGCGTCGCCACCGTGCCGAGGCGGGCCGGGTCGGAGCCCACGTCGGGCTCGGTCAGCAGGAACGCCGAGATGTGGTCCTTCGCCACGAGCGGGAGCCACTTCTGCTTCTGCTCCTCCGAGCCGAACAGCAGCAGCGGCTCGGCGACGCCGATCGACTGGTGCGCCGAGAGCAGCGTGGAGATCGCCGAGTGCGAGCTGCCGGTGAGCGCGAGCGCCTTGTTGTAGTAGACCTGCGAGAGGCCGAGGCCGCCGTACTGCTCGGGGACCTTCATGCCCATCGCGCCGATGTCCTTGAGGCCCTGGACGACGTGGTCCGGGATCTTCGCGTCGCGCTCGATCTCGAGCGGGTCCACGCTCTCCTGGAGGAAGGCGCTGAGGCGCTCGAGGAACCGCTCGCCCTTCTCGACGGCCGCCGGGTCGAGCGGCGGCTGCGGGTGGATCAGGTCGAGGCGGAAGTTGCCGAGGAAGAGCTCCTTGCCGAAGCTGGGCTTGGTCCACTCGGCTTCGCGAGCCGCCTCGGCGACCTGTCGCGCCTCCTTCTCGCTTACGTTGCTGGCCATGGTCGTGCCCCTCTCGTTCAGAGTCTGAAGATGCGTCGAGCCGCGGTGCGGCGGCGGCTGCTTAAGAGTAAGTACCCACTTGACAGGGCAATTGCACAGCGAGGGTAAGCGGTGGCGCAGCCGAACCACTTGACCGTGGCGACCGTCACACATATCGCGGAGGCGCGGCCGTTCGAGCACCTGGTGCTCGATTTCCTCGCATACCTGGAGTTCGAGCGCGGCCTCTCGCGCAACACGCTCGAGGCGTACAGGTCCGACCTGTTCCAGTTCGGGCGCTTCCTGGAGGAGCGCGAGGGGAGCGCGGCGACCGCCACAGGCGCCGACGTCTCGGACTTCCTGACCGCGCTCGCCGAGGGCGACGGGGAGGCGCGTGCCGCCGCCTCGCCGGCCACGATCCACCGCAAGGCCGCGTGCCTGCGGTCGTTCTACCGGCACCTGCGCCGCGAGGGCGTGCGCGACTCCGACCCGATGGCCACGATCTCCGGGCCGCGGCGCGGCCGGCGGCTGCCGAAGGTGCTCACGCGCGGGGAGGTGGCGAAGCTGCTGGACCAGCCGCGCGGGACCGACCCGTCGGCGCTGCGCGACCGCGCGCTGCTCGAGCTGATGTACGCGTGCGGCCTGCGGGCCTCGGAGGCGATCGGGATCGCCGTGGGCGACGTGGACCTCGAGGACGGCGTGCTGCGGGCGCGCGGGAAGGGGTCGAAGGAGCGGATCGTGCCGGTGGGCAGCAAGGCCGTGGACGCCGTGCGGCGCTACCTCGAGCGCGGACGCCCGGTGCTGGCGCGCGGGCGGCCCGTCACGCCCATGTTCCTCAACTTCCGCGGCGACGGGCTCACCCGCCAGGGGCTCTACAAGATCGTCCGCCGCCACGCCACCTCGGCCGGGCTGGCCGACCGGATGAGCCCGCACACGCTGCGCCACACGTTCGCCACGCACCTGCTCGCCGGCGGCTGCGACCTGCGCTCGGTGCAGGAGATGCTCGGCCACGCCGACGTGGCCACGACCCAGCTCTACACCCACCTCTCGAGCCAGCGCCTGAAGGACGTGTACTTCCGGGCGCACCCGCGCGCGACGGCGTAGCGCACCGCTGCTTGGGCCCGCTATTGCCAACGCGCCAGCGCTCGGGTACGGTCGATCACGCGATCGAATCGAGGGGAGAAAGCCGATGGCTACCGCCGTCTATCAAGCCACCAGCCCGTTCCAAGCTGATGAAACGGTCTTTGTAACGCCTGTTCAGCTGATGGCCGACGAGAGTGTCTTCTTCGTCGACAGCCCGTTCATGGCGGAAAAGACCGTGTTCGTGACGGACAATCAGTTCATGGCTGACAAGACGGTCTTCGCAGCGTCGAGCCAGTTCGGGTAGAGCTCATCTCGGCGCAAGAGCCCGACGAACGAGCTCAACAGAGCTAGCCGCGAGCGTCGCGTAAGACAAGCGTCCCGCAACGGGGACCGTCCACGTCCGCATCAAGTCCCTCATGTCGAGTAGCGGCGCGATCCCGAGGGCGTTAAATCGCGCGATCTCGTCCTCCTGAATTTCATGGCAATCGATCGTCGCTTGCAGCTCCCGCACGAAGCAGTTGCCCCACGAGTCGTGATTGTTGATCCAGCCGAGCATGTACTCCGGGTCCCCCACGTCTGGGGCCTCTTGGTGACACCGTCCACAAAGGAGAACCAGGTTGCTCGGGGTGTCTGAGCCTCCGAGTGCATGCGGTATCAGGTGACATCGCTCTAGAGAAGCGGCCTCCCAGACCTTCCAGATCTCTGGTGGCTCATCTGGATCTGCCGCCATCCATCCGCATGCGAAGCAACTGGGTTCACCAGCATCAATGAGCGCCGCATTGTCGGGGAGGCGCCTCCGCCCGTCGTGGCTTCCCAGCCAGTATTCGGCGATCGCCCGCTTGGTTGTACGCGTTCGCGGCCTTGGCACATCTCCGATGATGACGGTTGCGGTAGATCCATTTGCTTAGGCTCTCCGCGATGCCCGAGCTGCCCGAAGTCGAGACGATCCGCCGCCATCTGGTCCCGGTCGTGGAGGGGCGGGTGGTCGAGTCGATCTCGGTGCTCGATCCGCGCTGGTGCGAGCCGGCCGCGCCCGAGGAGCTGGCCGCCGCCGTCGACGGGCGGCGCGTGGAGGCGCTCGTGCGCCGCGGCAAGTGGCTCACCTGGGAGCTCGAGGACGAGGTCCACCTGGTCATGCACCTGCGGATGACCGGAAACCTGATCCTCGCCGAGGACGCGCCCTACACGCGCGTGCGGATCAGGCTCGCCTCCGGCGACCACGTGCTGTTCACCGACCCGCGCCGGTTCGGCACCGGCGTGGTGCTGCTCGGGGACGAGGCGCGCGACGAGTACTTCTCCACGCGCGTGGGGGTGGAGCCGCTGTCGCCGGAGTTCACGGCGGACGCGCTGCGCGACGCCGCGCGCGGGCGCAGGCAGCCGGTGAAGGCGTTCCTGCTCTCGCAGGAGCGGGTGGCGGGAGTGGGCAACATCTACGCCGACGAGGCGCTGTTCCGGGCGAAGATCCACCCGCTGCGCCACGTGGGCACGCTGCGCCGGGCGCAGATCGAGGAGCTGCACGCGGCCGTGATCCGGGTGCTCGAGGACGGGATCGACTCGAAGGGCGCGTCGATCGACGACTTCCGCAACCCCGACGGTGCCAAGGGCTCGTTCCAGGACCGCTTCCTGGTGCACCTGCGCGAGGGCGAGCCGTGCGGGCGCTGCGGGGCGACGATCAGGAAGATGCGCGCCGCCGGCCGCGGCACCTACGTCTGCCCGCGCTGCCAGCGCAAGCCGCGCGGGGCCTAGCGCCGGCCCGGGCGCGCTCCGCCGCTACGCGGCCTGCTGGAGCAGCGAGGCCAGCATCCCGGAGCGGTCGGCCGCGAGCAGCTCGCGGAAGCCGCCGATCGAGCGCTCGCCGATCAGCACCTGCGGGAAGGTCATCTGGCCGGTGCGGGCCACGAGGTCGGCGCGGCCGTCGGCGTCCTTGGCCAGGTTGATCTCGTCGAACGGCACGCCGCGGCTCTCCAGCAGGGCCTTCGCCTGGCGGCAGAAGCCGCAGGGCTCCGTTGTGTAGACGATGACTTTCGTGCTGTCCGGCATCTGCGAAAAAGTCTAGGAATGCCCCCGACCTTCACGACGGAGGCGATCGTGCTGCGCTCCATACGCTACGGCGAGGCCGATCGCGTACTCCACCTCTATACCCGCGACCGAGGACGGGTAGGCGCCATCGCCAAAGGGGTGAGGCGGGTGAAGTCGCGCTTCGGCGGCCGCCTCGAGCCGCTCGTGCGCAGCGAGCTGATGCTGCGCGAGGGGCGCGGCGACCTCTGCACGGTCAACGGGGCCCACACGATCGCGCCTCACGCGTCGATCCGCGACAACCGCGCCGCGCTCGAGCGGGCCACCGAGGCGTGCGACGCCGTCCTGCGCCTGCTGGACTCCCACGAGCCCAACCGGCCCGCCTACAACCTGCTCTGCAACGAGCTCCAGCTGCTCGACCGCGATCCGGCCG
>DASVVS010000049.1:0-3859 GCA_036386455.1 Thermoleophilaceae bacterium
GAGGACGTGTCGTTCGCGTACTCGGGATCGGCCGAAGACGACACGGCGCTCGCTCTCGACGGTGTCGACCTGACGATCCCGCCCGGCATGACCGTGGCGCTCGTGGGCGCGACGGGCGCCGGGAAGTCGACGTTCGTGAAGCTCGTCGCGCGCTTCCACGACCCGACGCGCGGGCGCGTGCTGGTAGACGGGCACGACCTGCGCGACGTGACCGAGCGCTCGCTGCGCTCGCAGCTCGGGATGGTGCCGCAGGAGGGCTTCCTGTTCTCGGGCACGATCGCCGACAACATCGCGTTCGGGCGCCCGGAGGCCAGCCGCGAGGAGATCGAGGCGGCGGCGCGGGCCGTGCGCGCGCACGAGTTCGTGGAGCGGCTGCCGGACGGCTACGACACCGAGGTCGGCGAGCGCGGAGGGCACCTGTCGGCCGGGCAGCGCCAGCTCGTGGCGTTCGCGCGCGCGGCGATCGCGGACCCGCGCATCCTGATCCTCGACGAGGCCACCTCCAACGTGGACGTGCGCACCGAGGCGCGCATCGAGCAGGGGCTGCGGCGGCTCCTGGCCGGGCGCACCGCGATCGTGATCGCGCACCGGCTGTCCACGATCCGCGGCGCCGCCCGGATCGTCGTGCTCGAGCACGGGCGGATCGTCGAGCAGGGCACGCACGACGAGCTGGTCGAGGCCGGCGGGCACTACGCGCGCCTCGTGCGCGACTGGGCGCAGCAGGCGGCCTAGCCGCTCAGCCCGCGCGCCGTCGCCGCGCAGTCCGCTCCGCGGCCTACTTCGGGCGCGCGACGGTGATCGTGCCGCTCATCCCGCGGCGCGCGTGCCCGTCGACCGGGCACCACCAGCGGTAGCGCCCGGGCTTCGAGAGCTTCACCCGCAGCGACTGGGACTCGCCCGGGGCGAGCGTGCGCGTGCGCCTGTCGACCGCGCGGCCCGCGACCGCCAGCGCGTGCGGCCGGGCGCCCGCGTTGCGGGCCCTGATCTCGAGCGTCGCAGGGCGGTCCACCCGGATGTGCGCCGGGTCCAGGCTGTACTCGGCCTCCCGCAGGCGTACGACCGTCGGCGGCGGCTCGGCGGGCGGGCGCGGCGCGGCCGGCGCGGCCGGCGGCGCGGGCGTCGTCTCCGTGGACGTGGACTCGCTGCGGTCCTCGCCGCATCCGCCCGCCGCGAGCGCGGCGGCCACCACGACCGCCGCGCCGGCGGCTCTCACAGCTCCCAAGCGCCTCCCCGGCGGAGGCCGGTCACTTGACGGTGAGCGTCCCCTTCATGCCGCCCTCCTTGTGACCGGGCACGGGGCAGTAGAACTCGTACTCGCCGGGCTTCAGGTCGGCCGTGACGGTCGACGTGCCGCCCTTCTGCACGGTCTCGCCCTCCTCCTCCACGCCGTTGCCCTCGATCTCGATGGCGTGCGGCAGGTTGGACGGGTTCTTCATCGTGATCGTGACCGTGCCCGCCTTGGCGTCGAGCTGGTCGACGGTGAACTTGAGCTGGTCGTTCGGGTCGGCGTCGGCCTCGAGCTTGGTGGCGCCGCTCGACCCGCCGCCGCTGTCCTCCTGCGTGGTCGTCTCGGCGGGCGGAGCCGCCTCGGTCGCCGTCGTCGCCGGGGCGGTGTTCGAGGAGTCCTCCTCGTCGTCGCCGCAGGCGCCCACCGCGAGTGCGGTGCAGGTCAGTGCCAGTGCGAGGAGCTTGCGGTTCATGTGCGGGTCGCCTCCAGGGTCTCGAGTTCGGTGCGGACGCTATCGGAGGGTCGTACGCAGCGTGTCTCGCCTCGGTTCGGCGCTACAGCTCGTGGGCGGGCGTCGAGCTGAGGACGCCGAGGGCCGCCTGCACCCCGGGTCCGATGCCGAGCGCGAAAGCGAGCGTGCCGAGGCCGACGGTGCCGCCGAGCACGAAGCCCAGCGCCACCGCGCTCGACTCGATCGCTGTGCGCACGAGGCGGACGGAGCGGCCCGTGCGGCGGTGCAGGCCGAGCATCAGGCCGTCGCGCGGGCCCGCGCCGAGGCGGGTCGTCAGGTAGAGGCCGCTCCCGAGCGCGACGAGCGCGATCCCGGCCACGACCTCGCCCACCCGCAGCGCCAGGACGTCCGGGTCCGGGACGAGGGCCGCCGTGACCCCGATGGCGAGCCCGATCACGACGGCGTTGGCGATCGTCCCCAGGCCGGGCCGCTCGCGCAGCGGGATCCAGGCCGCGAGCACGACGAAGCTGATCGCGATGGTCGCGGCCCCCACCCCGATCCCGGTCTGGTCGCTCGCGCCCTCGGCGAGCACGGTCCACGGCGAGTTGCCGAGCTGAGAGTCGAGCAGCAGGGCCTCGCCGGACCCGAACAGCCAGAGGCCCGCGAGCAGCGTCGCGAGCTGGCGGGGTGTCGGGCGCCAGCGGTCCATGGGCGCGCCGAGGATCGCAGGCGCGGGGCCCGGGGCCCTCGGGGCCCGCCCTCAGTACGAGATGTCGCCGGCCAGCACGCGCTCGTCGTCGCGGCCCGGGAGGCGCCGCTCGACGGCGAGGTGGTGGTAGTCGCCCACCCGGGCGGCCGTCGTCATGCTCGCCTCGGCACGCCCGGCGCCGTCGGCGCGGAAGGTGCCGGCGCTGACCTTCGAGCCGTCGGGGTACACGCACCAGAGCTCGTAGACCGCGCCGGGCACCTCCAGCCCGCTCGCCTCGAGCTTCACCTGCGTGCCCGACTCGAAGCTCGAGAGCCTGGCGTAGGCGTACGGCTTCTCGGCGGGCGCCGGGTCCCTTCCATGGCCCGGCGCGCCGCCGGCTACGGCGTGTAGATGGGCGCCGTAGGACTTGTGGCCGCCTGCGCCGTCGCCGCCGTCGAGCGCGCGGGTGGCCCCGAAGGTGAGAGCGGCGGCCGCGAGCGCCGCGAGGCCCGCCGCGGGGAGCGGGCGGGCCAGCCAGCGCCGCAGGATGCCGCGGCGGCGCGGCGGGGCGATGCTCGGCGCGGGGCCGGACTCGGCCTCCGCATGCGGGTCCGCCTCGGCCTCCGCATGCGGGTCCGCCTCCGCCCCCACCCGCGGATCCGCCTCGGCCCCAACCCGCGGGAGCGGGCCCCTCCGCGCGCCGGCCTCGGCGGCGAAGCGGTCGAGCACGGCCTCCTCCAGGCTGGCCGGCGGCTGCGCCGGGATCGCCTCGGGGTCGAGCGCGACGTCGAGCAGGTCCGGCAGCAGCGCGAGGCCTACGTGCTCGCGCGCGCAGTCCGGGCAGGCGGCGATGTGCAGGCGGACCGTCTCCTGCTCGCCGGGCTCCAGCGCGTGGAGGACGTAGCCGCCGATCAGCGTGCGGATGTCGGAGCAGCTCACGCTCGTGCTCATGGCTCCACCCCCATCTCCTCGAGGGCCAGGCGCAGGCCGCGCAGGGCGTAGGACACGCGCGACTTCACCGTGCCCAGCGGCAGGCCGGTCTGCTCGGCGATCTCGCGCAGGCGCATGCCCTGGAAGTGCGCGAGCCGGATGACCTGCCGGTGCTCGGGCGTGAGCCGGGCCAGCGCCGCGGAGACCTGCCAGCCGAGCAGCGCGCGCTCGATCGAGTCGTCGCTCGTGACGGCGTCGCTCGGATCCGCGTCCCGCGGCGCGAGCCCGGGCCGCACGGAGCGCCGCCGCTCGAGGTCGATGATCGCGTTGCGGGCGATGCCGTAGATCCAGGTGCGGAAGCTCGCGCGCTCGGGGTCGAAGCTCTCGGCGTGGCGCCAAACGCGCGTGAAGACGTCCTGCACCACCTCCTCCGCCAGCCCCCGGTCGCCCAGGCAGTTGAGGGCGAACCCGTAGAGCTCCCCGCCGTACGCCCGGTACAGAGCCCGCATCGTCTCCTCCCCGCGAGAGGTGCGCAGGTCCTTGAGCAGCGCGGCGGACATGG
>DASVVS010000050.1:0-25863 GCA_036386455.1 Thermoleophilaceae bacterium
CCGGGATCTCGGGCGGCTCGTCGGCGCTGCGGTCGTTCAGCGCGTGCTCGAGCGCGCCGAGCACCGCCCCGAACAGCGCGTGCCTCCACGCCGCCTGGGCGAAGGCGCGCCAGTTGCCGTCGAGCTTCTCGAGATCGCGGCGCGCCGGGTGGTAGCGGTCGCTGAAGCGCGTCAGCGGCCACGAGGCGACGTGCTCCGCGAGCCCGGCCGCGACTCCCCGCAGCACCGGCGGCCCCGGCAGGAACGGTTTGACCTGCGCGTAGACCGCCCCGAAGAGCAGCCCGTTCTGCACGTGCAGCGCCACGCCGGCCGGCAGCCAGCGGTCCCCGCGCGTGACGAACTTGCCGAGCAGCTCGACGTCGTCGTAGCGCGTGCCGAAGACCCGCTTGTCGAGCGGCTGCTGAGCCGCCCACACCCCGGCGGCCACGCCGCCGGCGAGCGCCCCGCGCAAGCTTCGCTGCACAGTCACGCCCGTGAGCGTAACGAGGCCGCCGCGCCGGTGTCCCTCTCCCCGCACATGGAGCTCGACCGACACCACGAGCGGATCCGCACGCGCGGGATCAACCCGGTCGTCTACTGGGTCACGCGCGCGGTCCTTCAGCCGTTCCTGCTCCTCTACTTCCGCATGCAGCGCCTGGGCCGGGAGCACGTCCCGGCGAGCGGGCCGGTCCTGCTGGCCGCCAACCACCGCAGCTTCCTCGACCCGTTCCTGATCGGCATCTGCCTGCGCCGCCCGATCTACTTCGTGGCCAAGCGCGAGCTGTTCCAGAAGCGCCTCACGGGCTGGTTCCTCAACTGCCTCGGCGCCTTCCCGATCCGCCGCGGCGAGTCCGACGAGGAGGCCGTCGCGACGGTCAAGGCGATCCTCGCGCGCGGCGACGCCGTCGTGATCTTCCCCGAGGGCACCCGCGTCCGCACGCCGGAGCTCGGCGAGCCCAAGCGCGGCGTAGGCCGCTTCGCGCTGGAGTGCGGCGCGCCGGTCGTGCCGATCGCCGTCCACGGGTCCGAGCGCGCCCGGCGCGGCTGGCTGGTCAAGCCCGCCAAGTGCCGCGTCCGCTGCGGCCGCCCGCTCACCTTCCCGCGCGTGGAGACCGCCTCGCAGCGCCTGGCGACCGAGGTCACCGCCCGGATCTGGCCCTGCGTCGAGCTCCAGTACCGCTGGCTCGAGGGCCTGCCGGCGGTGGACCCGAAGCCGCAGCTCGTGCCGCGGCCCGCGCTCGCCACGATCGGCCCCGCGCGGTTGCGCCGCTCCGCGCCCGACGAGCACGACCGCGCGGCATAGCGGGGCTAGGCTGCGTGGGTGGCCGTCGTGGACACCGAGAAGGCCGCGCTCGACCGGGCGTTCACCGAGCTGTACCGGGCCCACCTGCGCGACGTCTACAGCTACGCCTACTACCGGATCGGCAACCACCACGACGCCGAGGACCTCACCGAGCACACCTTCCTGCAGGCCTACCGGCACTTCGAGCGCGCGCAGGCGGAGTCGAACGGCCGCCCGCTGCGGCCCTGGCTCATCCGCATCGCCCACAACCTCGCGGCGAACTACCACCGCGACCGCTCGCGGCGCCCGCAGACCCACCTCGAGGACGCCACGATCCTCAGCGCTCCGCACCAGACCGACCAGCTCGTCGAGGGGCGGGAGGAGCTGCAGCACGTGCTGGAGGGCGTGGCAGGACTGGCGGACGACCGCCGCGAAGCCCTCATCATGCGATTCGCCCTCGGGATGGACAACCGCGAGATCGCCAAGGCCCTCGGGCGCTCCGAGGGGGCGACCAAGGTGTTGATCCATCGTGCGATCAGGCAGCTCGAGGAGAGGCTGAAGGAGGTGCGCGGACATGAGTGAGGTCGAGCGGCTGCTGCACTACGCGCTCGCGCCGGTCGAGCCGCCGGGCTCGCTGACCGCCCGTCTGGAGGAGCGCCTGACCCATCTGACCGATGCGGCCGTGGACGAGCTCGCCGAGTTCGACCCGAGCGCGATCGGCGACCCGCGTCGCTGGGCGCGCCTCGTGGCGGCCGGGATGGTGGCCGGCGGCGCCGGCGGGGCGCTGATCCTCGTGCGCGCGCGGCAGAAGCACCGCCGCCAGGAGGCGCACGGGCTGCGCGCCATCCAGAAGGGCATGCGCGAGGTCAGCTCAGACGTGCGCAAGCGCCTGAAGGGCTGACCTGCGCTGATCCGGACCGGCGGCTCTTCCGTAAGGAAGCCGCATGGACGTCACGCGCCTGGCCGACGAGGAGCTCATGGACCTCCTCGCGGAGGGCGACCCGCGCGCCTTCGAGGCGATCTACGACCGCCACGGCAAGGTGGCGTTCTCGCTGGCGTACCGGATGACCGGCGAGCGGGCGGCGGCCGAGGACGTGGTGCAGGAGGCGTTCCTGTCGATCTGGCGCAGCGCGGTCCGCTACCAGCGCGACCGCGGCAGCGTGCGCAACTGGATCCTCGGGATCGTCCACCACCGCGGGATCGACGGCCTGCGCCGCACGGGCGTGCACAAGAGCCGCCGCGCGAGCGCCGAGGGCATCGAGGAGTGGAAGGAGGCCCCCGACCGCACCGACGTGCAGGCGATCCAGGCCGATGAGGCGCGCTCGGTCCGGGAGGCGCTGCGCACGCTGCCCGAGCAGCAGGGCCGCGTGATCCAGCTCGCCTACTTCGGCGGCTTCACCCACACGCAGATCGCCGAGATGCTCGAATTGCCGGTCGGCACGGTGAAGGGCCGGATGCGGCTCGGGCTGCAGAAGCTTCGATTGACTCTCACGGAGGAGGTGGCCTGATGGCGGTGGATCACGAGCGGCACGAGCAGGACGTCGGCGCGTACCTCCTGGGCGCGCTCCCTCCGCTCGAGGCGGAGGTCTTCGAGCGGCACCTGATGCGCTGCGACGACTGCCGCGACGAGCTCGCGCGCCTGCGCCCGGCCGCCGAGGCGCTGCCGCGCAGCGTCGCGACGTTCGAGCCGCCGCCGTCGCTGAAGGCGTCGCTGATGGAGGTCGTGGAGCGCGAGGCCGCGCAGCGCGCCCCGCAGCGCGCCGCGCCGGCTCCCGCACCCGCCGCCGCTCCCGCCGCCGCACCCGCCGCTCCCACCAGGGCCAGGCGACGCGACTGGCTGGCGCCCCTCCGGCTCCGCCCGGCGCTCGCCCTCGGAGCGGTGGCGCTCGTCATGGGCACGGCGCTCGGCTTCGGGCTCGCCACCGGCCGCGGCGGCGACGAGGCCCGCGAGGTGACCGCGCAGGTCGATCGCACCCGGCTCCCGGGCGGCTCGGCGCAGCTCGAGATCGCCGACGCCGAGGGCGAGCCCGCCAGCCTCCGGGTGACCGGGCTGCCGATGGCCCCTCGCGGCGAGGTCTACGAGGTCTGGATCGAGCGCGACGGCGAGGTGCGCCCGGCGGGCGCGCTGTTCGGCGTCGGCCGTGACGGCCGGGGCAGCGCGGCGATCCCGGGCGGCATCGACGGGGTGGACCGCGTGATGGTCACGCGCGAGCGCGCGGGCGGCGTCGCGACGCCCACCGAGACGCCGGTCATCGTCGCCGACGTTTAGAGCGGCGACACATCGCCGGGATACGCTCTCGGCGATGGACGTCTGCTACCGCCATCCCGACCGCGAGACCGGGGTCGCGTGCTCCAACTGCGAGCGGCCGATCTGCCCGGACTGCATGACCTCCACGCCGGTCGGCTTCCGCTGTCCCGAGTGCTCGCGGCAGCGCACGAAGGTCAAGACGATGCGCACCGTCGAGACCCCGACGCTGACCTACATCCTGATCGGGATCTGCGTGGCGCTGGCGCTCGGATCGATGCTGAGCGGCGGCGACTCGGTGGGCGGCGACAACGGCTCGCTGATCCGCGACTTCGCCATGTCGCGCGGCACGGTCGGCGACGGCGAGATCTGGCGCCTGCTCACGGCGGGCTTCCTCCACGCCGGCCTGCTGCACCTGCTCTTCAACATGTACGCGCTCTACATCCTGGGCTCGATGCTCGAGCCCAGCGTCGGGCGCCTGCGCTTCGCGCTGATCTACTTCGTGTCGCTGCTCGCGGGCTCGTTCGGCGCGCTGCTGCTGCAGCCCACCGGCTACACGGTCGGCGCCTCGGGCGCGATCTTCGGGCTGATGGGCGCGGCCGTCGTGATCATGCGCAACCGCGGCATCGACCCGATGGAGAGCGGCCTCGGCCTCTGGATTGGCCTGAACCTGCTGATCACCTTCACGATCCCGGGGATCTCGATCGGCGGCCACATCGGCGGCCTCCTGGGCGGCGCGCTGGTGGCGGCGGTGCTCTACGACGGCGTGGAGCGCTTCCGGATCCCGGCGTCCGCCGCCACGCTCATCGCGGGCGCGATCGGCGTGCTGTCGGTCGTCGGCGCAATTGCGGTAGCAGCCTGACAGAAGCGGTTTCGGATTCCTGAGCGCGGAGGTATGCTCGGCCAGCCGAGCGGATGACTCGCGTGAGCTCGGCGGAAGACGATGCGCTACCTGGCCGGGCGTATAGCGATTCTCACAGCAGGAGTCCTGCTGGGAGTCGTCGCGCCCGCGGCGGCGGAGCGGCCGGACAACGACGACTTCGCGCGCGCGCATCTCGTCCAGGGCGAGGTCGTGCAGGTCGCGACCGACAACGCCGAGGCCACCCGCGAGGAGGGCGAGCCCAAGCACCGCGACCACCTCGCGCACCGGTCCGTCTGGTATCGCTGGGTCGCGCCGGAGAGCGGAACCGTCCAGGTCTACGGGCACACCCCGCAGTTCAGCCTCGCCGGCAGGCCGATCGTCGCCGCCTACACCGGGCTCACGCTGGGCACGCTCGAGCCGGTCGCGCGCGCCGATACGCCGTCGGACTGGGAGCGCTCGGGCGGGGCCTACGCGCTGCGCTTCCGGGCGGTGCGGGGGACCGCCTATCACTTCGCCCTCGACAACGACGACCAGCAGGGCGGGCCGATCGAGCTCCAGTTCGTACTCGTAGCCCCGCCGCCCAACGACGACTTCGCCGCCCCGCACGTGCTCAGCGGGCCGAGCGTCACGCGCGACGGGGACTCGCGCGGCTCCACGACCGAGCCCGGCGAGCCGCCCAAGGGGAGCGCCGGCTCGATCTGGTACCGGTGGACCGCGCCGGCCTCCGACGCGGCGGCCACGCTCGAGGTGAGCGGCGGCTGGCCCTGGCTGGGCGTATACACGGGTGACGACGTGGCCGGCCTGTCGGAGGTGGGATGGACGCACCCCACCCGCATCGGGGCCACACGCGGACGGGTCTCGTTCCGGGCCCGGGCCGGCGCGACCTACCGCTTCCAGGTCGCGGCCCAGGGCCACTTCGAACACGGGGCGGTCCGCGTGGGCGTGACCACGCGCCCGCCGCCGGGCAACGACGCGTTCGCCGACGCCACGACCCTTCCGTCCGCCGCCACCGCCTCGTCACCCGGCTACAACGACGGCGCGACCGCGGAGCCGGGCGAGCCGGCTCCGATCCCCTACTGGGGGAAGGCCGCCGAGAACACGGTCTGGTACTCGTGGACGGCCCCGGCGGACGGTTCGCTCACGATCCGTGCGGACGCCAAGTTCAGCCCGATCGTGAGCGCCTTCACCGGGGATCGCGTGGATGCGCTGACGCCGGTCGCCCAGCAGCCGCAGGACTCGAGCGCGCCCCCGGGCCAGATCCGCATCCGGGTCAGGGAGGGGCTCACCTACAGGATCGCCGTGGATGCCTACGCCGACGACGCGGGCGACTTCAGCCTCGGGCTGTCGCTCATTCCCCAGCCGGCGAACGACGACTTCGAGCAGTCGCGGACGATCGCCGGCACCGAGGTGGACGTCGACGGGAGCACGGTGGGGGCGACCCAGCAGGAGTGCGAGCCCGGGCACGACGGCAGCGACCGAAACGCCCGCGATCCGTCCGTCTGGTACTCCTGGACCGCCCCTGCCACCGGCGGCGTGAAGATCACGGCACGCGGCGACTTTCGCCCGGTCGTGGCGGTCTACCGCGGCGACTCGCTCTGCGCGCTGGAGCGCGTCGAGCCCACGCAGAACATGTACTCGGAGGCCTCCCCCGAGGCCCGCTTCCGCGCTGAGGCCGGGGTGACATACCGGATCGCAGTCGACGGCTACGCCGCGCAGTGGGGGTCGTTCGCGCTGAGCCTGCGGCTTCGCGCGCCGCCCCACAACGACGCGTTCGCTCTCGCGGCGCCGCTGAGCGGGGCGCAGGCCACTGCCACCGGCGACAACATCGGAGCGACCGCGGAGACGGGCGAGCCGTGGCCGAACGACTCGCGTGCGGCGAGCGTCTGGTACGCCTGGAGGGCGCCCGCGAACGGTGTCGCGGTGCTCCGCTTGCCGGCTAAGGACTTCGACGCGCGGCTCGCCGTCTACACGGGCAGCTCCGTCGGCGCGCTGACCGACGTGGGCCAGCGCACCTATCCGCCGGACGCGCTCGCGTTCGACGCGCGCGCGGGCACGACGTACCGGATCGAGGTGGACTCGGGGTACAGGCCGAAGCGCGGCGACTTCGAGCTCCGGCTCGACCTGCAGGAGCCTCCGCCGAACGACGGCTTCGCCCGCGCGGCCGCACTCAGCGGCTCGCCCGCGTCGGCTGACGGGACCAACACCGCCTCGACCCTCGAGCCGGGCGAGCCGCAGCCCAGCATGAGCGGCGACCGGACCGGGACCGTGTGGTACGGCTGGACCGCGCCCGCCGGCGGGAAGGTCACGGTTCGCCTCACGCGCGGCGCGGCGTCGATCGGCACCTACGCCGGCGCGTCGGTCGGGTCGCTCACGCGCGTGGCGACGAGCCAGTGGGGCCCCAACAGGTTCGTGGCCGAGGCCGGGCGCCGCTACTGGTTCGCCGTGGCGGCGGATCCGTACGTGCCGGGGACCGACTTCACCATCGAGGTCGATCAGTCGGCGCCGCCCAACGACGACCTCGCGCAGGCGACCTCGATCTCGGGCGCGGCGGTCACCGTGCGCGGCAGCAACCGCGGTGGCACGGCGGAGGCCGGGGAACCCGACCACGGCTGGTACTCGTCGTCCGAGTCCGCGCGCAACACGGTCTGGTACCGCTGGACGGCGCCGGCGGAGGGGTCGGCGATGGTCCGGGTCGGCGACGCGGACTTCGACGCGGTCCACGCCGTCTACACCGGCTCGAGCGTCGGATCCCTGGCCGAGGTGGCGTCCAGCACGTCCGAGTACGCGCTCGCTCGCGTACGCGCGGGGGTCGAGTACCTGATCGCGGTCGACGGCGAGACGCCGAACGCCGCCGGCTCGTTCGCGCTCGGCATCGAGTTCCACCCCAAGCCGGCGAACGACGACCTCTCCGGCGCGGAGGATCTCCCGCCGGGAGGTAGCGCGAGCGTGAGCGGCACGACCGCCGGCGCGACGTTCGAGACGGGCGAGCCGGCCCACGGCTGGAACCGGATGGGGTTCTCTGTCTGGTACCGCTGGACGCCGCTGCGGTCGGGCGACACGACCATCTGGGCGTCCGGCCATAAGTACAACCCGGTCTGGGCCGTCTACGCCGGCACGAGCGGCGGATTCGACTCGCTCACGAAGGTGCACGACGACGCTCGCTACGACACGTTCCGCGCCGAGGCCGGGCGGACCTACTGGATCGCCGTGGACAGCGCGTGCTGCTGGTGGGGGCCGTTCTCGCTCTCGCTGACCCAGCAGGGAGGCGGGTCTCCGGACGGGCCGCCGCCAGCCGGCCAGTCCCCGCCCGCGGGCGATGCGCCGCCGGCCGGCGAGTCCCCGCCCGCGGGCGATGCGCCGGGCGCTGTCGAGCAGCAGCCGGGCGCCGGGGAGCAGCCCGGCGCGACCCGGCCGCCGGCGGAGGAGCCGGCCGGCCCCGCGGGCTCCTCCACCGCGCCGGCCCAGCCGCAGCCACAACCGCTCGCACTCGACGCGGCCTTCCGGTCGCGAAGCCTGTCCGCCGCTCTCGCGAAGGGCCTGTCCGGCAGGGCGACCTGCACGAAGGCGTGCCGCCTGGAGGCGGTCGCGTCGGTCGACCGGGCCACCGCGAACCGGCTCGGCCGCGCGAAGCTGACGATCGCCCGCGCCGTGGTCGAGCTGCGCGCGAGCCGGCCGGCCACGGTCCGGCTGCTGCTGCCCGGCGACCTGCACGCAAGGCTCCGCCGCCTGCGGTCCGTGGCGCTCACGGTGCGGGCCACCGCGCGCTCCGGCGCCGAGCGCGCCAGCGGAACGTGGCGGGTCAGCGTGCGGCGCTGACCGAGAGCTCGACCGGCCGGTCCACGCCCAGCGGCTCGCCGAAGCGCTCGGGGTGCAGCAGATGCGCGAGCAGCTCGAGCCCGTCCACGAGGCGCGGGCCGGGGCGCGAGAAGTAGGCGCTGGCGTTCACCGCCACCAGCCGCCGCGCGCCGAGCGACGCCAGGCGCTCGCCGTACGCCTCGGCCTCCTCGGCCGCCCGCGCGGCGTCGTAGCCGCACGGCATGGCCACCACGACCTCCGGCGCCACCGCCGCGACCTCCTCCCACTCGGCCGTGCGCGACTTCTCGCCCGGCAGCCCGAGCGCGTCGATCCCGCCGGCCATCTCGATCAGCTGCGGCACCCAGTGCCCGCCCACGAAGACCGGGTCCATCCACTCCAGCGCCGCGACCGAGGGCCGCTCCTCCACGTCCTCGAGCGCCGCGCTCACCGAGTCGATCCGGTCGGCCAGCTCCGCGAGCAGCCGCTCGCCGGCCTCGGGCGCCTCGCAGGCCGCGGCCAGCCGCCGCACGTCCGCGAGCACCTCGCCGAGCGTCGTGGGGTCGAGCGAGATCACCTGCGGCGGCTCCTCCATCTCCCCGGCAACCTTCATCACGTCGTCGTACGCCACCGCGCAGACCTCGCAGACCGCCTGGGTCACGATCAGGTCCGGCTCGGCCTCCTCCAGCTCCTCGCGGTCGAGCTCGTAGATCGCCTCGCCGCGCTCGGTCCGCTCGCGCACCTCGCGGTCGATCTCGGCCGGCGGGAGGCCCTCCGGGACCACGCTGCGGGTGAGGTGGGGCAGTTCCGCCGCCTCTGGCGGATAATCGCACTCGTGGGTGACCCCGACCACGGAATCGCCCAGACCGAGCGCGAACAGCATCTCGGTCGCTGACGGGACAAGGCTTGCGATCCTCACAGGAGAAACCATGGCAGTTCTGAGCGACGCCGAGATCGACGAGCGCGTCGAGCGCTTCGGCACCGGCTGGAAGCGAGACGGCGACACGATCACGCGGACCTTCAAGTTCGACGACTTCCGCGGGTCGATCGACTTCGTCAACCGCATCGTGCCGGTGGCGGACGGGATGAACCACCATCCCGACCTGAAGGTCTCGTGGAACACCGTCATCGTCACGCTCACCACCCACTCGGAGATGGGCGTGACGGAGAACGACTTCGAGCTTGCGTCCGAGATCGACGAGCTGGAGTAGGGCGGCTCTCGCCGCGCTGGTCGCGGCGCTCTGCCTGATCCCGGCCGGGACCGCGGAGGCGCGCACCGTGCGCGTGTTCGCGATGAACCCCAAGCTCGACCTGTCGTGGCTCGAGAGCCGCGAGACGTTCCGCGGCAAGCTCTTCGCTCTGTCGGACAGGACGATGCGCGGCGGAGGCGCCCCGCCGGTGCAGGCGGACGCCGACGACGTGGCCTCGAACCTGCGCGGGCCGGCGGATCCCGGCAGCCCGGTCGAGACGGCCCGCGACCTCGTGGTGTGGCCCGAGGACGTGGGGCTGTTCGCCTCGCTCACGGGCCCGCGGGCCGAGCCGGCCCGCCAGTCGGGCTCGCTGGAGGGCTCGATCCTCACGCTGATCGGTGTCTACGCGCCGCAGAACGCCTACTACGCGCAGCGGCACCCGGAGCTGCCCGACCGCTTCCCGCCGGTCCGGCTGCTCACGCTGTCGCTCACGGACACGTTCGGCCGCGCGGTCGTGGAGCCGGCGGCCGAGCTGGCCGCCCGGCACCGGACCTGGCTCGCGATGGGCGTGAACATGGCCCAGGACTGGCAGGTCGTCTGCAGCGACCGCGACGCGTTCAACGCGGCCTCGCCGCCGCGCCTGCCCGGCGGGCAGCTCTGCCAGGAGGAGAACGCCCAGAAGGTCGCCACGCTGCGCGACCCGTCCGAGCCCGAGCGCGACTACGCCTACGAGGCCGTGGGCTCGCGCACCGCGAACATGGCCCTGCTGTTCGACCCCGCCGGGCGGCTCGTCTCGCGCCAGCTCAAGCAGTACCTGACCCAGTTCGAGGTCCCCGGGCAGCTCGACCTCGTGCCCGGCGAGATCAGCGGCGGGCTCAGCGCGGTGCGCACGCCGGTCGGCACGCTCGGCTTCGTGACCAGCAAGGACTCGTGGATGCCGGACGTGCAGGCCAAGCTCGACCAGTCGCACGTGGATCTGCTCGTGCAGCCCGAGTTCTTCGTGGACAACACGATCCCGTCCGCCGGGCCGTGGTCGCCCGACGTGCTGCTCGCCTCGGGCTACTCGAACGTGCTGCGCCACCCGTCGATGGAGACGATGGTGCTGCCGGAGGCCACCGGCGCGGTGTTCAACTTCGACGCGGACGCGCAGACGCACTTCGCGGTCAAGCCGCGCACGAAGGACGCGAAGGCCGGCCACATGGTCGGCCAGCCCGACGTGCCGGGCCTCGTGAGCGTGGCGCCGTGGGTCGTGCCGGACCCGGTCCGGGCGGGGGAGACGATCGCCGAGCGGCGCGAGCGCCTGGTGGAGGCGGGCCGCGCGCTCGAGCCCGGCTCGGGCGTGCCGTGCCCCGACCCGCGGAAGGCCGCGCCGTGCGAGAACGGGCACTGGGAGGGCGTCGTCTGGCGCGACGTGGAGGTGGACCGGCGGCCGAAGTACAGGCGCTACAGCGGCCCGCTCGAGCCCACGCGCTTCTCTCCCTCGCGGCCGGTGGCCCCGTCGCGCAACCCGCAGCGCAACGTCGCGATGGCCGTGCACGGCAGCCGCGCGGTGATGGCCTTCGAGGAGCGCCGCGCGGGGCGCGACCAGATCCTCCTCGTGCACTCGTCCGACTCCGGCCGCAGCTGGTCGAAGCCGGTGCGGCCCACGGGCCGCGCGGCGGGCGCGACCGACGAATGGTGGCCGGCGGTCGCGCTCGGGCCGAAGGGGCGCGCGACGGTCGCGTGGGTGGACCGCTCGAGCGGGCGCGAGCGCGTGTACTTCGCCCGCTCCTCGGACGGCGGCCGGCGCTGGAGCCGGGCGCGGCCGCTCGACGCGCGCCCGCCGCGCGGCGTCGCGCAGTGGCGCCCCGCGCTGGCGCACGGCCGCGGCGACGTGGTGCACGCCGCGTTCGTGGACGAGCGCGAGGTCTCGGCCGACGACGCTCTGCCGCAGGCGCACCTCTTCTACACCCGCGTGAAGGGCGTGAAGCCCGAGCCCGCCCGCCGGCTGGACCAGGGCGACCCCGACCCGTACGCCGCCCGCGTGGACCACTCGTGGGCGCCGCGCGTGTCCGCCCGCGGCGACCGCGTGCTCGTGACCTGGGTCGACTTCCTCCGCTACGACTGGGACGTCTTCGCCCGCGAGTCGGGCGACGGCGGCGCCACGTTCGCCGACCAGCGCGACGTGAACGACACCCCGGCCGCGGACGAGGCGCTCAACGACACCCCCGAGGCCGCGCTCGGCGGCACCAAGCCCTTCATCGCCTGGACCGACTGGCGCAAGCGCGACTCGGCCGCGCGCAAACCGCACCAGCAATACGACGTCTTCGTCGCGACCCCCGGCGGCCGGAACGTCCAGGCCGACCGCCACGGCTCCCGGCCGGCCTCCACGTTCGCGCCGTCGATCTGCGCCACCGGCTCCGACGACGCGATCGTGGCCTACCAGGACGCGGGCCGGGGCCAGAACGACGTGAACGCGGTCTTCCTCCGCGGCGGGACCAAACGCGGTGCCACGCGCCGGGTCGACGACGCGGGCGATCGCGGCGGCAACGCCTGGCGACCGCGGCTCGGCTGCTGGGGCGACCGCGTGATCGCCGCCTGGGAGGACGAGCGCGACGGGCCCGCCCAGGTGTACGCGGCGCGCGCCTTCGCGCCAAGTCTGCGCTAGCGACCCGCATTTCAGCTGTGAACCCGCTTCTAACCCGGTAACCGCCGGGTAGTTGGCGCGTTCAATGAGCCAGGGGCCGCCGTTGCGCGTACCCCAGCAGACTCGCACGGCGTACCCCAGCGGAGACTCGCATGAGAGACAGGACCAAGACAAGAATGCGCGGGCTCGTCTACGACGCGCTCCACGTGATCGAGGCCGACCCCTCCCGGCCTCTGGCCCTCGACGAGGTCGCGCGTGACATCGCGACCTCGCGGCGCTCGCTCCAGCGAGCGTTCGAGAGCGAGGGCATCACCTTCCGCGAGGCGGTCTCCGTCGCGCGGATGCGCCGCGCGCGGGCGCTGCTCGCGCAGGGCGGGATCCCGATCTACGCGGTCGCCGACCGGGTCGGCTACCGCTCGAAGGCGGAGTTCACGAAGGCCTTCAAGCGCCACACCGGCCAGACGCCGTCTCAGTACGTCCGCGCGGCTCGCGACGGCACGCTGAGCAACGGCGACGGCAGCATCAGCAGCAACGGCAACGGCCGCGCCTTCTAGAGAAGCTCGACCCGCGGATTGCCGCGCGCCACGCGGAAGCGGGCGGGCGGCTCGTACGTGGTCGTGCGCGCGAGCGCGTTGACGGGCCGGAACTCCACGCGCAGCTCGCCCGCCGACGCCTCGGCCACGCCGTAGCCGCGCCGCTTCTGGTCGTCGTACTTGAGGTGCGGGTTGATCGTGCGGTAGTTCTGCGACGCCTGGAAGACGAGGTCGGCGGGCGCGCCGCTCACGGACTCGACCGACTCCGGGATGCCGAGCGAGCTGATCGAGCCGCCGACGAACTCGGTGGCCACGCTCTCGGGGCCGCGGCCGTCGGTCCCGACCTCGCCCGCGAAGAACGTGTGGATGTCGCCGGTCAGGAAGGCCACGTCCTGGATGCCCCGGCTCTGCACGTGCTCGAGGATCTCGCGCCGCTCGACGCCGTAGCCGTCCCACTGGTCCTTGTTCGACGGGCTGTCGGGGCCGTTCTCGAGGGCCATGATCATCGCCTGGTTGGCAACGAGCTTCCACGCGGCCCGCGAGCTCTCGAGGCCGCGCTTGAACCACTCCTTCTGCGCGTCGCCGAGGTACTTGCGGGGCTGCGTCTCCGCCTCCGGGCAGGGGATCACGAACGTGTCGTTGCAGGGCTGGTCGTCGCGGTACTGGCGCTGGTCGAGCAGGAACAGCTCGGCGTTCGCTCCGAGCGGGATCGACTTGTAGATCCGGTACGCGCCGCGCTCCGGGCGGCGGACCGGCATCGACTCGAAGAACGTGCGCAGCCCGTTGAAGCGCCGCTGCTCGTACGGCACGCGGCGGTTCTCGGTCTGGTCGCCGCCCTTGTCCGCGGCCCAGTTGTCCTCGACCTCGTGGTCGTCGAAGATCGGGATGAAGGCGTGCGCCTCGTGCATCGCGCGCAGGTCGGCGTCGGAGCGGTAGAGGGCGTACTTCTGGCGGTACTCCGGGCGGGTCTCGACCTCGCCGTCGCCGTTGGCGCCGAGCCGGTCCTGGCGCGGGCCCTCGTAGTAGTTCTTCTCGTAGATGTAGTCACCGAGGCAGACCACGAAGTCGAGCGAGTCGTCCTCGGCGATCGTGCGGTGGGCGCCGTAGTAGCCGGCCTGCCAGTCCTGGCACGAGTAGAACGCCACACGCACCGGCTCGCGCGAGTCCGGCGGGCGCAGCGTCTGGAAGCGGCCGACGGGGCTCGACCGGCTGCGGGTGGCGAAGCGGTACCAGTAGCGCTCGCCCGGCTTGAGCTTGGCGCGCTCCGGCACGCGCACCTTCACGGCGCCTCCCTCGGACACGCGCGCGACGAGGTCGCGGCGCAGCACGACGCTGGTGAAGTCGGCGTCGCGCGCGATCTCGAGCGTCAGGCGCCGGTCGGCCTTCAGGCCCGAGAGCCGCGTCCAGAGCGTGGCCGAGCGCGTGGCCGGCTCGCCGGCCATCACGCCCTCGGGGAACTTGCCCCCGGTGGCGAACGGGATGGAGCCGCGCTTGTTGGCCGCTCCCGCGCCGAGCGGGACGCCTCCGAGGATGAGCGCTCCGGTCCCGAGGCCCGTACGAGTGAGGAATGTTCGTCTGTCGAGTCCGTTCATTGGGGTCCAGTATCCCTGCTAACTTGCGCGCGTCCGCCGATGGCCGACGACGACCTCCCTCGAAGTAGCAACTACCGCGGTCTCGCGGGGAACGCCCTGAGGGGCTCGTGACGGCGCTCGCGCTGGTAGCTCTGGCCGCCCTCGTGGCGATCAACGGCTTCTTCGTCGCCGCGGAGTTCGCGCTCGTGCGCCTGCGGCGGGAGAAGATCGAGGCCGACGCCGACGAGGGCAAGCGCGGCGCGCGGCTCGTGCTCAAGGAGCTCGACGAGATCGACCGCTACCTGTCCGCCTGCCAGCTCGGGATCACGATGGCGTCGATCGGCATCGGCTTCCTGGGCGAGCCGGCGCTGGCGGCGCTGTTCGAGGAGCCGCTCGGCGAGTTGGTGGGCCACGGGGTGGCGGTGGCGATCGCGTTCGCCGTGGCCTTCGGGATCGCCACCACGCTCCACATCACGACCGGCGAGCAGGTCCCCAAGATCTACGCGATCGCGCGGCCCGAGGGCGTGGCGCGCTGGGTGGCGCGGCCGCTGTTCCTGTTCTCGAAGGCGTTCCGGCCGTTCGAGTGGGCGCTCACGAGGATCTCGAACTTCCTGCTGCGGCTCGTCGGGGTCGACGCGCGCACCGAGATGGAGGAGGAGACGCGCTCCGAGGACCTGAAGATGCTGATCGCGCGCGGGCTCACCGGCGGGACGCTCGACCCGGGCGAGGCGGGGATGCTCTCCGGCGTCTTCCACCTGCACGAGCAGGAGGCGCGCCAGGTGATGACCCCGATACCGGCGGTGGTGACGGTGGACGTCTCCGAGGACGTGCAGACCGCCCTGCGGCGCTGCGTCGACTCCGGTCACACGCGGCTCGTGGTGACCGAGGACGAGAACACCGACCGCGTGAAGGGGATCGTCCACAACAACTCGCTGGCGCGGCTGCTGATGGCGCAGGGGCCGGACGCGACGATCGAGGGGGCGGTCAAGGACGCGCTGATCGTGCCCGAGACGAAGTCGCTGGACGACCTGCTGGCCGACCTCCAGCGCGAGCGCTCCTCGATCGCGGTCGTGGTCGACGAGTACGGCCGCACGGTCGGGATCGTGACCGTCGAGGACATCATCGAGGAGGTCGTGGGGGAGATCTCGGACGAGACCGACCCGCGTGGCGGCGGCGTGCGGCGCCTCGCGAACGGCGACTGGTACGTGCGCGGCCACATCCCGATCACCGACCTCGAGGACTACGGGGTCCACCTGCCCGTGGAGTCGGACGCCTACAACTCGATCGGCGGCCTCGTGTTCAGCGAGCTCGGGCGGCTGCCGAAGCGCGGCGACATGGTGCACACGAACGACTACTCGCTGCGGGTGGAGTCGGTGCGCGAGAACCGCGTGGAGGCGGTGCGGATCCGCGACCACGCGACGGAGCGCCGCGGCCGGCGCAACGGGCCGGCGGTCGCCGCGCCCCAGGCGGAGGAATCCGTCCGCGACGGTTCCTGACCTCCGCGCGCGAGTCCGTCCGCGCCCGGGGCTAGCTTCGCGCGGCAAGAGCTTCTACTCCCAGGAGGCCTTGCCATGTGGTCGATCAAGCTCACCGATTCGCAGCGCGACGCAATGAGGTTGCTGCTCGACGCCCAGGGGGAGCTCGGCCCCTCGCTCACCGGGGCGCGTGAGGCGCTGGACCTCGCCCGCTGGGACGACCTGCCCGACGCGTCGCTGCCGTGGGACCGCGTCACCGAGCTCGCCGCGGCGCAGGGCTGCGGCGAGGCCGACGTGGTGTGGGACCTGGCGACCGGGATGCCGGTGCGCGTGCCGGACGAGCCGCGCGCCGACGCAGCCTGACCGAAGCTTCCAGCGCTCAGCCGGGTTCCAGCTTCCGTGATCCGGCTGGCCCCTCTGATCATCCTGCTGCTCCTGCTTGCCGCCCCCGCCGAGGCTGCGCAGAGCTGCGCCGCGAGCAAGCGGGAGGGTTCGAAGGTCCTGGAGCGCAGCTCCGAGGCCGTCGTCTTCGCGCGCGGCCGGAAGGTCTACGGCTGCCTGCGCTCGCGTGACGTGAACCGGCGGCTGCCGCTGGGCGAGGTCGAGAACGCCTTGCGCGTGGAGGCCGAGGAGCCGATCGCGCTGGCCGGCCGCTACGTCGCGTACAGCGTGATCGACGACTGGGACCCGTACGAGGATCCGACCAGTCATCTGATCGTGTTCGATCTGGCCCGCGCGGAGATCGTCCTCGACACGCCGGGGGACAACGTCGCCGACATCGCGCTCAAGCGCAACGCGTCGGTCGCGTGGATCGCCTCGTGGTGCGTGGACTGCAGGTACATGGGCGGCGGTGGCACGCGCGTCCGCCGCTGGGAGGGCCGCCGGGTCGAGCTCCTCGACTCGTACAGCTACGGCGGCGGGGGCGCGACGATCGACCTGAAGTCGCTCGAGCTGGCCGGCGACCGCCGCAGCGTCACCTGGCAGACAGGCGCCGGCGAGCGCAGCGCGCGCTTGCGCTAGCCGTACTCGTAGAAGCCGCGGCCGGTCTTGCGGCCCAGCGCGCCCGCCGTGATCAGCTCGCGGATGCGCTCCGGCACCGGCTCGCCGATCGACTCGCCGATCGCCGCCGCGACGTCGAGCCCGACGAAGTCGAGCAGCTTGAGCGGGCCCATCGGGTGACCGGCGCCGAGCTTCATGCACGCATCGACGTCGCCCGGCTCCATCGAGTGCTGCTCGGCGAAGCGGACCGCCGCGAACAGGTACGGGAACAGCAGGCGGTTGACCACGAAGCCGGGCACGTCCGGCACCTCGACCGGGGTCTTGCCGAGCGCCTCGCACAGAGCGCGCGTGCGCGCTCGCGTGGACTCGCTCGCCGCGTCCGGGAACGCCAGCTCGACCAGCTCCATCCGCTCGACCGGGTTGAAGACGTGCAGGGCCGCGAAGCGGTCGGGCCGGCCGCACGCGCTCGCCAGGTCCGCGACCGACAGCGACGAGGTGGTGGAGGCGAGGATGGCGCCGTCGCCGGCGACGGCGTCGATCTCACCCAGGAGGTCGCGCTTGACGGCGGGATCCTCGACCACCGCTTCGACCACGTACGTGCAGCCGGCCAGGTCGGCGACGTCGGTCGTCACGCCCGCGCCGCAGCTCACGGCGCCACGGGCACGCTCGGCCGACGCATCGCTGCGGGCCCAGACCACGACCTCGCCGAGAGGGGCGGCGAGCCGCGCCAGCCCGGTCGCGATCGCCCCCGTCCCCACGATGCCGACACGCTCGCTGAGGCTTGGTTGACTCACCAGTCAATTCTGTACAGTAACTCCGTCGCCAGCGATCTTCGGAGGGGAATCCCGCATGCAGAACGGAAACGGGCGCGAGGTAGTCATCGTCGAGGCGGTCAGGACGCCGATCGGGCGTGGCCACCCGGAGAAGGGTTACTACAAGGACGTCCACCCCAATGCGCTGCTGGCCAAGTGCTACACGGAGGTCATCGAGCGCGCCGGAATCGAGCCTTCTGAGGTCGAGGACGTGATCACCGGCTGCGTGCAGCAGTACGGCGAGCAGATGTTCAACGTCGGCCGCAACGCATGGCTCCAGGCGAACCTTCCGGTCGAGACGCCCGCCACCACCGTCGACCGCCAGTGCGGCTCGGCCCAGCAGGCCGTCAACTTCGGCGCCGCGCTCGTCGCCTCCGGCGTGCACGACACCGTGATCGGCTCGGGCGTCGAGCACATGGGCCACATCCCGATGGGCGTGGGCTTCACGTGGGTCGACCAGGTCGGCAGCCCGTGGCCGCCCGAGCTGCTCGAGCACTACAACCTCGTGCCGCAGGGGATCTCGGCCGAGATGATCGCCGACAAGTGGGAGGTCCCGCGGTCGGAGCTCGACGAGATCGGCGTCCGCTCGCACCAGAACGCCGCCCGCGCGACCGACGAGGGCCGCTTCGAGCGCGAGATCGTCCCGTTCCAGGTGAACGGCGACACCTACGTGACCGACCAGGGGATCCGCCCGGACACGAGCCTCGAGAAGCTCGCCGAGCTGAAGACGGCGTTCCCGGACGCCGCCAAGTACGTCGGCGGCGAGGAGAACCTCAAGGTCACGGCCGGCAACTCGTCGCAGATCTCCGACGGCGCCGCGGCGGTGCTGCTCATGACCCGCGAGAAGGCCGACGCCCTCGGGCTCAAGCCGCGCGCGCGGATCGTGGACCAGACGACCGTCGGCGTGGACCCGGTGATCATGCTCACCGGCCCGATTCCGGCCACCACCAAGCTCCTCGAGCGCAACGGGATGAAGATCAGCGACATCGACCTCTTCGAGGTCAACGAGGCGTTCGCCTCGGTGCTCGCCGCCTGGCGCCGCGAGCACGAGCCGGACTGGGACCGCGTGAACGTGAACGGCGGCGCGATCGCCCTGGGGCACCCGCTCGGGTCGACCGGCGCGCGGCTGATCACCACGCTGCTCCACGAGCTCGAGCGCTCCGACAAGGAGACCGGGCTCGTGACGATGTGCTGCGGCGGCGGTCTTGGGACCGGCACGCTGATTCAGCGCATCTGAGCTCGTTCTAACTGCCTAGGGTCGGGGCCGTCGCGTTGCGGCGGCTCCGACATTTCCGTTCCGGGCCTCGGTCGCTTCGCTCCCTCGCCAAGTGCCCGGTCCGGAAACGTCGTCGCCGCCGCCACCACGGTGGCCGGCTTCTCCCGCGGGTCCGGCCGCGTGCTCCTTCCCCCAGCTGGCACTTCCCTATCGCCGACTGCCCTGGGCGCCCCTGAGGTAGGCCGCGTCGCGTTCTGCGGTGGCGTACCGGCGCTATTCGCACCCTTCGAGTACGACCTTCGCGGTGCCTAGCATCCGCGCCGTGAAGCGCTGGCTTACAAGTTTGCCTGCCCGGATCCTCGAGGGCTTGCTTGGTGCCGCGTTGTTTACGTATGGCGTCCAGCAAGGAGTGCTGGGCGAGAAGGTCGCCCTCTGGATCGCGCTCCTCGCGATGACGCTAGGCGGCGCCTGCACGTTCGTCGCCACATCAGTCCTGGTAACCAGGAGAAGCCTGTATCCCTATTACGCAGAGCATGTGCGCGAGGCGTTGAACACGCTCCAACGAGTTGCGGCGGGACACGTGACTGGGGTAACCACCGCCGAATTCGTGGAACGCGGGATTTTGGCACCCGCTTGCTACTGGCTGACCCAAGCTGGCGGTGAGAGCGTCCGGATGACGGTCATCCGGCCCCAGGAGCCAGACCGGCGCGAGTTCGAACTTCTATGGGAGTCCGGCCACTCCGTCGAAGCACGTCACGGGTTCTCTCTAGAGATCGCCGGGAGCTTCGCCGGTGTGGCGTTCACGCGAGGCGAAACGCAGTGGACGAATGACGTGGAGAAGGACCCGCGGTGGATGAAGCACCCGAAAGCCCGACCCGGCCGCGAGTACGGCTCGCTGGTTTCGGTGCCGATAAGGATGGGCGAGGATGTCGTTGCAGTGTTCAACGCCATTTCGAGACGCAACAAGGCGTTCTCTCCGGCCGATCTGAACTACCTCGAGTTGCTCGGCGCACTTATCAGCATGATCTACAGCGGAGCGCACGCGGGCGCGTCGGTGCCCCCGGCGGGGCCGTGAGCCGGGGCTAGAATTGTCCGTCCGCCGCGACCGGCAGGCTTGTTGGGCGCGCGACCGACTAAGGGGGACAACATGACAGACAAAGGATCAATCCCGGCTGGACCGTCTGATCAATATCTCCTCCTGCTGAAGGGCGAAATCACCCCTGAGGAGTATGCAAAGAGCGTGAAAAAGCGCGTCGACGCCCGTCCAAATGGGAAAGAGGAATCCTCGCCGGTTGCTGCCGTTCAGCGCGAGCGGACCTAGCCTGAGCGCGGTTCGCTGGGAGTAAAATCGGGTACCTGCGGTTGGTGCCCCTTGCGACGACAGGGACGTTTTCGCAGCGATATCGCACGGTCCGGAGGCTCGGGTCGGGCGGGATGGCGACCGTGTTCCTCGCCGAGGACGAGCGGCTCGGGCGGCTCGTCGCCGTCAAGCGGCTGCACGGGGAGTCCTCCGAGGAGGTCGCCCGGCGGTTCCGGCGTGAGGCGCGGCTCGGCGCCGCTTTGAACCACCCGAACGTCGTCGCGGTCTACGACATCACCTCGGACGACGAGGGCACGCTGATCGTCATGGAGTACGTGGAGGGCCAGACCCTCCGCGACGAGCTGGGCGACGGGCCGCTGCCGCCCGAGCGCGCGATCGCGGTCCTGCGCGGAGTCGCCGGCGCGCTCGAGTACGCGCACGAGAACGGCGTGGTGCACCGCGACATCAAGCCGGCCAACATCCTCATTCGCCGCGACGGCGTGGTCAAGCTCGCCGACCTCGGCATCGCCACCGCCGCCGAGCAGTCGAAGATCACCCGCAGCGGCTCGGTGCTCGGCACCGCCGCGTACATGGCGCCGGAACGGCTCGACGGGCGCCCCGGCGGGCCCGCGGCCGACGTCTACGCGCTCGCCGCGGTCGCGTTCGAGATGCTCTGCGGGCGCAAGGCGTACGAGGGCAACACGCCGCTCGAGGTCGCGCACAAGGTCGTGAACGAGCCGACACCCGACCTGCGCCGCTGCCTGCCCGACGCCCCGGACCCGCTCGCCGACGCGCTCAAGCGCGGGCTGGCGTGGGAGCCGGACGAGCGCCCCTCCGCCGCCGAGCTGGTGGCCGCGATCGAGGCCGCGCTTCCGGAGGCCGCGGCGGGCGCCGTGATCGAGCCGGTCGCGGGCGCGGCCGCCGCCGGCGCCGCGGGCGGGCCTCCGCTCGACGCTCGCGAGCCGGCCGACGCCACTCCGGCCCCCGACACCGACGACTCCGACGCCACCCCCGCCCGCGTGCTCCCGCCGGAGCGCACGAACGTGGGCGCCACCCGCACGGCCGCCGCCGCGGCCGCCGCCTCGGCGTCGAACGGGGCCGCTGCCTCTGCACCCGCCACCACCACCTCCGCGCCCGCCCGGGAGCCCACGGAGCCGCCGTCCGACGGCCACGGCGAGCGCGTGACCGGCCGCTCCCGGCGCCGCTGGGACCTGCCGCTGATCGCCGCCGCGCTCGGCGTCTTCGCCCTGCTGGCGATCGTGCTGATCACGGCCGGCGACCCGGACGACGAGAGCCCGGCCCGCGATGGCGATCGGGCCGAGCGGGTGAGCCCGTCCTCGTCGAGCGACGAGGACGCCTCGGGCGCCGGGGGCTCGGGCGAGAGCGAGAGCCAGGGCGGCCAGGGCGGCCAGGAGGCGCGGGGCCACGGCGGCGACCCGGCCACGGCGCCCGGCACCGGGGGCGGCAACGGCGCGGCCACGCCCGCGGCCGGCACCCCCGAGGCCGCGGTCAACGACTTCTACACCCGCGCCGCCCGGGGCGACTACGAGGGCGCCTGGGCCCTGGCCACCCCGAACGCGCAGCAGAGGCTCGGCGGCTTCGCCAGCTTCAGGGGCGGCCAGTCGTCGCTCGAGTCGATCACCTTCCCGAAGCTGAAGGGCAAGCAGACCGGTGACACCGCCACCGTGAGCCTCAACTCGCAGGCGGTCCACACCAACCGGATAGACAGGTGCAAGGGCAGCATCGACCTCGTCCGGAGCGGTGGCGCGTGGAAGCTCGACGACTTCCACATCGCGAACTGCGCGCAGTCGCCGCGCCCGTAGCCGCAACACCTCGCCCGAGCCGTCCCGGCCCGGGTTAGACTGAATGCGGAAGAGGGGTCCAAGGACGAACCACTCACCCGACCAGCCGCCGGCGAACCGCAGCTCCCGAGGCGCCATCGGCGCCGTATCGCGGCTGCTTTCGATCGCCACCGATGCCGAGCGTCCCGACGCGCTCGTGCGAGCCCTCGTCCGCGAGGCGCGGGACGAGCTGCGCGCGCCCGCGGCGATCGTGTTCGCGATCGACCAGCGCGGCCGCCGCGCCGCCGTGGTCGCGGCGGAGCCGCAGACCCCGCACCGCGACTGGTTCCCGCTCGACGAGGTCTCGCCGCTCGCCGACGCACTGGAGGAGGGCGCCCCGCGCGCTCTCAGCACGGCGCAGGCCCGCGAGCTGGCCCTCGCGAGCGGCCTCCAGCCGCGGCCCCAGGCCGCGCTGCTCGCGCCGCTGCCGCACCCCGGCGGCGCGCTCGCGCACGCCCTCCTGATCGCCGACGATCGCACCCGGGTCTTCGAGGACGACGAGATCGAGACTGCCGGCGCGCTCGCCGAAGCCGCCCGGGCGAGCCTGGCGCAGCGCCAGCTCGCCGAGCGCCATGGCACCGAACGCGCCCGCCAGGCCGCCATCGCCCGCGCGGCGAAGGCCCTCAACGAGAGCCTCGACCTGACCCGCGTGCTGCCGCGCATCTGCGAGGAGGCGGCGACGATCCTCGACGCCGACCGCGTCTACGTGTTCCGCGGGACGGCCGGGAACCCGCTGAGCGTGGAGGCGTCGAGCCAGTCGCCCGACTCCGGGCCCGCCGCCCCCGAGCCCGGCGGCGGCATCGCCGCCAAGTCGCTCGACCTGGGCCGCCCGATCCTCACGAACGACTACGCGCGCGACGGCGCTCCGACCGTCGGCTCGCCGTTCGCGGACGTCCGGGGGGCGATCGCCGTCCCGATGCGCTGGGACGGCGAGCTGCGCGGCGTGCTGTGGGCCGGCTGGATCGGCAACCGCCTGGTCGCCGACGACGACGCGCAGCTGCTCGAGAGCTTCGCCGAGCTGGCCGCCGTCGCCTGCCGCAACGCCAGCGTGCACGCCGACCTGGCCGAGGCCGCGCGCACCGACGCCCTGACCGGCTGCATGAATCACGCCGCCCTGCACGAGACGCTGCGCCGCGAGATGCAGCGCGCCCGCCGCACCGGGCGGCCGCTCACCGTCGTGCTGGTGGACCTCGACGACTTCAAGCAGGTCAACGAGAACCAGGGTCACCTGGCCGGCGACGAGGTGCTGCGCCGCGTGGGCCGCGCGCTGCGCCAGGCCGTGCGGCCGTACGACTTCGTGGCCCGCTACGGGGGCGACGAGTTCGCCATCGTCTCGGTCGACTCAGAGGAGGAGGGCGGGGCCGAGGTCGCGCGCCGCGCGATCCAGCGCCTGAGCGAGTCGATCGCCGAGATCGGGCACGACAAGGCGACCACCTACGCGACCGCGGGGGTGGCGCAGTGGTCCTCCGCCCTGAGCCCGAGCGAGCTGCTGCGCGAGGCCGACCGCGCGCTCCTCTACGGCAAGCAGCAGGGCGTGCGCGGCGAGGCGGTGCCGGCCTCGTCCGTGCCGGAGGGCTTCCGGCTCGGCCGCGGCGTCAACGGCGAGCCCGAGTCGCAGGCGCCCGAGCCGCAGCCGGTCGAGTCGGCCGGGGTCTCGCGCGCGCTCGACGGCGAGCCGCTGCGCCGCCGCAACCGCCAGCTCACGCTGGCCAACGCGCTGGGCGCGCGCCTCTCGGAGATGATCGTGGTGGACGAGATCGTCGACGCCGCGGTCGAGGAGCTCCACCGCGCGTTCGGCTACTTCACCTGCGCGGTCGTGCGGCGGACCACCGACGGCGAGTCGATCGAGCTTGTGGCGGGGCGCGGAGCGGCGTACGACGCGACGCCCGCCGCCGACCGGATCCAGCCGATCGGCGCCGGCGTGATCGGCCGCTGCCTGCGCGAGCGCCGCAGCATCGTCGTGAACGACGTGAGCCGCGACCCCGACTACTTCGCGGTGCCCGCGACCGAGGCGGTCAAGTCCGAGCTGGTCGCGCCGATCTGGGTCGGGCCGGAGCTGTGGGGCGCGCTCGACGTGCAGGAGGTCAGCGACAACGCCTTCGACGAGGCCGACGCCCGCCTGATCGAGACCGTGACCGACCAGCTCGGCGCCGCGCTGCGCAGCGCGATCCTCTACGAGCAGCTCGAGCGCGCGTACCTCGGCACGGCCGAGGCCCTGGGCGCCGCGCTCGAGGCGAAGGACGCCCACACCGCCAACCACGCGCGCTCGATCGTGACGAACGCCGAGGCGGTGGCCCGCGCGCTCGGCATGACCGGCCAGGAGCTGCGCGACGTGCGTTACGGCGCGGCGTTCCACGACATCGGCAAGATCGCGGTGCCCGAGGCCGTGCTCAACAAGCCCGGCCCGCTGACCGACGCCGAGCGCGCGGAGGTCGAGCGCCACGTGCTGGTGGGCGAGCAGATCCTCGCGCCGGTGGACTTCCTCTCGCGCGTCCGCACGATCGTCCGCCACGGCCACGAGCGCTGGGACGGCACGGGCTATCCCGACCGCCTCGCCGGTGTGGAGATCCCGCTCGGCTCGCGGATCGTTCTGGCCTGCGACGCGCTCGACGCGATGACGAGCGACCGCCCCTACCGCGAGGCGATGCCCCGCAAGGCCGCCCGCGCGGAGCTGCGCCTGCACGCCGGCTCCCAGTTCGACCCGGGCGTCGTGGACGCGCTGCTCGAGGTGCTCGAGCGCCGCGAGGCACCCACGCTCGAGTCATCGCGCAAGCCATCCCGGTAAGGTCCCGCGTCCGTTGGACCTGACGCTGTCGCCCCAGGAACAGGCCTTCCGCGACGAGCTGCGCGGCTGGCTGGAGGAGAACAACCCCGGTGAGGAGCCCGCGGGCGACGAGGCCGCGTTCGAGTTCCGCAAGGACTGGCAGCGCAAGCTCGCCGACGCGGGCTGGGCGGGGATCTCGTGGCCGAAGGAGTACGGCGGCCGCGGCGCCACGCTGATCGAGCAGGCGATCTTCAACGAGGAGATCGTGCGGGCCAAGGCGCCGCAGGTGGCGAACGTGCTCGGGCTCGTGATGGGCGGGCCGGTCGTGATCGCGCACGGCACCGACGAGCAGAAGTCGCGCTACCTCAAGCCGATCCTGACCGCCGAGGAGATCTGGTGCCAGGGGTTCTCGGAGCCGGAGTCGGGCTCGGACCTCGCGTCGCTCAAGACCAAGGCGGTCAAGTCGAACGGCGAGTGGGTCGTGACCGGCCAGAAGGTCTGGACCACGTTCGCCCACGAGGCCAAGTGGTGCATGCTCGTCGCGCGCACCGACCAGGACGCGCCCAAGCACAAGGGCCTCACCTACTTCCTGATGGACATGGAGCAGGAGGCCGTGCAGGTGCGCCCGCTCCGCCAGATCACCGGCGAGGCGGAGTTCAACGAGCTCTTCATCGAGGAGGCCCGGATCCCGGACGAGAACATCGTCGGCGGCGAGGGCAACGGCTGGACCGTGGCGATCACCACGCTGATGAACGAGCGCGCCGGCCTGGCGCTCGGCCTCCAGGTCCAGCTCAAGATCGCGATCGGCGAGCTGATGGAGGACATCCGCTCGTATGGCCTGGAGAACGACCCGGTCATCCGCCAGCGGATCGGCCAGCTCTACATCGAGTCCGAGTGCATCCGGCTGAACGCCTCGCGCGGGCTGACCTTCACGATGAAGACCGGGATCCCCGGCCCCGAGGGTTCGCTCACGAAGTGGCAGTGGAGCGACGCCAACCAGTCGCTCACCGAGCTGGCGATGGACGTGCGCGGGCCCGACGCTCCGCTCACCGACAGCGACTGGACCTACCGCTTCCTGCGCGCCCGCGCGAACTCGATCGAGGGCGGCACCACCGAGATCCTGCGCAACATCGTGGCCGAGCGCGTCCTGGGAATGCCGAGGCTGCGCTAGTGAACTTCGACTTCACAGACGACCAGCAGGCGATCAAGTCGACGGCGCGCGAGTTCCTCGCCGCCCGGCTGAAGCCCGCCAAGCTGCGCGAGCTGGCCGAGGCCGGCGAGTACGACGACGCGCTCTGGAAGGAGATCTGCGAGCTGGGCTGGCCCGGCATCTTCGTCGGAGAGGAGCACGGCGGGCAGGGCCTGGGCGTCGTCGA
>DASVVS010000051.1:0-2398 GCA_036386455.1 Thermoleophilaceae bacterium
CTAGGCGGCGGCCGTGACCGAGTGGTTCGCGCGGAACACGCCGTCGCGGTCGTGCTCGGCCCGCACGGCGGCCAGGCGCCGGTAGGCGTCCGGGGCGAACAGCCGCGATGGGTCGGTCGGGCGCTCCTGGAAGTTCAGGTACGGGCGCCCCGAGTCGTACGGCGCGAGCGCCTCGCCGATCCGGCCGAACGCCTCCTCGGAGGCGGCCGCCAGCTCGTCGTTCATCGGCACGCCCACGCCGAACATCGCGTACTCGCCGGCCAGCGTGTCGACGGCACCGTGGTCGGGCGCCGAGCGGGCCAGCGCGCCGCCCAGGTGACGCAGCTCGACCGACAGGAGCGGCGAGCCGGAGCCCGGCCCGGCCGCCTCGACCAGCGCGTCCACGCCGTCCGCCGGCAGCTCGCCGACCATCCGGTGGTCGGTCAGCGCCGGAACCGGCTCGGGCGGGTCCATGTGCAGGCCGGACAGGCCGGCGGCGGGGATCGTCGCGAAGGTGTCCATCTCCGCCCCCAGCTCGCGCAGCGGCGCCATCAGCTCGGCGCCCTCGGCCTCGCTCCCGAGATAGGCGGCCTCCACCACCGCGAACGACCGGCCGCGGACCGGCTCCGGGATGTCGGGGATCGGCGGGAACTGGAGCAGCCGGCCGACCGAGGTGACCTCGTCGGGAGCCTCGGCGGTCCACTCGCGCCAGGCGTGCAGCACCTCCGACCCGCGCTCGAACGGGAAGAACAGCACGCCCGCGTAGAGCTCCTTGACCGGGAAGAGCTCGAACTCGATCGCGGTGACGACACCGAAGTTGCCGCCGCCCCCGCGGACCGCCCAGAACAGCTCGGGCTCCGTGTCGCGGTCGGCGCGGACGAGGCTGCCGTCGGCGGTCACGAGCTCCACCGCGGTCACGTTGTTGGCGTTCAGCCCGTGCTTGCGCGCGAGCCAGCCGAGCCCGCCGCCGAGCGTGTAGCCCACGACGCCCACGGTCGGAGAGGAGCCGTGCAGCGCCGCCAGCCCGTGCTCGGCCGCCGCGGCGATCACGCCGGCCCACGTCTCGCCCGCCTGCACGCGCGCGCGGCGCGCGTCCGGGTCGATCTCGACACCCGTCATCCAGGTGGTCTTGAGCAGGATCGTGTTGGCGAGCGAGCCGAGCGGCGCCGCGTTGTGGCCGGTCAGCTGCGGCGCCACGCGCAGGCCGTGCTCACGTGCGTAGCAGACGATCTGGGCCACGTCGGCGGACGACGCCGGCAGCGCGACGGCCGCCGGGCGCTGGTCGATCACCAGGTTGAAGGCGCGGCGCGCGACGTCCCAGTCGGTGTCGCCGGCCTTCACCACGGCGCCCTCGATACGGGCGCGCAGGTCGGCTGCAATCTGATCGGTGGTGCGCATGGGTCCTCCTGAAGCTGTCGCGAGTCCGGGCCGGCCAGGGCCCCAACCGACCCTAAGCCAGGGTCCGGAGGCCCGCAAGCCTGTCTGGACGCCAGTACGAATCAGCCGGCGGCGAGCTCGACCGTCGGGTCCACGTGCCGGGCGGCGCCGAGCGCGCCCACGAAGGTGGCCACCAGCAGGTCGCGGAGCTCCTCCCGGCTCACGTCGGAGCTGCCGAGCCAGTCGAGGATCGCGGCGTCCATGCCGGTGAGCCATGCGCGCACGGCCACGCGGACGGCCGGGCGCGGCTCGCCCGCGGAGACGCCCTCCGCGATGCGCAGCGTCGTGCGCTCGCGCACGTCCTCGATCAGCGAGCGCACGTCCGGCGAGCCCACGCTCTCGAGCAGCCGGCGGTAGCTCGGCGCGTTCTGCTCGATCCAGGCGAGGTACGCGTCGAGGCTGCCGGTGAGCTGCTCGACCGGCGGGCGGTCGGGATCGGGCTCCGTTATCGCCGCGATCTCGGCCGCGGCGGCCGCGAGCGTGGCGCTGAAGAAGTCGCGCTTGCTCGGGAAGTAGTGGTAGAGCAGCCCCTTCGAGATCCCAGCCTCCCGCGCCACCGCGCTCATCGACACCTCGTCGTAGGACCGCTCGGTGAACGCGCGCGCTCCGGCCTCGAGCAGCTGGCGGCGGCGCTCGTCCACGTCGAGGCGGGTGAAGGCGGGCGTGGTCATGCGAAGGGGGGCGTGGTCATGCGAAGGCGGGCGTCTCCATGCGCGGACCGTACCAGTTCTCGCGGACTTGTTGACCGATGGTCAGCAGTCGTGCTACGGTGTTGTTGACCGGCGGTCAGCAGCACGTTCTGCTGCGGCCGCCGGAGAGTGCTTTCGACGACGCGGGGAGAACAAGACACGATGGACGTGCTGGAGCTGGTGAGCGGGCAGGGACGGCGGCTGGATGCCGCGGAGCGCGAGATCGCGGCGATGCGCGAGCGCGTCGCACGGCTGGAGGCGGCGGCCGTGCCGGCGCGGTCGCGGCCGGAGGC
>DASVVS010000052.1:0-36182 GCA_036386455.1 Thermoleophilaceae bacterium
GACCTCGAGGTCGATCGGGGTGGCCTCGCCGCGGTCGATGCGCTCGAGCATCTTCACGGTCCAGTTCGTGCCCTCGCGGCACGGCGTGCACTTGCCGCACGACTCGTGCCGGTAGAACTCGGCGAGCCTCAGCGCGAGCGACACGATCGGCACCGAGTCGTCGACCACGATGATCGCCCCGGAGCCGAGCATCGACCCGGCCTCGGCCATCGTCTCGAAGTCGTAGTCGAGCTCGAGGTCCTCGGGGAGGAGCACCGGCGCGGACGAGCCACCGGGGAACCAGCACTTGACCTTGCGTCCCTCCGGCGGGCCGCCCGCCAGGCCGTAGACGATGTCGCCCGCGCGCATCCCGAGCGGGATCTCGTAGTTGCCCGGGCGGCGCACGTTGCCCGACACCGACACGAGCTTCGTCCCCGACGACTTCTCGGTGCCGATCGACTTGAACCAGTCGGCGCCGTTCTGCACGATCGACGGCACGTTGCAGAGCGTCTCGACGTTGTTGATCAGCGTCGGGCCCTGGTACAGGCCCTGGTTGGCGGGGAACGGCGGCTTCAGCCGCGGGTTGCCGCGCTTGCCCTCGAGGGAGTCGAGCAGCGCGGTCTCCTCGCCGCAGATGTACGCGCCGGCGCCGCGGTGCACGACGAGGTCGACGCTGTGCTCGGAGCCGAGGATGCGCTCGCCGAGGAAGCCGCGGCCGTAGGCCTCGCGCACGGCCTGCTCGAGGATCCCGGCCTGCAGCTCGTACTCGCCGCGGATGTAGATGAACGCCTTGTTGGCGCCCGCCGCGACGGCGGCGATCACGATCCCCTCGATCAGCAGGTGGGGGTTCTTCTGCATCAGCAGGCGGTCCTTGAACGTGCCGGGCTCGGACTCGTCGGCGTTGCAGCAGAGGTACTTGTCCATCGTGCCCTTGGGGATGAAGCTGGCCTTCTTGCCCATCGAGAAGCCGGCGCCGCCGCGGCCGCGCAGACCCGACTCCTCGAGCTCGTGCAGCACCTGGTCCGGCTCCATCTCGGTGAGCGCCTTGCGGATCGCGCGGTACCCGCCGTTGCGCTCGTACCCGCCGATCGTACGCAGCTCGGGATCGTTGATGTTGCGGATCAGCCGGAGCTGGTCGAGCGCGCTCACGCGCGGCCTCCCCAGGGCAGGCGGTAGTCGTCGTCCTCGAGCCCGCGGCCCGGCAGGGGCTTGCGTCCCTCGCGGATCGCGGCCGCGATCTCCGGCGCGTCGCTCACGTCGAGCGGCCCGACGTAGCGGCCGTTGATCGACGCCATCGGCGCCATGTCGCATGCGCCGAGGCACTCGAACTCGCGGATCTCGGTGTCCTCGAGGTCGGCGCCGGCGGAGGCGATCGCCTCGTAGACGGCCTTCGCCTTCACGAGGTGGCAGGCGACGCTCGTGCACACGTACACGTGGTTGCGCCCGACCGGGTCCTCGTTGAGCATGTCGTAGAAGCTCGCGACCGAGGACAGGTAGCCGGGCGTGACGCGCATCACCGCCGCCACCTGCCGGATCGCCTTGGGCGAGCACCAGCCGTGCACCCGCTGCGCCGCGTGCAGCGCCGGGATCGACGCGGAGCGCCGGTCCGGGTAGCGCGACATGTACTCCTCGATCTCGGCGCGCAGGTCGTCCGGCACCTCGGTCTCGGCGATGTCCGGGATGACGGCGGGGTCCTTCTCGCGGTCGTACGAGCGGTCCCAGCCGCGCGGCAGGCCCTGCGGCGTGGTGCCCATCGACTCGCCGCTGCCGAAGCGGTCGGCCACCGGGGAGCCCTGCGGCACGCGCTGGTCCATCTCGGCGGAGTCCATGTCCTCCCGCCCCTGCGGCTCGGGGGCGTCCTGGGCGCGGTCCGGAGGTGCCTCCGCGGGGCGTCCCGCCCCGCGTTCTGTCCGCGACTCTCGGCCTCCGGCCTCGCGTGGCATCAGCGGTCGATCCCCCCGAGGATCGGGTCGAGCATCGCGATCGAGGCGATCAGGTCGGCGATCAGCCCGTCCTTGGCCATGTGCGGGAGCGACTGGAGGTTCACGAACGACGGGTCGCGCATGTGCACGCGCGAGGGCTTGGCGGAGCCGTCCGAGACGACGAAGCAGCCGAGCTCGCCGCGCGGCGACTCGATCGGCATGTAGACCTCGCCGGGCGGCGGCCGGAAGCCCTCGGTCACGAGCTTGAAGTGGTGGATCAGCGCCTCCATCGAGGTGGCGAGCTCGTGGCGCGGCGGCAGCGCGACCTTGCGGTTCGGCGTGATGTACGGCCCCTCCGGCAGACCGTCGAGCGCCTGCTCGACGATCTTCACCGACTCGCGCATCTCCGCCATCCGCACCCGGTAGCGGTCGTAGTTGTCGCCGGTGGTGCCGACCGGGATCCTGAAGTCGAAGTGGTCGTACGAGCTGTACGGCATCGCCTTGCGCAGGTCCCACGGGTCGCCGCAGGCGCGCAGCAGCGGGCCGGTCACGCCGAGCGCGCGCATCTTCTCGAGCGGGACGACGCCCGTGTGCTTCAGGCGCTGGAGCAGGATCTCGTTGCGGTCGAGGATCGCCTCGTACTGGTCGAGGCGCGACGGCATCTCGGCGCAGAACGCGCGCACCTTGCGCTCCCAGCCGGGCGGGATGTCGTCGATCACGCCGCCGACCTGCACGTAGCGCGGGTGCAGCCGCTGCCCGCTCGACATCTCGAACAGGTCGAGGATCTTCTCGCGCTCGCGCAGCGAGTACCAGAGCATCGAGATCGCGCCGACGTCGAGCGCCGAGGTGCCGAGCCAGAACAGGTGGCTCGCGATCCGGTTGAGCTCGAGGTGGATCACGCGCAGGTACTGCCCGCGCGCGGGCACCTCCTCCTCCAGGAGCCGCTCGACGGCCATGCAGAAGGCGGTCGCGTTGAAGTAGTAGGAGAGGTAGTCCATCCGCTCGACGAACGGGATGACCTTCCAGTACGACTGGTCCTCGCAGCTCTTCTCGATGCCCGTGTGGACGTAGCCGATGATCGGCAGGCACTGGCGCACGGTCTCGCCCTCGAGCGTGAGCAGCAGGCGCAGCACCCCGTGCGTGGCGGGGTGGTGCGGGCCCATGTTGATCGTGAAGAGCTCGGTCTCCGGCTCGATCTCGGTGCCGTAGACCGGCGCGCCCGGCTTGTCCATCCGCTCGAGCGAGACCGACCGCTCGCGGTCGCGGTAGGGCGTGCCGAGCGGCGAGTCGTCGGCGGTGGCCGGCGCCTCCGACGGGTTCTGCGTCGCGACTGGCGAGCGGTCGTCAGTCATACCAGCGCGGCTCGGAGTGCTCGTTGAACGTGAAGAGGACGGGCTCGCCGCCGATCGCGAAGTCGCGCCGCTGCGGGTGGCCCTCGTAGTCCTCGGGCATCAGGATGCGGCGCAGGTCGGGGTGGCCCTCGAAGCGGACGCCGAACATGTCGAAGACCTCGCGCTCCTGGAAGTCGGCGGTGGGGAAGACGTCCACCACGCTGGGCACGACCGGGTCGTCCACGCCCAGGCGCACCCTCACGTTCAGGCGGTCGAGACGCTCGCGCGAGAGCAGCTCGTAGTGCACGCCGAGGCGCGGCTCGTCGGGGAGGTAGTCGCAGCCGTGCAGGCTCATCAGGTGCGGCCAGGCCTCGACCTCGTCGTCGCGCAGCAGGGCCAGCACGTCGCGGACGGCGTCCGGCCTGACCTGGACGGTGGCCCGCTCGCGGAACAGCAGCGTGTCCTCCACCGCCTCGTCGCCGAGGTTCTCGCGGATGCCCGCCGCGATCAGCTCGAGGCCGGTGGCATCAGGCACTCGGCACCTCTTCGGTGCCCCGAGCCTGGTAGCGCTCGCGCCAGCCCAGGTCCGGCTGGCCCTTGATCTTGTTCTGGAGCTTGATGATCCCGTACATCAGGGCCTCCGGCCGGGGCGGGCAGCCGGGGATGTAGATGTCCACCGGCAGGAACTTGTCGGCGCCCTGCACGACCGCGTAGTTGTTGAACATCCCGGCGCTCGAGCTGCAGACGCCCATCGCGATCACCCACTTGGGCTCGAGCATCTGGTCGTAGATGCGGCGGATGACCGGCGCCATCTTGATCGAGACGCGGCCGGACAGGATGATCATGTCGGCCTGGCGCGGCGAGGCACGGAAGACCTCGGCGCCGAAGCGGGCGGCGTCCATCCGGGGCGAGCCGACCACCGAGATCATCTCGATCGCGCAGCAGGCGAGGCCGAACGTGAGCGGCCACGGCGCGTTGGCGCGCGCCCAGTTCTGCGCCTTCTCGAGCGTGGTCAGGCCGACGCGCTCCTCGACGTAGGCGTCGAGGTCGTCGCCGGCCAGCTCGCCGCGAAGCATCTGACGCGCGCGAAGCTGGCGCACGCGCAGGTCGTCCGTCGCGCCGACCTTCTGCCGGCTCACTTCCATTCGAGCGCCCCTCTCCTCCAGACGAACACGAGCGCCGCGAACAGCAGCGTCACGAACACGATGACCTCCACCAGGGCGAACACGCCGAAGTCGCGCAGCCCCACCGCGACCGGGTAGAGGAAGACGACCTCGATGTCGAACAGGATGAACAGCATCGCGATCAGGTAGAAGCTGATGCCGAAGCGGAAGCTCGAGGTGACCTCCGAGGGCAGGCCGCACTCGTACGGCTGCGACTTGACCTTGCTGGGCCGGCGGGGGCCGAGCACGCCGTTGAGGTACGTGAAGAGGCCGCCGATACCGGCGCCGAGTACGACGAAGACGAGGGCTGGCAGATAGCTCTTCAGCACGGCGAGGCCGACTTATATACCCGCTTGTGACAAGTTGCCACATAGTGCGAAAGGGCGCTTTCTGACTGACGTTCACGTGGCTGTGGGGATCGCGGTGCTGGGGCTGAACGCCCTGGCCGCCGCATGGGGCGGAATCGCCTGGTCGCGGCGCGACCCGTCGGTCTGGTTCTGGTACGTGCTGCGTGCGGCGCAGGCGGCGGTCGTCGTCCAGGCGGTGATCGGCGGGGTGCTCTTGGCGCGGGGCCGCGACGCCGGCGGGCTGCACCTCTTCTACGGGCTCACGCCGCTCTTCGTCTCGATGGTCGCCGAGGGCGCGCGCGTGAACGCGGCCCAGTGGGAGCTCGAGGGCGTGGAGGACGTGGAGGAGCTCGACCGCCGCGAGCAGGTGCTGATCGCTCGCCGGGTCGTGCTGCGCGAGATGGCGATCATGACCGTCGGCGCGCTGATGATCGTGACGCTCTCGCTGCGCGCGGCGGGGATCTTCTAGGCGGTGGTTGGGATCGTTCGATCCCATATATCCGTTTTCGGGCCTTTTCGGGACCTGGTGGGATCGTTCGATCCCAAACCGGGTCAGATCCACTAGGATCGCCCCAGCTGGAACCGTTCGATCCCATTTGATCCGTCATGGAACGCCTCCACACTTCGGCCGCGCTGGGCGCGGCAGTGCGTGCCCGCCGGCAGGAGCTCGGTCTCAGCCAGGACGATCTCGCCGTCGCGATCGGCGTCAGCCGTCGCGTGATCGGGTTCCTCGAGCGAGGCAAGGAGACCGTTCAGCTCGACATCGCCTTCGCTGCGGCGCGGGCACTGGGCATGGATCTCGGCTACGAGATCCGCGGCAGCTCGCGTGCTTGAGGTCTTCCTGCACGGCCGGCGGGTGGGTGCGCTGCGGCGCAAGCCGGAGTCGGGCAGCCTCCAGTTTCGCTACGACGCGGACTATGTGGACGAGGGCGGGCCGCCGCTCTCACAGAACATGCCGCTGCGCAAGGAGGCATATCCGCCGCGCGACTGCCTTGCGTTCTTCGCCAACCTCCTGCCGGAGGAGGACGTCCGCACTCAGGTCGCCTTGGCGACCGGCATCTCGGCGACGAACGACTACCGCCTGCTGGAGCGCTTCGGCGGCGACGTGGCGGGCGCGGTCACCCTCCTCCCGAGCGAGGGCGAGGCGAGGGCGACGGAGCCCGGCACGCTCGAGGTGCTGTCGGAGGAGCGGCTCGACGAGCTCCTCACGCAGCTTCCACAGCGCCCACTCGGGGCCGACGAGAAGGGCGAGGTCCGCCTCTCCCTTGCGGGGGCCCAGAACAAGGTGCCGGTGGTCGAGACCGGGGGCGGCTTCGGGCTTCCGCATGGCTCGCGGGTCCCGACCACGCACATCCTCAAGCCCGAGCCCGCGAACCTGCCGGGGCTCGTGGAGAACGAGTTCTTCTGCATGCGCCTCGCGGCCGAGGCGGGGCTGCCCGTCGCGAATGTCGAGAAGGCGCGGACAGGCTCGGGACTGCCGTTCCTGATCGTCACGCGCTACGACCGCGACATGGCCACCGAGCCGATCAGGCGCCTGCACCAGGAGGATCTGTGCCAGGCGCTCGGGCGGCTCCAGAGCGAGAAGTACCAGGAGGAGGGCGGGCCGACCGTGCGGGAGGCCATGGAGCTGATCGCCGAAGCGTCCGCGGTGCCGGCGCGCGACCGTCCGCAACTCTGGTCGGCGCTCGTCTTCAACGCGCTCGTCGGCAACTGCGACTCGCACGGAAAGAACTACTCGCTGCTCTACGACTCGAGCGCCCCCAGCCTGGCGCCGCTCTACGACCTCGTGTCGACCGCTGTCTACCCAGGGCTCTCGACGCGCCTGGCCATGTCGATCGACGGCGCCAAGAGGCTCGACGAGCTGAATCCGGACGCGTGGAGGAAGCTCGCGAGTGAGATCGGCTTCGCGCCGCGTTACGTGGACGAGCGCGTGCCGCCGCTGGTCGAGCGCGTGCTCGCCGCGGCCGACTCCCTCGCCTCCCGTCCCGAGCACGACGCCGAGGTGGTCGCGGAGATCAGGAGCGGCATTCACAAGCGGGCGTCGATGATGCCCAGCCGGGCGTGACGCTCGGCGCGCACCGAGATCGAGGTGAGGAAGTAGGTCCCGACGCCGGACTTGATCGCCGCCGATGAGGACGGTCGCCTACAAGCGTCTTGCCGTGGTGTGACCGCCCAAGCCGGCGCCGGGACAGGCGTGGGTTTCGCCCCGCCCGCGCCGTCTCCTCCCCGAACGGCTACTCGATCTTCAGGTCGCCGGTCATGCCCAGGTCGGCGTGGTCGCCGATCGAGCAGTAGATCTCGTAGTCGCCGGGCGCCAGCTTCACCGTGCCGCCCGAGGTCTTGCCGCCGCCGACGGCCTCGATCCCGCCCAGCTCCTCGTCGCCGCGACGCACGTGGACGTCGTGCGGGAGCGAGCCGGCGTTGCGCAGCTCGAACCGGACCGGCACGTCGCCGGGGGAGCCGGTCGCGGCTCGCACGGTGATCGTGCCCGGCTTGAACGAGTACTCGTCGCCCTCGACCACGACCGGCTGCCCCGCATCCACGGTGGCGGTGCCGCTCGAGGCCTCGGTGTCCTCCCCGCACCCGGCGACGGCGGGGAGCAGCGTGAGGACGAGCGCTATCGACGCGAAGGGGGCACGGCGCATGCCGCCGATAATATGCGCCGCCATGTCGCGTCCCCGGCTCATGCTCGCGATCGCCGTGGCCGCGCTCGCGGTTGCCGCCGCCGGCTGCTCCGGCAACCAGGACGTCGAGGTTCCCAAGAGCCAGACGGCCATGCGAAACGGCGCCGAGCTCTTCAGCGAGCGCTGCTCCGGCTGCCACACGCTCGACGAGGCCAAGGGCCGCGGGTCGAAGCCCGAGAACGAGGTCGCCGGCGGCGAGCGCACCAACGGGCCCAACTTCAACGTCCGCAAGGAGAACCGCGACGACGTGCTGTTCGCGATCCGCAACGGCGGGTTCTCGGGCGCGATCATGCCCGCGAACATCGTCGTGGGCAAGGACGCGGAGGACGTCGCGCTGTTCGTGGAGCGCTACGCCGGACGCAAGGCGCCGGAGCCCGACGAGGCTCAGGAAGAGACCTCGCAGGGCGGCGAGTAGCGCCGCTGCCGCGGGCCGGCCCGTGCTCGACCTCAAGCTGATCCGCGAGGACCCGGACGCCGTGCGCGAGGGCCTGGAGCGCCGCCGCGTCCCCGGCGGCATCGTGGACGACGTGCTGGCCCTCGACGCGCGCCGGCGCGAGCTGCTCCCGGAGGTCGAGGGACTGCGCGGCGAGCAGAAGCGCGCGAGCGAGGCGATCGCGGCGGCCAAGCGCTCGGGCGAGGACGCGGCGGCCGCGATCGAGGAGATGCGCGGTGTGGCCGCGCGCGTGAAGGAGCTGAGCGGCGAGGTCACGGCGGCCGAGGAGCGGCTCGACTCCGTGCTGGCGACGCTGCCCAATCTGGCGCACGAGAGCGCCGCGCCCGAGGACGAGACCGTGCGCGAGTGGCAGCCCGAGTCCCTCGAGCAGCTTCCCTCCGGGCGCGACCACCTCGAGCTGCTCGGCTGGATGGTGGACATGGAGTCCGGCGCGCGGCTGTCGGGCTCGCGCTTCTCGTACCTGCGCGGGCCGCTAGTGATGCTCGAGCTCGCGCTCGTGCGCTGGGTGCTCGACATGCTCGCCGCGAAGGGGTTCGAGCCGGTGATCCCGCCGGTGCTCGTGCGCGAGGAGGCGCTGTTCGGCACCGGCTTCCTGCCCGACACCGAGGAGCAGATCTACCGCGTGCCGGACGACGACCTGTTCCTGGTGGGCACGTCCGAGGTCGCGCTGGCCTCGCTGCACGCGGGCGAGATCATCGAGCCGGGCGAGCTGCCGCGCCGCTACGCCGGCTTCTCGCCGTGCTTCCGCCGCGAGGCGGGCGCCGGGGGCAAGGACACGCGCGGCGTCTTCCGCGTGCACCAGTTCGACAAGGTCGAGATGTTCGCGTTCGTCGAGCCCGAGGAGTCGTGGGACGAGCACGAGCGCCTGCTCGCCATCGAGGAGGAGATCTACCAGGCGCTCGAGATCCCGTACCGGGTCGTGAACATCGCCGCCTGGGACCTCGGCGCCTCGGCCGCGAAGAAGTACGACATCGAGGGCTGGTTCCCCGGGCAGGAGCGCTACCGCGAGCTCACGTCCTGCTCCAACACGACCGACTACCAGGCGCGCCGCCTGGACACGCGCTACCGCCCGTCCGGGGGTGCGCCGCCGCGGCACGCGCACACGCTGAACGGGACCGCGATCGGCGTCCAGCGCACGATCATCGCGATCGCCGAGAACCACCAGGACGAGGGCGGGGCCGTCCGCGTGCCCGCCGTGCTGCACGCCTTCGGCGCTCCGAAGACGATCGGTCCGGTCGGCTAGCGCCCCCTCAGACCAGCCCCACCGGCACGAGCAGCGCCCGGCTCGCGAGCCCTACGGCGCGGTCGTTGATCTCCGCGTAGTCGTCGCGCAGCACCCGTTCCTTGCGCAGGTGCCACAGGACCTCGGCGCGCGTCCAGGCGGCGGCGCGCGCCCGCTCGACGCTCCACACGGCCACGACGTCGTCCACCGGTTGGAACTCGCGGTCGAGCTCGGCCAGCGCGCCCGTCAGCAGCCAGTCCTTGACCGACTTCTCGGCGTCCGCGATCAGCGGGTTCACCGCCTGGTAGTCGGTGTGCTCGGGCGAGCCGCGGCGCGGTTCCACGCCGCGCTCGATGCACACCGCGCAGATGCCGAGCGCGAGGTCGTGGTTGATGTGCGCGTTCATCCCGGCGAGCGCGAACTGCACCGGCGCGATGCCGCGGTGGTGGCGCGCCTCGAAGAGCGGCTCCCAGGCGCGGTAGGGGAAGCGGTCGGGCAGGGCGCCGTCGCCCGCCGCCTCCAGGGCCGTGAAGTACAGGTCGGCGAACGCCACGTCCAGGCGCTCGAGGAAGCCCGGCGACTCCTGCTTGCCGCCGCGGTCGTACGCCGCGACGCGGCGCGTGACCTCCAGGTACAGCCGGTTGAACCAGCGCACCCCGTCGTCCGGCCCGAGCTCGCGGTCGAGCGCCTCCATGCGCGCGAGCACGTCGTCGATCGTGCCGGTCGTGGGCGAGATCGGGCCCGCGGGGACCAGCGGCGGCTCGGGTTCGCGCCTCCGCAGCCCGAGCCGTTCGAGCAGCCGGCGCAGCCAGTTCACGCGCGCCTCCTAGACCGACGGCAGCTTGGCGATGAGCTTGCGCACGCCGTCGTCGCCGGCCATGGAGGGGAACGGCCCGAGCAGCGCGTCGCACATCTCGATGAGCTGGTCCTTCTTGGGGCGGTCCGTGGCGAAGCGGTGGTACTCGAACGTCGGCGCGGCGTGCCTCGACTGACGGCCCTTAGCGCGCTGGCGCACCAGCAGGTCGCCGATCGGGAACAGGAGCCCGCCCATGGCCGCGATGAACGTGCGCTCGAGCCCGTAGCGGCGGCTGCGCTTGTTCGCGACGACCGTGTCGGCGGAGGTCGAGTAGAGCGCGTCGATCATGCAGAGCACGTAGCAGTACGCGGCGTTGAACAGCTCGGCGAGGCCGCGCACCGGCTCGTCGAAGTCGGCCGCCTTCGGGTCCGTCGGCACCGGCCAGACGTCGCGGATCAGGTCGATGCCCTCGGCGATGCGCTGGAACTTCGCGTAGTGCGAGTACTCCTCCATGCCGGCGACCGGGTCGGCCGGATGGAGCGGCACCATCGGGTCGTCCGGATCGGCGCCCTCGCCCTGCTCGACGATCGTCTCGATGGCCCCGAGCGCGCTCGGCAGGTCGGTCACGCAGAGCGGCTTGCCGCCGCCGTCCTGGTTCCAGTAGCTCGTCGTGTACTGAAGGTCGCCGCGCGGGTTGCGCCAGAGCTTCGGTCCCGACAGCGTCTCGAGCCCGGCGGTGATCGCCGCGTAGAACTGGCCGAGCGTGTTGTAGCTGTCCGGCTGCGGCGGGGCGTGCGTCTTCGCGGGCAGCTCGAGCGGCATGAACACGCGCTTCATGAGCTCGGGGGTGCACGGCTCGAGGCGCAGCATCAGCTCCGGCTCGCGGTGGAGCATCGGACTCGGGTACTTCGTCACGAAGTCCTCGTCGTAGAACGCGAACTTCGGCGCGCCGGTGCCGACCATGATGTTGCGCACGAGGCAGAGGTGCAGCATCTCCTCGATCACCACGCTGCGGATCGTCCTGAACGCGGACACGCCCGGGTCCCACTGCCAGTCGCCCTGCGTCTGGATCGAGTACGCGGCGTACAGGTAGAGCGGGATGGTCGAGAGCTCGACCTGGGCGGCCTGGTAGAGGTGGGCGTGCAGCTGCTCGACCGTCGTGATCGGCTGCTGGGCCTTGAGCGGCTGCTTGAGCTTGGCGGCGGTCACTTGGTCACGAGCTCCTTCGCGGGTGTGTGTACGTGCAGCGATCTGAAGAACCCGGCCTCGGCCCAGGTGCGGACCTCGGGCCAGGCGGCGGGCATGCCCCCGGCGACTCGGCGGAGCAGCTCGTACTCGCCGGCGGCGAGCGGGGTGAGGGTCACGACCCAGTCGCGCCTGCTCACGGCGAGGTGGCTCTCCTCCGGCGCCGGCAGCTCGGGCTGCTCGCCGCGGCGCACCGCGCTCAGGTACGGGCCGGCCGGGAACGACGAGCGCACGAGGCGCAGGCACGGCGCGGGCACGGCGGTCACGGTTGCGGCCGGGTCGGTGGGCGGCTCCGGCGGCCTCTCGCCCTCGGTGCCCGGCCCGTCGTACACCTCCGCGAACGTGCGCTCGAGACGAGCGAGGTCGATCATCATCGCGGGCCACGCCTCGGGCGTCCCGTCGGCGTCGGGGCGGGTGGCGGCGAGGTGGTCGGCGAAGCCCTCGCCCAGGCGCTGGAGCGTGTAGCTGCGCGACGGCCGCGCGTGCAGGTAGTCGAGCGCGAAGGCGTCGAACAGGTCCTCGCCGAGCATGTGACGCAGCCCCGGGTAGCCGGCGCGCATCGCCTCCAGCAGGCGCAGGTGGTGGCTGCGCCGGTAGAGCTCGAGCCGCCGCTCGGCGGAGAGGCGCTCGGTTCCGCGCACCACGTCCCGGGCCGCGGCCGCGGACACGCCGCCGGGTCCGGCTATCGCTCCGAGCAGCCACTCCTGGAGACCTCGCAGGTCAGACACCGGCGGCCTCCTCCGCGAACCTGCGCGCCTTCAGCACCTCGGCGTGCACGACCGGGAACGGCGGCAGCTTGTCGTCCCACTCGATCAGCGTGGAGACCGGGCCGATCAGGTCGACCGCCGTGCCGTACAGCTCCCAGACGGGATCGGCGACCGGGCGGTCGTGGGTGTCCACGATGTGGGTCCCGGCGTCCTCGTGGCCGGCGAGGTGCATCTGCACCACGCGCTCGGCCGGGATCGTGCGCAGGTACTCGACCGGGTCGAACTCGTGGTTCACGGAGGAGACGTAGACGTTGTTCACGTCGAGCAGCAGCCCGCAGTCGGCCTCCTCGGCCATGCGGGCCAGGAACTCCGCCTCGGTCATGGTGGAGCGGGTGAAGGTCACGTAGCTGCTCGGGTTCTCGAGCACGAGCGGGCGCTCCAGCACCTCCTGGGCCACGCGGATCCGCCCGACCACGTGCGCGAGCGACTCCTCGGTGAACGGGATCGGCACGAGCTCGTGCGTGTTCACGCCGCCGACCGCCGTCCAGCAGACGTGGTCGGAGACCCACACCGCCTCGACCTCCTCCGCCAGCTCCTTCAGCCGCGCGAGGTAGTCGAGGTCCACCGGGTCGGTGCTGCCCGGCGAGAGCGACAGGCCGTGCAGCACGACCGGGTAGCGCGCGGCGATCCGCTCGAGCACGTGTCGCGCGCGCCCGCGCGTGTCCATGAAGTTCTCGGGGATGACCTCGAACCAGTCGACGTCGGGCTCGTGCTCCTCGAGGTAGGCGAAGTGGCCCGAGCGCAGGCCCACGCCCAGTCCGAGGTTCGGGTAGCCGAGCCTCATCGCTTGCGCTTCGGCTTGCTCTTCGGGCCCTGGCAGGGGTTCTGGTTCCCGGCCGTCTCGTACTCGGGCACCAGGTCGTCCGGGTAGCCCTCGCCGGGCGAGGGGCCGAACGGGATGCCGGCCTCGTACATGCGCGCCTCGAAGATCGCGCGCGCGCGCATCCACACGCTCTTGCCCTTGTACGGGCCAGCGGAGAACACCCGGCTCTCGTTGATAGGCACCGCGCAGCTGCCGTTGTTGTTGCAGCTCTGGTCACCCGGGCGCGACTGCTCGTAGTCGCTGCCCGCGTACCCGCAGCCGCCCTGGCCGCGGCACTCGCCCTCGCCGTGGCAGACGTGCTGCACGGTCGCGCACTCGCCCATCCCGGCCATCGGCGCGGTGCCCTTAACGTCGTGACACGCGCAGGAGTTGAGGCCCATGCACACGTGGAGCTCGTACGGGCCGTTGGTCGGGGGTGGCGGGCAGGGACGGCCGGCGTCCGTGGACGCCTTGCCCGCCTCGTGGGTGCTCGCGCGCCGCTCCTCGCCGGCCTCGCTGCCGATCCGTCCGGCCCTGCGCTCCATGTCTCTCCCCTCGGTGGCGATGCGGCGCGCCGCCGCGGGGCGATCCTCCTCGCGCGCGGCTCTCGGGAGCAACCCCCCGTTTGGGGGGTCTTACGGGGCGCTCGCGGCCGGGCGCGTCGTGCGCTGGTTCGCGACGGCCGGGCCCGAGGAGCGCATCCGGCTGCGGCCGGGGATAGGGCGGAGCCAGTCCAAGGCGCTCAGGCATTGGGCGGGCCACGAGAACGTCAACGACGCGATCCGCCAGGGCGACCCCGAGCTGCTCGAGCTCGGCCTGCTCGCGCTCAGCCTGATCGACTAGCGAAGCTGCCGACCCTGGCGGTCCAGAGCTACGCTCGCCCCTTCGGAGGGGTGGCAGAGCGGTTGAATGCGCCGGTCTTGAAAACCGGTGTCCGTCGTTCGGCGGACCGTGGGTTCGAATCCCACCCCCTCCGCTTCGCTGAGGAACTGCTCGGTTGCGGCTTTCTCGCCCGGCAACGCCTACGCGCGTTCAGCGTTGCGTCGGTTCGTCCTCGTGTTGAGGGTCGCCATGGAGGTTCTCGCTTCCCACCTGTGGCCCCGCGCCCTCATCCTCGCCGAGATCCAGGACGGCGCGGCCGAAGAACTCGAGCTCAATCGCACGGCCCGGTGCACCCTCACTCGAGAAAGCCGGCGACGCCGAGGGCGACCGACTTGTGCCGCCGCCCGGGGATGGCGCCGGCGTAGCCTCGAAGCCCGCGCTCGCGTCCGGCCGCACACGACAGAATCACCGTTCCCAGCGTCCCTGTCGGGGAACTGCCGCCCCGCTCGTACGTCTCTCAGACGCTCTCCGGCGCCGCTGATTTGCGGTGCCTACCCGCCCCAGCTCGGGGCGCTGAGCGGTTGCCGATCGGTGACCTTCGGGACCGGGCAGCGAACCTTGCCACCCCCGATGCCGACGTAACAGATCGCGACCGCGGGCTCGGATCCGGTGTTTCGCACGCCGCGTGTGAAGGCCACGTGCCGCCCGGACGGGGACCAGGTGGGGAGCAGGTCGCCGTGACGACCCGTCAGGTCACGGATGTGGCGGCCGGTGCGCGCGTCGAACAACTTGATCCGGTTGTCGTCGAACGTCTCGGTCGCGGCTGCGATGAAGCGGCCGTCGGGCGAAGTGGCGGGCTCCTGGAAGAACGTGGTCCATTCCTCGTCGATGCGAATCAGCTCCCGCGTGCACTTGCCGTCCAGCGACGTGATGCAGATGTCCTTGCGCTCGTCCCAGTGGGTGCTCAGGATCGTCCCCTTCGGCCCCCAGCTCACGTACGCTCGCCCGCTGCCGCGCCCACAGCGCGGCTCGGACCCACGCGACAGCCGGATCCGGCAGATCCGCGCGTTCTGCCCCGACATGGGCACCGCGCGGAACAGCAGCGTCTTGCCGTCGTGGTGAAGAATCGGGTCCGCGAGCGACGTGCCGGCGACGTACGGGTCGGGTGGCGGCAGTATGCGCCGGTTGCGGGCACGGGCATCCGCGGTGTAGAGCCTGCTGTCGTGGCTGAAGGTCATGAGGCGGCCGTCGTCCGAGAGCTGCGGAGAGCCGTAGGTCCCGCCGAGCCTGCTCGTCAGGTTGCGCCGCTTCGACCCGTCGGGCTCGACCGCGCAGATGTTGCGGCCCTCGCAGGAGTAGACGATGGTCGACGCATCCGCCGGGATCGTCAGAGCCAGCCACGTGAGGGCGACCAACGAGAGCCGGCGCATGCGACCGTCTTAACACACGGAGGCCGCACTCGCCTGACACAAACAATTGCGCGCTCAGGTCCCGGCGGCTCGTCTGCGATGTTCTCGCGCGGCCGGCTTCAGCAGCACTTCGATCAGGAGGTCGAGGTCAGGGTTCGCACGTCATCCCGATCTCCCCGCTGAAGCAGGCGAGCATTGGCCTCGTTTGAACCGCGTCGGCTCAGCTCGGTCGCTAATCCTCTCTGAGCTCGACGGAAACCCACCGATCCGTGACGTGGCGGAAAACGCCCTCGTCTTCGGACCAGGTGTCCGTTTCGCGAAAGGCTTGGCTGACCGGGCGGGGCATCGCCAAGAGCAACGAGTTGCGGGAGGGGTCATGTAAGGCGTCAGTCCATCGCAGAAGCTGTGTGCCCAGCGACCTGCTGTAGCCGCTCCGCTCGGGGGAGTGGGCGGCCTTCATCGCCTCGCGATCGATGGGATCGATGTCGGATGGATCGAGGCGTTCCTTTCCCAACGGCTGCCCATCCGGGCCGAAGAACCAAATCCACGTGACGTCTCCGTGAGGGCGTCTTCCGACCGCGAACCACGCGGAGCCGGAGGCGAGCCAGCCGGTGAATGGCGACTCGCGCTCTGGATGCTCCCAACTGAGCGATCGAACCGAGCGGCCTCCCTCGAGGATCTCAAAGCCACCGATGCGCGGCACGAGGATCCGTGCGCCGGCTGGGGCGGCCTGCACGGTAAGCGACCGACCGACGCGGGGCGTGTGCCTCTTCTGAGATTCAACCTCGTACACGACCGGCGCGGATTTTCTGCCTGCCGGAATCAGCGCGATCGAGGCGCCATCAGCGGTCCACGGGACCATGTTGCGCTCTGCAACGACGCAGTTTCGGTTGTTCAGATCCCTCAGAAACGAGTGCTGTCCCGTTACGTCGCGGTGCGGGGCGACGAGTAGCTGCACCTCCCAGCTGAAGAGGCCCATTGCCCACTCATCGGGGTCCTTGAGTACGAGCGTGTACGGTCCCTGAGGAGCCGGGAACGCTCGTTGCTCCCAACTGGGCTCGGGCGGTGCCGGCGCGGCCCTGATCTCTCCGACGGACGGCACAGAGTGCAGTATGCAATCCACCACGCTCATCGGCCAGAGCAAGTTGGTGGGCGTGCCCAGGCGCCAAACACACGTGGCGGTGCAGCCGTTCAATGCGCTCGCGGATTGCGTGGGTTCAAATACCGTCCCTCCCACCCCGCTAGAGCAGGCGAGCATTCGCTTCGTTTGAACCCGGGATGGCCGCACCGATCCTTCCCCTCGACGAGCCACTCATCGACGGTCGCGTCGAGAATGCGGTGTGTCAGCGATGCTGTGAGGCGTGGAGTACGTGTCCAGAGTGCCGCGACCGCCGCTGCACGAGCTGATCGACGATCTCTACTACCTGGAGGGCGCGCCGCCGTATCCCTGGCTGACGCTGCCACCGGCGCCCTCGGCTCTGCTGATCGTCAACCTCGGAGCGCCGTTTCGCATTCGCGCCCGCAGTGATCTCGAGCCCGCCGAGTACGCCGACGGGGTCGTCCTCAGCACGCTCACCCGCGCGTTGGAGTTCGGCTACCCGGCAGGGACGCGGTCGGTCGGCGTGCACTTCAAGCCGTGGGGGCTGGCGCCGTTCCTGGCTATGCCGGTGGTTGAGCTGCGCGACCGGCCGGTGACGGTGGAGGAAATCTGGGGTCGCCCCGCCGCCGAGGAGCTGCGAGATCGGCTGGCGACGGCCGCCGGGCCGCGCGAGATGCTGACGCTGCTCGAGGAACAGCTGATGCGACGGGTCTGCGAGACCGCCGGCCTGGGGTTGGTCCGCCACACGAGCAGCGTCATCGCAGCGGCCACGGGAGCGGTGGCGATCGGCGACCTGAGCGTGGCGGCCGGTGTCAGCGGCACCCATCTGGCACAGCGGTTCAAGGAGGTCGTCGGCATCACGCCGAAGAGGCTGGCCCGCACGTATCGCTTCACCGCGACCGTGCTGTCGATCGATCCCGCCGGGCCGGTCGACTGGCTGGAGCTCTCTGCTGACGCCGGCTACTACGACCAGGCGCACTTCGTCAACGAGTTCCGGGCGTTCACGGGTCTGACGCCGACGCGGTACCTCGACGTCCGGCGGCGGTTCCTGCGCGAGCATCCGGGTCACGTGTTCGATGGCGGACCGCTGCCGGCCGTGTGATTTTCTCCAAGACTCTCGTCGTCGCAGACGCCAGCATGGGCACTCCCCGATCAGAGGAGAGCCCATGGGCAAGGTGGTTCTGTACAGCACGGTGTCGGTCGACGGGTTCATCGCGGACGACAACGACCAGCCCGGCCCGCTGTTCGACTGGCTGACCAGCGGTGACGTCCCGTTGGACGATTCCGGACAGCTGAAGGTGTCGCAGGCGTCCTACGAGCACACCCGTGCGTACTGGGACCAGATCGGAGTGACGGTCGTCGGCCGGCATGTCTTCGACCTGACGGACGGCTGGGGCGGCACGCCACCCAGCGGGATCGACCACGTCGTCGTCGTGTCGCACCGGCCGGCGCCCGAGGGCTGGCCGCCCGAGGCGCCGTTTCACTTCGCCGACGGCGTCGACGCGGCCATGACCACCGCACAGGAGCTCGCGGGCGACCGCACGGTCGAGGTCGCCGCGGGCGACGTCGGCGGTCAGATGCTGGCCGCCGGGCTCGTCGACGAGGTCGCCATGGACGTCGCGCCCGTCGTCCTCGGGACGGGCAAGCGCTACTTCGGGTCGGTGGACGCACAGCACCTGCTGGAGGATCCCGACGTCGTGATCCAAGGCGACCGGGTGCTCCACCTGCGCTACCGAGTGCGCCGATGACAACGGTCGTCGTGTTCTCGCGTTCAGGGGCGGCCGGCCGCTGCCGCGCTCGGTGGCACGGCAGCGGCGGAGAGTCCCTGCGTCAGCGCCGCGTCCCGACGACGATGAGGTACTCCTTCTCGAAGCGCGCCTGGCCGTCGCCGCCACGGTCCCACTCGTCGCAGAAGCGGTCGAGCGCCTCGTCGAACTCCGCGTCGCGGCCGTTGGCCAACGCGTTCTTGCGCGCCGCGATCGTCGGGCCGTAGACGGCCTTGAAGAACTCGCCGTAGTCCCGGGCGTGCTCGAACGCCGTGACCTCGAGGTTCTCCCGGCGCAGGGTGTTCAGCTCGACCCGCTCGCCGAAGAGGGCGCGCACATGCTCGTCGTTGCCCCATTGGGGCGGAGGTGTGGCGCCGGGCGGCGGTGGCGGTGCGAACTGCCCGATGGTTCGGAACAGCGCGCCGATCTGGCCCTCCGGGGTCCAGTTGAGCATGCCGATGGTCCCGCCGGGCTTGCACACGCGCACGAGCTCGTCGGCGACATCCTGGTGGTGCGGAGCGAACATCGCCCCGATGCACGACATCACCACGTCGAACGCCTCGTCCTCGAACGGCAGTCGCTCCGCGTCGGCCTCGACCCACTCGAGTTCGACTCCGGCCGCTTGTGCCCACTGACGCCCGGGCCCGAAGAACTCGGGCGTCAGGTCGCTGGCGACCACGCTCGCGCCCCGCTGTGCGGCGGGAATCGACGCGGTGCCGGTGCCGGCGCCGACGTCGAGAACGCGCATCCCCTCACGGACGCCGCATGCCTCGACGAGCCGCGGGCCCAGCGGGGTCACGAACGTCTCGACCATCTTCGGGTAGTCACCCGACGCCCACATTGCCCGGTGGCGCGCCTTCAGCTCGGAATCCTGTGCGGTGGCGCTCATCTCGACCTCCCTCATCGTTTTCGCGATGGGGGGAAGCTATGGCTGGAGCGCGGCGGTTACATCGGGAGGAATCCCTACGTGGTCCCCATCTTCGTGGCCATAATCTCCTCCATGGATCCAGGGCAGGGGCAAGACGCCTGCGCGGAGGGCTGGCGTCTGCTCGAGGCCGGCAAGTGGGACGCTGCGCGGCAGGCGTTCGAGACGGCGATGGCCGCCGAGCCGACGCCCGACGCGCGTGACGGCCTTGGTTATGCGCTCAACTACCTCGGCAGGACCGACGAGGGGATCGCGACACGCGCGCTCGCCTTCGAGGAGTATGCGAAGGCCGGCCGCTGCGACGATGCCGCACGGGTCGCGGTGTGGGTCTCGCACGCGTATGCCATCACGGGACAGCCGTCGGCCGCGCGCGGGTGGCTGGCGCGCGCGGAGCGCGCAGTGGAGGGCGCGGAGTGCGGCGTGGGCCAAGGCTGGGTCGCGGTCGAGCGGGCCCGGCATGCCAAGACCCTCGACGACTGCGCCAGGCATGCCCGGCGTTCAATGGAGATCGCACGTGAGTGCGGTGCACCCGACCTGGAGATCTTCGCGCTCAGCGTGCTCGGCCGGAGCGAAGTCAGCGCCGGGCGTCGCGAGGAGGGGATGAAGCTGCTCGAGGAGGCCATGGCCGGTGCCTCCGCGGGACGCGTGCGCGATGTCAACACGCTCGGCGAGGCGTACTGCAACCTGGTCCTGGCCTGCACGAGCGCCGGCGAGTGGGAGCAAGCGGCGGAGTGGTGCGAAGTGGTCGGCGAGTTCGCGCGGAAGATCGACTGCCCGCCGTTGTTCGGAGCGTGCCGCACCGCGCACGCCGACGTGCTCGTCGCCACCGGCCGCTGGCCTGAGGCCGAGCAGGCCCTGGAGACGGCTATGGCTCTGTTCGCACGTCATGCCGCGTCGAGGGAAGCGTCGAGCGGGCCTGCGCTGGCCGAGTTGCGCATTCGGCAAGGCAGGCTGGGCGACGCCCGCGAGCTGCTCACGGGCCGGGAGGAGAACCCCTCGTCGCTGCGCGCCCTCGCCCTGCTCCGCATCGCGGAGAACCAGCCGGTGGTGGCGGCGGCGCTGCTGGAGCGGGGGCTCGCCGGAACCGAGGACGACACCGTCCGAACCGCCGAATTGCTCGCGCCGCTCGTCGACGCTCGCCTGGCGTGCGGAGACATAGAGGCAGCGGAGGGGGCTGCGGACAGACTTCGTCGGCTCGCACGCGACTCGAGCATCCGGCTGGTCGAAGCCCGTGCAGAGCTCGCCACCGCACAGGTGCACCTGGCGGCGGGACGCGCCCGCGACGCCGCCGAACCGGCCAGATGCGCGCTCGCCGCATTCACCCGGCTGGCAATGCCGTTCGATACCAGCGCGGCGCGCCTCGTGCTCGCCCGCGCGGTGGCCGCGGACATGCCGGGGCTCGCGGAGGAGGAGGCGCGCGCCGCGTTTGCCACGTTCCGAGAGCTCGGAGCGTCACGTGCGATGGATGCCACGGCAGAGCTGCTCCGCGGTCTCGGTGCTCCGTCCGGCGCCCGCGCTCGCACACAGGGCGAGCTCACCGCGCGCGAGCAGGAGGTACTCGACCTTCTGGCGCTCGGGATGTCGAACGCGCGAATCGCCCAGACGCTGTTCATCACCGAGAAGACTGCGGGCCACCACGTCAGCCGGATCCTCTCGAAGCTCGGCGTGAGCAACCGCGGCGAAGCCGCCGCTTATGCGGCGCGGACCAAGGGTGTGAAGACCGCCGGATAAGCACGGCTTGTGGCGGCTCGACTGCCCCCAGCGATGAGTTTCCGCCTCCCGGCCGGTCTCAGCGCGCGGCAGACCGAATCCGACAGTCAGGAGAGCGCCTCGATGCACGCCGCCGCCCCAATCGCCGTCACGCCGATCCGCGTTGCCGACCTGCTCGCCGAGGACGAGCGGATGCCGCTCAACGTGCACGTCATCGACCATCCCGACGCGCGCGTGCTGGTCGACACGGGCATGACCGAGCTGCACCCCGCGGTGGCCGACCTCGATCCCCGCATCCAGCCGCTGAGCGAGCAGGACTTCGACCTCGCCGGCATCGACATCGTCGTCAACACGCACCTGCACTTCGACCACTGCGGCGGCAACCACCTCTTCGCCGGCAAGCCGATCTACGTCCAGCAACGGGAGCTGGACGACGCGCGCAACGAGGAGAACTACACCCTTCCCGAGTGGGTCGACGCGCCCGGCGTGCGCTACACGACGGTCGACGGCGAGTTCGAGCTGCTTCCCGGGATCCGGCTCGTCCCGGCGCCGGGCCACACACGCGGCATGCAGGTGGTCGTCGTCGAGAATGGCGAGCGGCCGGTCGTCGTGGGCGGCGACGTGGCGGTCTGGTTCGGCGAGCTCGACGAGCCGGACACCGAGGGCCAGCTGCGGGTGCGCGCGCTCGACCCCGAGGTGGTCTGGCTCGCGCACGAGGACGAGCCGTGGCGACCCCGCCCGGCCTGAGGCTCAGGCCGCGGGCTCGACGTCGAAGCTGAACATCATCCCGCTCTCGTGATGCTCGGCGATGTGGCAGTGGGCCATCCAGCGCCCGGGGTTCGTCACCTCGAGCAGGATGTCCACGGTCTCGCCGGTGCGCACCAGGACGGTGTCCTTCCAGACGAGGTTGGGCTCCGGCGTGCCGTCGCGCGCGAGGATCAGGAACCGGCCCGCGCCGTGGACGTGGAAGGGGTGGTGCATGGGGTGATCGCCGGCCATCTCGTTGAGCAGGCGGATCTTCACGCGGTCGCCGACGCGGAACTTCCAATCGATCGCGTGGTTCTCGGCGCCGGTGTCGCGATCGATCAGCTTCCAGCGCATGTTCGCGGGCGTGGTGAGGCGGTTGACCTCGACCATGTCGTCCTCCCACTCGATGCCCTCCGCCGAGCCGTGGTCGTGGGCGCCGTGGGAGTGGTGGTCGTGCCCGTGCTCATGCCCGCCCGAACCCGCTTCCGCCACGAGCTGTGACGGCAGCAGCTTCATGCCGCAGTGCGGGCAGTGACCGGGCTCCTCGGTGACGACCTCGGGATGCATCGGGCACGTGTACGTCGTGCCCTCGGGCGTCCCCATGTCCATCTCCGCGATGAACGCGAGCTTCTTGTCCGGCTCCGCCGAGAGGTACGGCTCCAGCTCCTTGCGCTTCGCCGCGAGCTCGTCGTCCTGGCGCAGGACCCCGAACTCGCCGGCCAGCGCCGGCGATGCGGCCTCCTGCGACACGTCGATCGAAGCGAGCGGATAGACGCGCTCCGGCGTCACGTGCTCGAGCTGGAAGGGGCCCGGCTCCTCGAAGAGCACGTCGACCACCGCCCGCTCCGACGGGGCGAGCGTCACGTGCTCGACCGGCTCCTCGCGCTCGTAGCGCCCGCTGTCGCCGCCGACGAGCTTCATCCGCGCGCCGGGCAGCCGAACACGGAAGACGCGCGTGTTCGCGGTGTTGGTCAGATGGAGACGGATCACCTCACCCCGGCGTGCGCTCAGCGCGAGGTCGGTTTCGCCAGCGACGAGCAGGACGTTGCCGAAGCGCCCCATCGCCGAGTGGGTCGTCTCCGAGCGCTTGAAGGCCGCGACCGCGCCGTCCTCGATCAGGACGTCGTCGAGCGTCAGCGCCAGCTCCCTGTGGGCGGGCGGCCAGTAGGCCGGGTCGCGCGGCTCGACGATGACGTTGCCGTACAGCCCCATCTCCTGCCCGTAGTCCTCGCGGGTGTGCGGGTGGTACCAGTAGACGCCCGGGTCCGGGAAGGCGACCTTCGCGGTGTAGGTCCCGCCGATCGGGATGAGCTGCTGGGTCTCGTGCGTGCCGTCGTAGCGGTTCTCGAGTCGCAGGCCGTGCCAGTGGACGGTCGCCTCGAGGTCGCCTTCGTTGATCACGTTGACGCTGATCTCGGAGCCCTCCGTGACGCGCAGCGTCGGACCCGGAATGGATCCGTTGTAGGCGAGCATCCGCACGGTCGCGTCCCCGATCCGCTTCGCGACGGGTGCGATCCGAAGATCGAAGGCCGCGCCGTCGGCGAGCTCGACGACCTCGGTCGGCACGGCTGGCGGAAGGCCGGCGGTGTCGCGCGGGAACTGGTCGGTGGTCGTGCTCATCTCGGGCTCCTGCGCGATCCTAAAACCGGTCGGCGGCGTGTGGCAAGCGCTCATCCGTCCACCCCGCGCCGGGGCGCCGGACTCCTACCGCTTGGTCTTGACCAGCACGCGGAACCCGTCGCCCTTCTGCCCGGCGACCCGCAGGGTGAACTTGCCTCCGCCCGCCCTGTAGACGCTCTCGCTGTCGTCGCCGGGTATGAAGGTCGCGTTCCCGTGCTCGTAGCAGCCGTCCGGCGGGTCCGCCGCGTCCAGGACGCGAACCGGCCCCTCCCCGCTCGCGCGGGTGGTCCTCACGCGGTAGACGAGGACGCCGTCGCGGCGGCACCCGTCCCGGTCGCTCTCGCTGCGCGCCTCGACCACGTACGCGCTGGTCGAGCTCGTCTTGACGAGCATCGCCTTGAGGCCGCCCGGACGGTCGACCGGGGTCAGGGTCTTCGTTGCGCTGCGGGTGACGCAGCGGAAGTCGCTCTTGCCGAGCCACCCCACGAGCAGGTGAGACCACGCGGTCATCGGGGTGTCGGCGCTGCCCGTCTGGTCCATCACGTCCCACACGCCCACGAAGCTCCCCTGGTTCTCGGTGTCGTAGAGGTCGGGGAGCCCGAGCATGTGGCCCGTCTCGTGGACCAGGCCGGTGAAGTCGAGGTCGTACTCGTCGTTGGCCCGCAGCGCGGCGGAGTACGTGACCTCGTGACCGTCGGCCATGAACCCCTCGCCGTTCGCCTCACCGGGGCCGGACGCGAAGGGCGCCTTCGACCCGGGCGCCGGGACGACGAACACGGCCGAGTAGCCGGAGAAGTCGAAGTAGGGGTCGGCGGCGGCCACGGCGTCGCGGATGTACGCGTAGAAGTCCTCGTAGGTGCTGCCGTTGTCGTCCCCGAAGCCGTAGGAGGAGTTGGGCTCGGGCATCCGCGCCCACACGGTCGCCGGCGTGACCGACAGCTCGAACCGCCCCGACGACAGCCGCCTGAACGCCTCCGCGGAGCGCGGGACGAAGTTCTCGTAGAGCTGGGCCGGCGTGAGCGAGCCGTCCGCCGGCACGTCGGAGAAGTCGACGAAGATCATCGCCGCCCGCAGCGTGCCGCTCGCGCGGCGGTAGCGGTAGCCGTCGTTCAGCGCCCCCTCGAGGCCGCACGGGAGCGCTCCGGTGCGGCCGCGGCCGCGGACCGGGGGCGGCGGCCGGCCGACGATCCCCTCCTCCCGGTGGGCCTGCACGGTCGTGGGCGCCTGGCCGGCGCTCTGCCCCGAGGACGTCGAAGCCCCCATTCCCGCGGCTGTGACGGCGCCGCAGCACAGGAGCACTCCCAGACGGCGGCGTGACCACATTTGGGTGAAGCTAACCCGCCACCGGGCCCCCGTCCACGGGCCCGCGGTCGCTTGGCGCGCAGGCAGGAGACGGCTCTGGGAGGAGTGCGCCAAGCTACGTGCATGTCCACTCCATCGGCCACTCGGCCCGACCCCATCCGTTCCCGTCCGCGCCTGCGCAAGCTGTCCTCCGCGGAGCCCGAGCAGGTCGCCGACGGCGTCTGGCTCCTGCGCGGCGGGTTGCTGCGCACGATGAACGTCTGCCTCGTCGAGGAGCCCGGCGGCTCGGGCGTCACGGTCTTCGACTCCGGCGAGAAGGGCATGGCTGCCGCGATCGTCGCCGCGGCACAGCGCTTCGGGGGAATCGCGCGCGTGGTCCTCGGGCACGGCGACACCGATCACCGTGGATCGGCGCCGGCGCTGCGTGCCTACGCGGACGTCCTCTGCCACCCCGACGCCGTCCCGCACGCGCAGGGCACCGGCGGCCGCGACTACTGGCGCCCGGGGGAGCTGCCGCTCGACGTCCGCCTGCTCCACGGGTTCAGCCACCGCTTCATGTGGGACGGCGGTCCCGTGCACGTCGACGGCACCGTCCAGGAGGGCGACGAGATCGCGGGCTTCGAGGTGGTCGACCTGCCCGGCCACGCTCCGGGTCAGATCGGGTTGTGGCGCGAGCGCGATCGCGTCGCCCTGGTCTCCGACTGCTTCTACATGACCGACATGCACGGGAAGCCGCAGCCGCCGTCCGTCCCGCTCGACGCCTACAACTTCGACACCTCGCAGGCCAAGCGGTCGATCGCGAAGCTCGCCGGCCTCGGGCCCGCGGTCGTATGCCCCGGCCACCTCGGGCCGCTCACGGGCGAGGACGTGGTCCAGCAGCTGGAGGCGGCTGCGGCCTGACCTACCGGCGGGAGGCTCAGGGCTCGAGCACGGTCTGCCAGCCGAAGTTGGCCGACAGCACCCGGCCGCCCCAGTCGTCGCCGGGCGGTGGGCCCAGCGTCGCGGTGACGTGCACGGCGACCACCGAACGCTCGGCCACGGCGGCCCGTCCGGCGGCGTTCAGCTTCACTTCCACGTTCGCCCTCTCGCCGGCCCGGAGGGAGAACGAGCCGCTGCCGAGTTCCTCCGGCGCGGGGTTCGTCCCGGGCTGGGGCTGGGCGGAGACGGGCGGACGCTCGATGACGACCTTGCCCGTGCAGCCCGCGGCCTGCGGCCGCGTCTCGGCGGGGCAGGGGACCTCGAAGACGGGCGAGCCGTCGGCGCTGCGCGCCACCGGCGCCACGCGCATCGGCGTGTCGTAGAAGGGATCTTCCACCGGGAGCCATTCCTCGGGAATCCGGAAGGCGGCCGTCTCGCAGGAGGGGTCGAGCCGGTCGTCCACGTCGCCGGCCTCGACGTCGTTCCCCGGCCCGCAGTCGACCGAGGTCGTGGGTACCAGCTGGGGCGACGGGTCGAACTGCTCGGGATGCCCCTGGCTGCGCGCGTCCACCGCGTCGTCGCCCGGCCCCGCCACGATCTCGTTCGCGGACGTGGTCGAGACGAGCGGCGAGTCCCCGGCCAGCATGTCGTTGCCCTCACGGCCCTCGACGCGATCCCTGCCCCCCTCGCCGTACAGGGCATCGCCGTCGCTGCTGCCGAGCAGCAGGTCGTCCTTCGGTCCGCCGTGCACCTGCTCGAAGCCGTAGACCTTGTCGCGCTCGCTGCCGGCTCGGGCGCCTCGGGTGGAGAGGTCGACCGTCACCGGAACGCGAGTGTCGCGCGAGTAGTCGAGGCCGTCGATCCCGCCGCCGGCCTTGATCGAGTCCTCCCTGCCGTCGGGCGTCAGGAGGATGTCGTCGTCTCCCGCCCGGCCCTCGATGCGGTCGCGCCCAGTACCGGGCGCGATCACGTCCGCGTACTTGGTCCCCGTGACGATGTCGTCGCCGGGCCCGGCGTCGATGTTGGTGGCCTCGACGATCGCCCCCTCGGTGTCGTCGTAGCGGTCCGCGATGGCCAGTGGATCGTCATGGCGGCGGTCGCCAGAGTCCGCCCCGGGCGCGAACCGCGCCGTGTCGCTGCGGTCGCCGAGCTGCAGGAACACGGGCACGAAGAGGCGGTTGCCCCCCGGGATCTGCTCGCGCTGGCAGACCACGCGCCTCTTGCCGCTGAGCCGGCACATGCGGGCGCGCTTGTCGAGGACGATCCGGCTGACGCCGCGGTCCACGATCGTGACCGAGCGGGGGCCAATGTTCACGAGCACGCGGTTGACCTCGCCCTTGGCGGCCTGGAAGGAGATGAACTCCTCGGCGGACGGCCCGGCGGTGCCATCGACCGACACGGTCGCCGCGTGGGCCAGCGAGGACGGCGCCAGGGAGGCGACGAGAGTGACCAGGATGACGGTGCCGCGCCTCATCGTCGGCTACAGAACAACCGAGCGGTGCGAACGATTCGGCGGCTCATTTGACACGAGTCTGGAAAACTGTTAGTCATCCGCCTTAGGCGAGTGACTAAAAGCGTGAGCCGAGCAGCCCGAGCCGAGACCAGCGATACCGCAACGGCGTTCCTCGACGCCGCCGAGCGCCTGCTCGTGGACCTCGGGCACGCGGGCGTGACCACCCGCCGCCTCGCCGCCGAGGCCGGCGCGAACCAGGGTCTCGTGCACTACTACTTCGGCTCGATCGACGAGCTGTTCGTGCAGGTGCTCGAGCGCTTCACGGACCGGCTCGTGGAGCGCCAGCGCGCGATGTACGCCGCGGACGTGCCGTTCGTCGAGAAGTGGCGGACGGCGTGGCGCTTCCAGCAGGACGACCTCGACGCCGGCTACTCGAAGATCTGGATGGAGCTCCAGGCGCTGTCCTGGAACCAGCCGGAGCTGCGCCCGCGGATCGCGCGCGTGAACGCCGAGTGGCGGTCGGTCCTGCGCGAGGCGTTCGCGGCCGCGGCCGCCGAGTACGGCTTGGACGAGGACGAGCTACCCGTTGACACGCTCGTCGCGCTGACCATGACCTTCGCCCAGGGCTACACCGTCGAACGCCTCGAGGGCATCGACGAGGGACACGCCGGGCTGCTCGACTGGATCGAGCGCTGGCTCGAGGGACTCGAGAAGAGGAGGAGCGCATGACCACCACCGCACCGGCAACGACCCTGGAGCCGCCGCGCGAGCAGAGCCGCGCTCGCTACCCGGACGAGGAGGGCTACATCGAGCGCGACGGGGTCCGCGTCTTCTGGGAGTCCTACGGCCAGGGCGACCAGACGCTGCTCTTCCTGCCGAGCTGGACGGTCGTGCACTCGCGCGCCTGGAAGGCGCAGATCCCGTACTTCGCCCGCCACTTCCGGGTCATCGCGTTCGACCCGCGCGGCAACGGCCGCTCCGACCGCCCGGAGGAGGGGGACGCCTACGCCGAGAGCGAGTTCGCGCAGGACGCGATCGACGTGATGGACGCCTGCGGGGTCGACCGCGCGGTGTGCGTGGCGCTCTCGAGCGGAGCGCAGCGCGGGCTCCTGCTCGCGGCCGACCACCCCGAGCGGGTGGCGGGGATGGTGTTCATCAGCTCCTGGTTCCCGGTGAGCCGGCTGCGCTCGCTGCGCTGGCGCCTGCTCGCCCACCCGCGGCTCACGCCGTTCGGTCACAAGCCGCCTCTCACGACGCGCGGCTGGGGCAAGTTCAGCCCGCACTACTGGTCGCACGGCGGCTACGACGACTTCGTCCAGTGGTGGACCAACCTGGTCTTCACCGAGCCGCACTCGACCAAGCAGATCGAGGACGCCGTGGCGTGGGCGCACGAGACGGACGGGCCGACGCTCGCCGCGACGACCGTCGGCTCGCGTGCCGCGCCGGCGACCCGGCGCGACCAGACCGCGCTCGCGGAGCGCGTGCGCTGCCCGGTCCTCGTCATCCACGGGACCAAGGACCGGGTCACGCCCTACGCCGACGGCAAGGCGCTGGCGAAGATCACCGGCGGCCGGCTCGAATCCGTCGAGGGCGCCGGTCACAACCCGCAGGCGCGCAAGCCGGTGCAGGTCAACCTGGCGCTGCGCGAGTTCGTGGAGGCGACCCCGCTGCCCGACCCCACGGTCCACCGCTCCGACGGCCGCAAGCGCGCCCTCTACATCTCCTCGCCGATCGGGCTGGGCCACGCGCAGCGCGACGTCGCCATCGCGCGCGAGTTGCGCGAGCTCGTGGACGGGCTCGAGATCGACTGGCTGGCTCAGAACCCGGTCACCCGCGTGCTCGAGGCGGAGGGCGAGCGCATCCATCCCGCGAGCGAGCACCTCGCCAACGAGTCGAAGCACATCGAGTCCGAGTCGGCCGAGCACGACCTGCACTGCTTCCACGCGTGGCGGCGGATGGACGAGATCATGATCAACAACTTCATGGTCTTCCACGACCTCGCGCGCGAGGAGCGCTACGACCTGTGGGTGGGCGACGAGGCCTGGGAGCTCGACTACTACCTGCACGAGAACCCGCGCGAGAAGAAGGCCCGGTACGCCTGGCTCACGGACTTCGTGGGCTGGCTCCCGATGCCGGACGGCGGCGCGCACGAGGCGCACCTGACCGCCGACTACAACGCCGAGATGGTCGAGCACATCGCGGCTCACCCGGAGCTGCGCGACCGGGCGATCTTCGTCGGGAATCCGGAGGACTGCGTCGACCGGCCGCTCGGCCCGGAGCTGCCGATGATCCGCGATTGGACCGAGCGCAACTTCGAGTTCTCCGGGTACGTGACGGGCTTCGACCCGCGCGGGCTCGGCGATCGCGACGAGCTGCGCCACGAGCTCGGCTACCGCCCCGGCGAGAAGGTGTGCATCGTGAGCGTCGGCGGTTCCGGCGTGGGCGGCCACCTGCTGCGCCGCGTGATCGACTCCTTCGAGGAGGCCAAGCGCCTGTCGCCGGCGCTGCGCATGATCGTGGTCGCGGGACCGCGCATCGACCCGGAGTCGCTGCCGCAGCGGGAGGGGCTGGAGGTCGTCGCCTACGTCCACAACCTCTACCGCCACCTGGCGGCGTGCGACCTGGCGGTCGTGCAGGGCGGCCTGACCACCTCGATGGAGCTGACGGCGAGCCGGCGCCCGTTCCTCTACTTCCCGCTGCGCCACCACTTCGAGCAGAACATGCACGTGGCGCACCGGCTCGACCGCTACGGCGCCGGCCGGCGGATGGACTTCGACACGGCGGACGCCGACGCGATCGCGGTGGCGGTCGCCGAGGAGATCGGGCGCGAGGTCGACTACCGGCCGGTCGAGACCGACGGTGCGCGGCGCGCGGCGGAGAAGCTGGCGGAGCTGCTCTAGGGGACCGATTCCCCCCGGCCGGGGGGAGCGAGCGTCGGGCCTGGCGCCCTTAGCCAGGCATGACGACTCCAAACACAGGCAGCAACGTCGACCGGCTCAGCGAGGCGCTCGTGAGCTGGGCCGGCAGCGGCACGCTCATCATCGACCACATGGCCCGGAACTTCACGCCGGGCGGCGACCCGATCCCGGACGTGCTCCGGCGGCTGATCAAAGAGACGCTCCGCCCGCTGGCGGACCGCCACGCCGAGGCCGACCTGAGCGCCGCGGTGACCGTGATCGAGGACGCCCTGGAGACCCTCGCCCGGGAGCTCTATCTGGTCGAGCCGGATCCCGGCGACCCAGGTCGCTGACCCGCGAACGTGGCGTACCATCCATGCGTGTCCACCCGCCGCGCGGAAGCACGGCATTGCGGACAAGGACATCGTGCACGCCGTGAGTCACGCTCTCGTGATCCAAGACAATTCCGACGACTCGCGCCTCTATCTCGGTCCGGCGCGCGATGGAAGCCTCCTCGAGGTGGTCACCTTGAGGCGCTCGCACCAGCCTGAGGTAGCGATCCACGCGATGAAGATGCGCCGCAAGTACCGCGGCGCGCTCGGAGGTCGATCGTGATGACGGAGGACTGGGGCAAGACGGCGAGCGGCATTCCGATCACTGAGGAGCTGATCCAGAAGATGTCGGCCGAGGCCGAGGCCGGCTACGACGTGGAGGAGATCCTCGCGCGGCGACGCCAGGCCGAGATCTCCGAGGCGCCGCCGGAAGCCGAACGCCCGCCGCGTCAGGCGTAGACGGTCTCGAGCGGCACGCCCACGATCTTCAGCCGCCGCGTCAGGCCGCTCAGGGCGAAGGCGCGGATGTCGTCCTGCGTCACGCCCAGCAGGTCGGTCGCCGCGCCGTCCCCGGGCGGCTTGAGCGAGTCCGCCACCGACGGCAGCAGCTCGCGCAGCGTCGATCGCACCACGTCGGCCAGCTCCGGCCGCGCCCGCACCGTCTCGCGCAGGAACCAGATGCCGTAGCCGATGTGCCGCGTCTCGTCGCGGTGGATGCGCGAGTAGCCCTCGACGAACCCCGGCAGCAGCTCCTCGCGGCGCAGGTAGTCGGTCACGAAGTGGAACGACGTGAGCCCCAGCGTGCTCTCGAGGATCAGGTGGTAGATGGTGACGAAGCGGACCTTCGCCGCCAGATCGTCCGGCGCGTCCAGCAGCGCGCGGTGCGCCTCCACCAGCGCGCCGTCGAAGATGTGGCGGAACGCGTCGGAGACCTCGGCCCGCGCGCGTTCCACGTGCGCCGCGATCGCCGCGGGCTCGGCCACGACCTCGTCCTGGAAGCGCGCGTAGAACTGCATGTGGCGCGCCTCGTCGACCTGCTGGGTGGAGAGGAACGTCGTCTCCTCCTCGGGCGCGTCGGCGGCCACCAGCCCCGCGAACTTCGTGGTGATCCGCTCCTCGGCCACCATCAGCGACGACAGCGCGAAGTGGATCAGCTCCCGCTGCGCGCCGTCCATCGTCCGCCACTGCTCGCGATCGGCGGTCAGGTCGATCGCGAACGGGCTCCACTGGTCGTCCTCCCAGCGGCGGTAGAGCGTCTGCGGGTCGTTGAGCTGGAGCTCGGCCATCAGGCGCAGCAGGCGGTGACCTGCGAGCAGCACTCCGTCGCGCTCTCGCCGGACCCGCAGCCGCACGACTCCGCCTCCGCGGCCGCGAGCCCGCCCTCGCCGTGCTCCTCGGTGTCCTCGTGCGTCGCGAACACCTCCCACGGCGTGCCGTCGGGATCGCGCACCCAGATCTTGTCCTGCCGCGCGTAGCAGCAGGTCGTGTCCATCTCGTCGAACGCCGCGAGGCCGGCCGACACCAGCCGCTCGCGGGCGGCGAGCACGTCCTCGGTCGCCGCGACCTGGATGCCGGCGTGGTTGAAGGCGCCGAGGCCGCCGCCGCGCTCGCCCTGCGTGAGCGTGAAGTTGATCGCCGGCTCGGCGACCGAGAACTTCGCGTAGCCCGGCCTGACCTTCTCCGGGCCGACGCCGAACAGCGCCTCGTAGAACGGGATCGCGCGCTCCACGTCCGTGACGGTCAGCGCGAGGTGGGGTCTCAGGACAGCCATCGGCGCAGCTCCTCCAGTGCGTCGGGATCGATCGAGTACCACGCCCAGCGACCGCGCCTCTCGATCACGACCAGTCCGGCGTCGGCGAGCTTGCGGAGATGGTGGCTGAGCGTTGGCTGCGAGATGTCGAACAGCGGCTGCAGCTGGCACTGGCAGACCTCGTGCGGATCCTGCTCGCGCAGGGCGTCCAGGATCTGGATTCGGACCGGATCCGCCAGCGCCTTCGCGAGCCCGGCTACGACCTCCGCGCGGGCGGCCTCTGGCGACGCATCGACAACCATCTATGCGTCAGCCTACCAGACACATAGACGGTCGTCTATCAGAAGATGCCCTCCCCGATGACCTCGCCGTCCTTGTCGTGTCGCGGGCCGAACGCGAGCAGCTCGAGCCCGTCGTCGCCGGCCTCGAACTGACGCGCGACCGCCGGCGCCACGCGAATCGCGTCGAGCGCCTTGACCTCCTCGATGTCGTCGTCCAGCTTCACGCGGCCGCTGCCGGAGACGACCACGTAGATCTCCTCCGCGTTCTCGTGACGGTGCGCGAACGGCTGCCGCTGCCCCGGCTTCACGCGGATGAACGAGAGGCCCGTGTCGGCGGCGTCGAGATCGCCGTGCGCGAAGCGCGCCTCCTGGAACGCGTCGATGCCGAACTGCGGCGCCTTGTCCTCCACGTCGGTCAGGTTCTTGATCGTGTAGCTCATGGCGCGCCAGCCTACGCGGCGGCAGCGCGCAGCGCCGTGACGAGATCGGCGAAGCGCTCGGCGCTCAGGCTGCCGCCGGTCGCGCGGTCGTGCCCGCGGGCGAACTCGCTGCCGCCGTCGCCCGGCAGTGCGTCTGCGAGCCACGTGCGCAGATCGCCGTCGCCGCCGCGGACGGAGAAGTTCACGCGCCCCGGCAGGTAGCCCGCGTTGGCGGCCAGCACGATCCGCGGGTGGAGGCGGCGCTGCCACGCGGTCGCCACGAGCGGGTGCACCTGGTACGGGCTGGCGAAGCGGATCAGCGCGACCTCGCCGAGCAGCTCGGGCGCCGTTCGCATCGCCGCGTCGAGCCCCGACGGCCACTCGCGCCTGGCCTCCTCGAGCAGCGCGGCGCGCGGGTCGGCCAGCGCGGCGCGCGGCGACTCGCTCTCGCACAGGATCGCCAGCGCCTCGCGCACGGGCCCGTCGGGCAGCCGCCGGGGCGCGTTCACCAGCGGCGCGAGCTTGCGGACCGCCGTGCGCGGCGCGCCCTCGCACTCGGGCAGCGCCAGGCCCTCCGTGCCGAGGTCGCCGAACGCGCCGAGCGCCGCGAGCCAGGCGGGCGCCTCGGGCACTACCCGGCGCATCAGCACCGACGTCGAGACCTGCGGCTCCTCGCCGTAGCCCGACACGACCACGTGCCCCTCGCCGACCGGGTCGGGCGCGTGGTGGTCGATCATCAGCACCGGCCGCTCGAGATCGCGCACGCCCCAGTCGAGGATCGCCGGAGGGCCCGGCGGCAGCGGCGCATCGGCGTCGAACGGGGTCCGGCCGCGGCCGATGAGCAGCGCGGCTTTCGCGTCCTCGCCGCGGGCGCGCAGCGCGATCGCGCCGGAGCTCAGGCCGTCCGCGTCGGTGTGCGGGACGACGATCGCCGCGGCGGCGAGCGCGTGGCTCGCCGCGCTCACCGGGTGCGGACGCCGGGGATGCGGGCGGCGAGCCGCTCCACCCGCTCCGCCGCGGCCTGGACGGGCGGCGCGGCGTCGCTGATCGTCTCGGCCGAGTCGGTGAGCGCCGGCAGGTCGCGCTCGAGGTCCGCGAGCACCTCGATGAGCTCGATCGCGTGCGCGTCGACGGCCGCGAGCAGCGCGTTCGTCTGCATCGTCAGGTCGTTGTTCTGGCGGACGAGGGCGAGCGCCTCGCTCAGGCCCTCGCGTGCCCTGTCGGCCTCGCCGCGGAGCTCCGGCTCGACCTCACGGGCGACCGCGGCGATCGTGGCCACGTCGTCCGCGAGCCGCGCCGCTACCGCGGCGATCTCGAGTGGGAGCGTGGCGATCGCGAGCAGCCGCCTCACACCCACGCATACGTGCTCCGCTCCAGAGGCGGATCAGCCGGGCGCCGCGCGCCACGGCCACGCGCGCGAGACCAGTGGCCGCAGCCGCGGGTCCGAGCCGTAGACCAGCAGCACGAGCATCGTCCCGTAGATGGGCAGGTGCCCGACCAGCTCGAGGTTCCCGAAGAACCAGAGCGTGGCGTTGAACGGGATCCCGGCGATCAGGACGATCGCCTGCGGCAGCGCACCGGAGATCAGCAGCAGCCCGAACAGCACCTCGATCACGCCCGCCACCCGGGCGAACTCGAGGTCGCTCATCCCGATGCCGACCTCGCGGGCGACGTTGAACTGCGGGTGCTCGTGCAGGAACGCCAGCGCGAGGTCCGGCTGGGCGAGCTTCTCCACGAGCGCGACGACGATCAGCGCGAGGCCGGCCGCCACGCGCAGCGTCCACACGGCGCGCGCGATCGCCTCGGGCGAGGGATCGCGCACCCGCCCCATCTCGTACTCGGCCGACCAGCGCCCCGCGCCCGCGATCAGGAGGAAGAACGCCGGACCGAGCATGTCCACCCGCTGAAGCACGGGCGAGACGCCGAACTCGAGCATCCCGAGCGGCCCGGCGACCACCAGCAGCCACGCCGCCGCGCGCACCTTGAACCCGATCGCCATCGCGATCGCGACGATCACCATCACCGCACCGAGCAGGATCCCGGCGAGGTCGGCCTCGAGGTCCATCGCCGGCGAGAGGTAGTAACCGAGCGAGACGAGCGAGATCAGCGACACCGCGAGGTGCAGCCGCACGGCGAACGGCATGAACGGCGCCATGCGCGCGAGCAGCGGCACGTCGACACCCGGGCGGATGCGCGCGAGCACGCGCACGAGAAGCGTGACCAGCACGGCCAGCGCCAGCAGCGCCAGCGTCAGCCCCTCCGTCACGAAGCCCCAGTCGGCGCCGACGCGGTCCTCGGTGAGCCATGTCTCGTGTGCGAGGGGGAGGGGCGGCACGCGGCCCAGCATCGTAGGAGGGCTTAAGCTGCGCCCTGTCGTGAGGGGAGGACGCAGGTGAGCGACGGGGATGTCGCGCGCGACATCCGCCGTGACGTGGAGGCGGCCGGCGGATCGCGATGGGTTCCGGTCCGGTCGGTGCGCGACGCGTTCGGCCGCACGACGCTCACGCGCAAGGCGCGCGGCGAGATAGCCGAGGCCCTGGCGGCGGTGGGCGTGCTGGCCGACCCGCCGTTCGACGTGGTCGCGCTCACCGACAGCGTCAGGCTGTTCCTGGTCGAGACGGCGCCGCCACCGCGGTACGAGCCGGGCGCCGCCACGCCGCCATCACCGCCGCCACGGCAGCCGGGCGTGTGGGACCGCTTCCGGGCCTGGCCCGCGTGGGCTCAGTGGACCGCCGTCGGGCTGGCGTTCCTGCTGCTGATCGGTGTGCTGGGCGAGTCCGGCGGCGGCGGCGGCGACGGCGGTGGTGGGGCCGAGCAGTCGGCGCAGCAGGCACCCGATCGCGGCGAGGAGGACGACGCCGAGGCGAGGGCCGATGCGCGTGAGCGAAAGCGCGCTCGGGCCCGGCAGAAGCGCGAGCGGGCTCGCGAGCGGGCGCAGGCACGCAAGCGCGAGCGGATCCGCGAGCGACGCCGCCAGAGGGCGCGCGAGCGCAGGCAGCGCGAGCGCCAGGAGGCACGCGAGCGGCGCGAGCGCGAGGCGGAGACATCGCCCGAGGAGGAGCCGGCCGATTCCGGCGGCGACGGCTGCGACCCCAACTACAGCGGCTGCGTGCCGGAGTACCCGCCGGACGTGAACTGCCCCGAGGTGGACGGGCCGGTCGAGGTGACCGGCGACGACCCGCACGGGCTCGACCGCGACGGTGACAAGGTCGCCTGCGAGTAGCTGAGCGGGGCGGGCGGGCCGGCTAGGTGTAGCTCCTAACCACGTTGTTTCATCCGGGCCCCCTTGGAGGCTGGAGGTGTCGAAGCCAACCAGCACCAAGGAGACACCGGATGAAGCTCCACGCTAACGCCCGCACCTGTCCGAACAGCAGGGCGCTGATCGCAAGCCGCGTGCTCGAGCAGGGCTGAGCCGACCGCGCGCAAGTGGGTGCGCCGCGCACACGCCGGCGAGTCGCTCGCCGACCGCCCGTCGGCGCCGAAGCGGATCCCGCACCGCACGCCCAACGGCCGGATCGAGGCGATCAGGGCGCTGCGGCGCCTGCGCATGACCGCGGCCCAGATCGCCGAGCTGCTCGGCATGGCGCTCTCGACGGTCTCGCTCTGGCTCAGGCGGATCGGGCTCGGCAAGCGCTCGCGGCTCGAGCCGCCCGAGCCGCCGAACCGCTACGAGCGCCGCCATCCCGGCGAGCTCGTCCACGTCGACGTCAAGAAGCTCGGGCGGATCCGCAGCATCGGCCACCGGATCACCGGCGACCGCGCGGCCGGCAAGCGCAATCGCGGCATCGGCTGGGAGTTCGTCCACGTCTGCGTCGACGACCACAGCCGGCTCGCCTACGTCGAGGTCCACCCCGACGAGCACCCGGCCACCGCGGTCGGCTTCCTGCGCCGCGCGATCGCGTGGTTCGCCGAGCGCGAGGTGCCGGTCGAGCGAGTGATGACCGACAACGGCAACCCCTACGTCTCGAAGCTGCACGCGGCGGCCTGTCGCGAGCTCGGGATCCGCCACCTGCGCACGCG